>CAYPKI010000011.1:0-14364 GCA_964411265.1 uncultured Alcanivorax sp. | reverse complement strand
CCTCGCGGTGTTCGTCGTCACCGCCCGAAATCCTGGTGCCCGGCGAGGCTGCCCATGTGGCCGTGCCGGCAACCGACAAAAGCACGACCAGCACGGTTCGGACCATGAAATAACCTGAATGACGGCAACGAGAGCTACAGGGTAACGCTTTTCTTTCGATCGCGCGTGTGCATTGCTCGGTTTGCCCGTCCCAGCGATTCGGGTCGCACGATTCGTTGTCGCCGGCTCGAACCGCGGGGGATGGCACAGGCATTGATTTTGTACCCGGGCTGTGTCAGCTCCGGTGGAACAGCGACAACCACCGCATCAGATCCTCGCGGTGAATTAATCCACGAAGACGCTGGTGTTCCATCACGGGCAACTGATTGAAGCCGCGTTGGCTGATCAGTTCCAGGGCCTCGGCAGCCTCGTCGTCGGGACCGACTGTGACCAGATCCCTGGCGGCCACCATGATGTGGTCCACCCGGGTGTCCGACCAGCGGTCGCGCGGCACGGTCCGGATCTCCTGCAGCGTGATCAGTCCCTCCAGTTTTTCGTCCCGGACGACCGGGTAAGCCCGCTGGTCGCCCTGAAACAGGTAGTGATCTACCAGTTCCTGCAGGCTGAGTTCGGGATCGACCGTGCGCGGCTTTGTTTGCATGATGCGTTGTACCGGCACCCCCTGGAGCAGATGGCGGGATTGCATCTGGTGGTAGCTGGCGACGGCGGCCGTATTCAGGAACCAGCCGATCAGCATAAGCCAGAGCCCGTTGAGGAAGCCGGTACCCAAAATGGGTATGCGCATGCCCAGAATCATGGCCACGCCACTAGCGATCAGTAGCCAGGCAAATAACTGCCCGCCCTGGGAGGCGTAGCGGGTGGCGCGCTGGAAATCCCCGGTCAAGCCCCAGACGAGTGAGCGCAGTACGCGCCCGCCATCCAGCGGAAAGCCGGGCACCAGGTTGAACAACCCCAAAATGATATTGACGGGCCCGAGCCAGAGCAGAAGCGTGGCCAGCGGCGTCATGGCGGCCAGAAATTTGCGGGGGCGTTCCGGATCGTAATCGTCCAACGGCATGATGGTCATGCCCAGACTGATAAAGATGAAGCCCAGGGCCAGACTGGTAATTGGACCTACAATGGTCATCCAGAATTCAGACCGCCAGTCACGGGGCTGGGATTCAATCCGGGCCATGCCGCCAAAGATGAAGAGGGTGATGCGATTCACGGTCATCCCGTTCGCGCGGCCCACCAGCGCATGCGAGAACTCATGGGCGACCACACTGGCCAGAAAGAGCACCGCGGCCACGAAGGCCGTGATCAGGGTGGTGCTGCCGGACCACTCCGGGTGCCACTGGGGGAAGACGCCCAGGCCCAGGCTGGAGGCGATCAGAACGAAGATGATGAGCAGGCTCCAGTCCAGATAGACGTCAATGCCCGCCAGGCGGAAAAGGCGCATGCCGCGCTGCATCAATCATCTCCTTACGCGTGGGATTAGCGGGGCTGAATATGGGGATCAACCCCGCACTTTACCATTGGTACCGGGGGTGTGTTCCGACAGTAAAAGCTATATCCTTACACCCCCGAATAACAAAAAAATCTCAGTGCCATCACCATTTGCTGCGGACACCCGCCGATGGCCAGTCCTTGTGGGGCGATCATGAAACGGGCGCGAACCGACCCGGCCTATTATTACCGCAAGATCCTGTTGACCGGCTTTGGCGCCCTGGTCCTGCTCTCGTGTGTGGGCATTGCCCTGATGTTGTCCGCGCTGGAACTCCAGGCCAATGCCCAGGCCTATATTGCCGGTGAGAGCAACTGGTCCAAGGGTGTCAACGGCGCCATTTTTCACCTCGACCGTTATGTCGAAACCCTCGAAGAGCCCCATCTGGAACGCGCGCAAACCGCCTTGTCCGTTCCGCTGGGCGGACTGGCTGCCCGTGAGGCGCTGGAGCGCGAGCCGCCGGATCTGGAGGCGGCTCGTCAAGGCTTCCTGCAGGCGAGGAGCAACCCGGATGTTGTGCCGGGTCTGATTCTCACCTACCGCTATTTTCGCTGGGTGCCTTTCATGGAGGACGCCGTGCGCGTGTGGCGTAGCACGGATGACCAGATTCTTCGCTTGCAGGAAATCCTGACGAGGTTGGAGCAACAGGAGGCGGCGATATCGGCCCAAACCCGCTCGGATCTGCGCGCGGAAATCACCCGCCTGAGCCTGAGCCTGCGCAGCAAGGCCAAGGGGTTTTCGGACGAGATCATGACGGGCGTCATGACGCTCAAGCGCATCCTGATGCCGCTGGCCGTGGTGGGAGCTCTGTTCATGGCGGTGGTGGCCTGGTGGATTCTTTATCGCATGTTCACCTGGTTGCGCGCGCGGGATCGACGTTTTCTGACCACCTTCGAGCAGGCCGGGATGGGCATGATGCAGCTCGACCCGACTCACGATATTATGGATGCCAATCCTGCCTTGTGCTCTATGCTCGGCATGGCGCGCCAGCAACTGATCGGCAAGCCGGTGGCCGAACTGGTGGATCCGGACGATCGGGCCGATCTGCAAAGATTCGATCAGCAACTGCTGGCAGGGGAAACCCGCAGTTACACCACTCGGCGCAATCTGTTACGCGGCGACGGCTCCCGGGTGCACGCCAAACTGACCTCTGCGCTTACGCGTACCGAAGAGCACGAACCCGAGCAGTTCATCTGGCTGGTGGAGGATGTCACCCGGGCCCAGGAGCTGGCCGAGCAACTGTCCTACCAGGCCAGTCATGACGAACTGACCGGACTCTACAACCGCCGAGAAATGGAGCGCCGCGTCGAGGTCGCACTGGAAAATGCGCGGGTGGAGAAAAGTCGCCATGTGCTTTGCTTTATCGATGTGGATCAGTTCAAGGTCGTCAATGATACCTGCGGACATGTGGCGGGTGACCAATTGCTGCGGCGCATCGTGCGCATTCTCCAGAACCAGCTGCGTGCCGTGGACGTGGTAGGCCGTCTGGGCGGGGACGAATTCGCCGTCATCCTGCACTACACGGCTCTGAGCGATGGCCGGCAAGTAGCGGAGAAATTGCGCCTCGCGCTGGCGCAGGTCGTGTTTGAGTGGGACCAGCGCAGTTTCCGTTTGAGTGCCTCTATCGGCGTGGCGGAAATTACCGAGCATGCGGCTGATGTCACCTGGGTGTTGCAGGAGGCGGATACCGCGTGCCACCTCGCCAAGAACATGGGCCGGGACCGGGTGCATGTGTTCGAGGAGAGCGACCAGGCCGTGGCTCAACACTATAGTGGTCTGCAATGGCTGGGCACCATTCAGCGCGCGCTGGACGATGATCGCCTCTATCTCCACGTACAGCGCATCGAGGCCTTGTACGCAGACGCTTCAGATCATTATGAAATTCTTGTGCGTTTGATGGATGAGAGTGGCCTCTGGCACACGCCCGGGGCCTTCCTGCCGGCGGCGGAGCGCTATGGCCTGGCGAGCATGGTGGACATGCGCGTGCTCGAGACTACCCTGATGACCCTGGCCCGGCACCCGCAGTGGCTGGCGGACGGCGGACGCTGTCATATCAATGTCTCCGGCGCGTCCGTAAGCCATTACGACTTTCATCAGTTCGTGCTGCAGCTGCTGGAGCGCTATGACGTACCCGGTGAGCGTCTCTGTCTGGAGATCACCGAGACAGCAGCCATGGCCAATCTCAATGACGCCTGGCATTTCTTCGAGCAGGTGGGTGCCTACGGGATATCCATTGCGCTGGATGATTTCGGCAGCGGTATGTCGTCGTTCAACTACCTGCGCAACCTGCCCGCTGATATCCTCAAGATTGATGGCGCCTTTGTGCGCGAGATGGCGTTCGAGTCACGGGATTATGCTGTCGTGCGCGCGATCAACGAAGTCGCCAAGGCATTGGGCAAGACCACTGTGGCAGAATTCGTGGAGCACCGTGCTACGCGGCGACTGCTGGGGGAACTGGGCGTGGATTTCGCTCAGGGCTTCGCCGTGCATGAACCGGAACCGCTGGACGACCTGCTGGCTCATGGGTCCTTCAATCCGGCAGCGGGCTCACCGCCAGGGGGGTTATGATGCGCTGGACTGCGTAAGCGTGCGTAGATGCGTTTGAATCATGGAGGCCAGCCCCTCGAAAGAGCCGAAGTAGGGCATGAGCTCAATACTGTGGTCGGGAAACCGGCGCTGTTCCTCGGCCACAAGCTCGGGGATATCCCGCGCCACATGCTTGCCCTGATTGAAGAACAGTGGATATACCTGAATGTGCCGCGCCCCGGTGTCGACCAGCTCCCCGACAGCCTGTGCCAGTGAAGGCTCGGCCAGCTCCAGGAAGCAGCCCCTCACTGCTTCATAGTCGTCTACGACACCCGCTAAATCGCAGGCCAGCTGCAGGAACTCGTTGTTGGCGTCTTGGTTGCGGCTGCCGTGGGCAATGACCGCGAGAGCTTGTCTTGAATCCATAGCACTACTCTCTCTGCTTCAACGTGAACAAAGCGTGGTTGCAACCATCCCACTGCCATCCTGCGTTTATTTTTGCTGGGCGTCGAGGGCGAACCCCTGTACGTCCCGACTGGCCGGCCCCAGCAGATACAGATAGGGGGCGACAATATCCGCCGGTGCGGGCAGGGTCTGTGGGTCCTCGCCCGGATACGCGGACGCGCGCATGTCGGTTCGCGTGGCGCCCGGATTGATGCTGTTCACCCGGATATTGGAGGTCTTGTCCAGCTCCTGGGCAAAGATCTGCATCATGCCCTCGTTGGCGAACTTGGAGACCGCGTAGGCGCCCCAGAAAGCGCGCGCCTGACGACCCACACCCGAAGATGTAAACAGCAGGGACGCGTCCTCCGACTGGCGCAGCAGGGGCAACAGCGCCTGGGTGAGCTGCAGCTGGGCGTTCACGTTTACTTGCATCACCGCATTCCAGGTGGCTACGGGATACTGGTCCAGGGGCGTGATTTCACCCAGCAGGGAGGCGTTGTGAAGGAGTCCGTCCAGACGGTGGAATTCGCGCTCGAATAATCCCGCCAGCTCAGTGTAATCCGCGGGCGTCGCCACCTCCAGGTTCACCGGTGCCAGCGCCGGCTCGGGGCCGCCCCGTTTCTTGATCTCGTCATAGACAGCTTCGAGCTTGTCCTGGGTGCGGCCCAGCAGAATAACGGTGGCGCCGTGATCGGCCAGCGCCAGGGACACGGCTCGCCCGATACCGTCACCGGCGCCGGTCACCAGAATGATCCGGTCCAGCAGCCCCCGGGGCGGGCACTGGTATTGCAGGGCGGCGTCCTGAATAGCGTCCGTTTCGCTCACGTCGACGACTCCTTCAAATCTTCCAGTATGGGTATAAGGTCCGTGGCCTCGTGAATCAAGTAATCCGCCGCCCAGCCGGCCGGGTCCTCGTCCGGATCGATATAGCCGAAGGCGCAGGCCACGGTGGTCATGCTCGCGCGCTGACCCGCCTGAATGTCGCGTACATGGTCGCCGACATAGATACAGGCGGACGTTTGAGCTATGCCCGCCTGACGGCAGGCCAGGAACAGCGTTTGCGGGTCGGGCTTGCGCTCGGTCACATGCTCCGGGCAGCTAATGGCGGACACTCGCGCCAGCAGACCCAGGCCGTCGAGCACGGGTCGGGTAAAACGCTCGGGTTTGTTGGTTACCACGCCCCAGGGAATGGCCGCTGCATCCAGCTCCTTCAGCACCTGGTTCATGCCCGGGAACAGGCGGGTGGCCACATCCAGATGCTCCCGGTAGCGCGCCAGCAGGCGCTCCAGCTCCTGGTCGAAACCGAGCTCGCCGGGCTCCAGGTCAAAACCCAGGGTCACCAGCGCGCGCGCGCCGTGGGACACCTGCCGGCGTACCGCCGCCGCGGACAGTTCCGGCCGACCGGATTCGCGCATGAGCTCGTTGAGCACGATCTGGAAATCCGGGGCAGTGTCGGCGAGGGTCCCGTCGAGATCAAAGAAAACCCCATCCAGGCTCAAGCCCGTTCTCCCGCGGCAGGCTTGCTCGCGCGCAGCAGGTAATTCACCGAGACATCCCGGCCCAGCCGGTAGGCACCCGTGATCGGGTTATAGGTCATGCCCGTAGTGTCCACCACCTCCAGCCCGGCCTCGCGACACCAGCCGGCCAGCTCCGAGGGGCGGATCAGCTTGGCGTACTCATGGGTGCCACGCGGCAGCAGGTTGAGCAGGTATTCGCCGCCCACAATGGCGAAGACAAAGCTCTTGGGATTGCGGTTAATGGTGGAGAACACCAGCTGGCCACCGGGTTGCGTCAGCCGGGCACAGGCCGCGACTACGGCGCCCGGATCGGGCACATGCTCAAGCATCTCCAGGCAGGTGACGAGATCATAGTGCTCCGGGCGTTCGGTGGCCAGATCTTCCACGGTCACCTGCTGGTATTCCACCGCAACGCCTTCCCGCTGTGCATGCAGCCGGGCCACAGCCAGCGGCGCCTCACCCAGATCGATGCCGGTCACGTCGGCACCCCGGCGGGCCATGCCCTCGGACACCAGGCCGCCGCCGCAGCCCACATCCAGCGCTGTGCGACCGGGCAGGGGAGCGCTTTCCTCAATATGGTTCAGGCGCAGCGGATTGATGTCGTGCAGCGGGCGCATGTCTCCGTCCGGATCCCACCAGTGCTCGGCCAGCTCGCTGAACTTGGCGATTTCCTGGTCATCCACATTGCGCGACTCATTCATCGCCGTCCTCCGCGATCCGGTGATTCCAGCGCGTCACGTCCTGTTGCAGACGCTCCGGATTGATCAGGGTCAGCTCGCGCTCGCGCAGCAGGCATTGCCCGGCGACCCAGGTATGGCTTATCTGCGAGCGCGTCGCCGAATAGATAATCTGCGCCAGCGGGTCATAGAGCGGTTGGGTTTCGGGCTGACCCAGATCCACCGCCACCAGATCCGCCTGTTTGCCCGGCACCAGGGAACCGATCTGTTGCTCCAGACCCAGCGAACGGGCACCGCCCAGCGTCGCCATTTCCAGCACCGCCTCCGCGGGCACGGCGCTGGGGTCATGAGCGACCGCCTTGCCCAACAATGCGGCGGTGCGCATTTCGCCGATCATGTCCAGATCATTGTTGCTGGCGGCGCCGTCGGTGCCCAGCGCCAGCTGTACGCCCGCATGGCGCAGCTGCTCCACGCGGCAGAAGCCGTTACCCAGTTTCATGTTCGATTCCGGGCAGTGTGCGACATGGATGCCGGTCGCGCGGGCCAGCTCCCTCTCCTCGGCGCTGAGATCCGTCATGTGCACCGCCATGAAACGCGGTGACAGCAGCCCCAGCCGGTGCAGGCGTTCCAGCGGCCGTTCGCCCGTGGCCTCGACGGCCTGCTGAACCTCCTCCGCGGTTTCATGCACATGCATCATGATGGGCGCATCGAGCTCTTCGGCATAGGTGCGCACCTTTTCCAGGGGCGCATCCGAGACGGTATAGGGCGCATGCGGGCCAAAGCCGATGGTGATGCGGGGCTCGTGGCGCCAGGCGTCGCTGGCGTTGACGGCCGCGCGCAGATAATCCTCGGGCCCGTTGCCCATGGGCGTGGGGAAATCGAGGATTCCGGTAAAGATGGCTGCGCGGATGCCTGATTCCTTAACCACCCGGGCGATGGTGTCCGGGAAGAAGTACATGTCCCCGAAACAGGTGGTGCCGCCCCGGATCATCTCCGTGGTGGCGAGGCGGGTGCCGTCGGCCACGAACGGCTCGCTCATCCATTGGCCCTCCGCCGGCCAGATGTGCTCCTCCAGCCAGGTCATTAGCGGCAGGTCATCGGCCAGGCCGCGGAAGAGGCTCATGGCGGCATGGGTATGGGCATTCACCAGCCCGGGCATGAGCGCGTGCCGGTCGAGCTCCACGGTTTCGGCCGCTTGCCAGCGCGCGCTCGCCTGTTCCGAGGGCAGCACATCGGCAATCTGCCCGTCGCGCACGATCACGGCATGGTGCTCCAGCACGCGCTCGGAACCTTCCACCGGAATGACCCAGCGGGCATGCACCGCCAGGTCCGCAGCGGCCGGCGTCTGTGTCATCGCAACCACCTCGGGTCCGCCCAAATCAGAGCGCGCAGTATAGCGGACAACGCCGGCTTTGGGGGCGTGTTGTCCGCGCCCGCCGCGGTTCCGGCGGTTAGCGGTTGATTCCGTGGGGAACACGGGCGCTCGGGGTGGGAGTCCGGGGTCGCTGATGTGATAGGATTACGCCTTTTCGGGACGGACCGCACGGGACGCACGGGAACCAGGGGGCAGCAAGAACACCATGACCGACCTCGCCAGAGAAGTTACACCGGTCAACATCGAGGAAGAGCTCAACCAGTCCTACCTCGATTACGCCATGAGCGTGATCGTCGGGCGCGCTTTGCCGGACGTCCGGGATGGGCTCAAGCCGGTACACCGGCGTGTGCTCTACGCCATGCATGAGCTGGGCAACGACTGGAACAAGGCGTACAAGAAGTCCGCGCGCGTGGTGGGCGACGTCATTGGTAAATATCACCCCCATGGCGACTCCGCCGTTTACGACACCATTGTGCGCATGGCGCAGCCGTTCTCGCTGCGCTATACGCTGGTTGATGGCCAGGGAAACTTCGGCTCCATCGACGGTGACTCCGCCGCGGCCATGCGGTACACCGAGGTACGCATGGCCAAGATTGCCCATGAGCTTCTGGCGGACATGGACAAGGAAACGGTCGATTTTGACGAGAACTATGACGGCACCGAGTACATCGCCGAGGTGCTCCCCACACGCATCCCCAATCTCCTGGTCAACGGCTCCTCGGGCATCGCGGTGGGTATGGCCACCAATATCCCGCCGCACAACCTGCGCGAGGTCATTGACGGCACCCTGGCGCTGATCGACGACGAAAACCTGAGCGTTGACGATCTGATCGAGTACATCCATGGCCCGGACTTCCCCACCGGCGGCATGATCAATGGTCGCGCCGGTATCGTGCAGGCCTATCGCTCGGGTCGTGGTCGGGTGCTTGTGCGCGCGCGGGCCGATATCGAGACGCACGACAAGACCGGCAAGCAGTCCATTGTGCTGACCGAACTGCCCTATATGGTCAACAAGGCCCGGCTGATCGAGAAGATGGCCGAGCTGGTCAAGGAAAAGCGCATCGACGGCGTCACCGAGCTGCGCGACGAATCGGACAAGGAAGGCCTGCGCGTCGTCATTGACCTGCGCAAGGATGCGGTAGCCGAAGTGGTGCTGAACAACCTCTACAACCTCACCCAGATGGAAAACGTCTTTGGCATCAACATGGTGGCCCTGGTCGAGGGTCAGCCCCGGACGCTCAATCTCAAGCAGGCACTGGAAGCCTTTATCCGCCACCGCCGTGAGGTGGTCACCCGGCGCACCGTTTATGACCTTCGCAAGGCGCGCGAGAAAGGGCATACGCTGGAAGGTCTGGCCGTGGCCCTGGCCAACATCAATGACGTCATTGCGCTCATCCAGGAGTCGCCCTCGGCGGCCGAGGCGCGCGAGAAACTGGTTGCGCGCGGCTGGGAACCCGGGGAAGTGACCGGCATGCTCGAGCGCGCCGGCGGCGAGGACGCCTGCCGTCCGGAAGGCCTCGCCGATCACTACGGGCTGCGTAACGGCCAGTACTGGCTCTCGCCCGAACAGGCTCAGGCCATTCTCGATCTCAAGCTCCAGCGGCTGACGGGTATGGAGCAGGAAAAACTGGTTACGGATTACCAGGAGTTGCTCGACAAGATCCGCGAACTGGGCGAAATTCTCGCGGATCCGGAAAAGCTGCTGCGCGTCATTCGCGATGAGCTGCTGGCCATTCGCGATGAATACGGCGATGACCGGCGCACCGAGATTCAATCCTCGCAAGCGGATCTCACCATGGAAGACCTCATCGCCGAGGAGACCGTGGTGGTTACCCTGTCGCGCGGCGGCTACGCCAAGGCTCAGCCCATTGATACCTACCGGGCGCAAAAGCGCGGCGGGCGCGGCAAATCCGCGGGTCAGTTGAAGGATGAGGACCACATCGAACATCTGGTGGTCGCCGGCACGCACGATACCCTGCTGTGCTTCACCAATGCCGGCAAGGTCTTCTGGCTCCGGGTGTTCGAGCTGCCGCAGGCGGGCCGCACCTCGCGTGGCAAACCCATCGTCAATCTGTTGCCGCGGCTCCAGGATGACGAAAAGATCACCGCCATGCTGCCGCTGGCCAAGAACACCGAAGGGCAATACATCTTCATGGCGACCTCCAACGGCACCGTCAAGAAGGTCAACATGGATGCCTTCAGCCGGCCGCGCAGCGCCGGCCTCATCGCCATTGAGCTGGAAGGGGCCAACGAGCTGGTTAATGTCGCCGTGACCAATGGCGAACAGGATCTGATGCTGGTAGCCGACGGCGGCCAGGCCATCCGCTTCAGCGAGGACGAAGTACGGCCCATGGGCCGAAACGCCCGGGGCGTGCGCGGCATGAAGCTGCAGGCCGGCGAGTGCGTCATTTCGCTGCTGGTGCCGCAGCCGGACGCCCAGGTGCTCACCGCCAGTGAACACGGCTACGGCAAGCGTACGGATGTCGAGGAATTCCCGCTGCGCGGCCGGGGTGGACAGGGGGTCATCGCCATGGTCACCGACGAGCGCAACGGCGCGCTGGTGGGCGCCACCCAGGTCACCGGCGAGGAAGACATCATGCTGATTTCCAACATGGGTACGCTGGTGCGCACCCGGGTCGACGAAGTCAGCGTGCTCAGCCGCAATACCAAGGGTGTACGCCTGATCCGGCTGGGCGAGGACGAGAACATGGTGGGTGTCGCCCCCATTCCCGAGCTGGATGAAGCGCACGAGGAAGAAGGCGGAGGAGAAGGCGACGAAGCCGACGAATAACCTCTTGTAGGAGCGACGTCCCCGTCGCGAACCGTTCCAGAGCCTCTGGAAATCGCGATGGGGACGTCGCTCCTGCGGATCAGGAACCGGGCGAAAGACCATCCGCCCGAACCGATTTCAGCAAACGAGGAGCAACCAACGCTATGACACGCGTCTATAATTTCTGTGCCGGACCCGCCGCGCTGCCCGAAGACGTGCTGGCCCGCGCCCGCGACGACATGCTCGATTACCAGGGGCGCGGTCTCTCGGTAATGGAAATGAGCCACCGCGCGCCGGAATTCGTCGACATTGCCGAGCAGGCGGAGACCGACCTGCGCGAGCTGCTCGGCATCAGCGACGACTATGCCGTGCTCTTTCTCCAGGGCGGGGCCAGTTTGCAGTTCGCCATGGCGCCCATGAACCTCATGGGGGATGGCGGCAAGGCGGATTACATCAATACCGGGCAGTGGTCCAAGAAAGCCATCAAGGAAGCGCAATGCTTCGGCAAAGTGAATGTCGCCGCTTCCACCGAGGATAATGGCTTCACCAGTGCGCCGGACGAGTCCGAGCTGAATTTCTCGGACGACGCCGCCTATGTGCATTACACCCCGAATGAAACCATCGGGGGCGTGGAATTTCCCTATATCCCGCAGACCGACAAGCCGCTGGTCGCGGATATGTCCTCCACCATCCTGTCGCGGCCCATCGATGTTTCGCAGTACGGACTCATCTATGCCGGTGCCCAGAAAAATATCGGCCCGGCCGGTGTGACGGTGGTGATCGTGCGCAAGGATCTGCTCGAGCGCGCACCGGCTGATACGCCGTCGATGCTGCACTACAAGACGCACGCGGACGCCGGCTCCATGTTCAATACGCCGCCGACCTTCGCGCTCTATCTGGCCGGACTGGTGTTTCAGTGGCTCAAGGAGCAGGGCGGTCTGGAAGGCATGGAAAAGATCAACGAGCGCAAGGCGAAAAAGCTCTACGACTACATCGATGCCAGCGATTTCTACCGCAATCCGGTGCGCGAAAAGGATCGCTCGCTGATGAATGTGCCCTTTGTGTTGGCCGACGACAGCCTCGACAAGCAGTTCCTGGAAGAATCAGAGCAGACGGGCCTGATGAATCTCAAGGGCCACAGGTCGGTGGGCGGCATGCGCGCCAGCATCTACAACGCCGTGCCCGAGGCAGCGATTGATGCGCTGATTCAGTTCATGGACGACTTCGCGCGGAAGAACAGCTGATGAGTGCTTCCCTGGACGAGCTGCGCGAGCAGATCGACGGCGTCGATCAAGAGCTGCAGCGCCTTTTGAACAGGCGCGCGGAGCTGGCGCACGAGGTGGCGCGGGTCAAGCGCGAGCAGGAAGGCACGGACGCTTTCTATCGGCCCGAGCGTGAGGCCCGGGTGCTCGAACGCATCAAGGAGCGCAACGAGGGGCCGCTGGATGGCGAGGCCGTGGCGCGCCTGTTCCGCGAGATCATGTCCGAGTGTCTGGCGCTGGAGCAGCAGATCCAGGTAGCTTTTCTGGGGCCCGAGGGCACCTTCACCCAGCAGGCCGTGCTCAAGCACTTCGGCCATGCGGTGGAGGCGCGCCCGCTGGGTGCTATCGACGAGGTCTTTCGCGAGGTTGAAGCGGGCGCGGCCCACTATGGTGTGGTACCCGTGGAAAATTCCACCGAAGGCGTGGTCAATCACACCCTGGATTCATTCATGACCTCCACGCTGCAGATCTGCGGTGAAGTGGAGCAACGCATTCATCATCATTTGCTCATGGGTCCGAACACCCAGCGCGACAAGCTCTCGCGCGTGTATTCCCACCAGCAGACGCTGGCGCAATGCCGCAAATGGCTGGACGCGCATCTGCCCGGCGCCGAGCGCGTGGCGGTGAGTTCCAACGCGGACGCCGCCAAACGCGTGCGTGGTGAATGGAACGCGGCCGCCATTGCCGGCGACGTGGCCGCGGAAATCTATGGGCTGGAGTCGCTCCAGCGCAATATCGAGGACGATCCGGATAACACCACCCGTTTTATCCTTATCGGTCGTCAGGATGTGGCGCCCACGGGCCATGACAAGACGAGCCTGCTGGTGAGCGGCAAGAACCGGCCCGGGTTGCTTTATCACGTGCTCGACCCCTTCCAGAAGCACGGCATCAATCTCACGCGCCTGGAATCGCGTCCGTCGCTGACGGGCAATTGGAGTTATGTCTTTTTTATCGATTTCGAGGGCCACCGTGAGGATGCGGAAGCGCAACAGGCGCTGAGCGAGCTGGATCAACAGGGCATGACCATACGTTTTCTCGGCTCCTACCCGCGAGCCGTTCTCTGAAGGGGAGTAACCATGACCTGTGATTTCCGCCAAACGGCCAATTCGGGCGTACAACAGCTCCAGCCCTATGAGCCCGGCAAGCCCGTGGAGGAGCTCAAGCGCGAGCTGGGCATTCGGGATGTGATCAAGCTGGCGAGCAACGAAAATCCGCGCGGACCGGGTCATGAAGCCCGCGAGGCCGTGCGGCATGCCGTGGAGGATCTGCACCGCTACCCGGACGGGCACGGCCATGACCTCAAGATGGGCCTGGCCGAACAGCTGGGGGTGTCCAGCGACCAGATCACCCTGGGCAATGGTTCCAACGATGTACTCGAGCTGATTGCCCGGGCCTGGGTGGCACCGGGCGACCGGATCATTTACAGCCAGTACGCCTTCGCCGTCTATCCCATTGTCGCCCGGTCGGTCTCGGCCAACCCCGTCGAGGTGCCCGCGGCGCTGTTCGGGCATGATCTGGAGGCCATGGCGGCGGCAGTGACCGAGCGCACGCGCGTGATCTATGTGGCCAATCCCAACAACCCCACAGGCACCTGGCACCACGAGCACGCCCTGGAAGTCTTTCTCAACGAGGTGCCCGAGGATGTGCTGGTGGTGCTGGACGAGGCTTATTTCGAATATGTCGAGGAAAGCCATTACCCGGACGGTATCCGGCTGCTGGAGCGCTTCCCCAACCTGATCGTCACACGCAGCTTTTCCAAGATTCACGGGCTGGCGGGCCTGCGCATCGGCTATGCCGTGTCCAGCCCGGAGATCGCGGATGTGCTCAATCGCATCCGTCAGCCGTTCAACGTGAATACGGCGGGGCAGGCGGCGGCGCTGGCCGCCCTGAGCGATCACGATTATGTCGAGGATAGTCGTAGTCTGAACACCTCCGGGCTGGCGCAGCTTGCGGAGGGGCTGAATAAGCTGGGACTGGAATATATCCCTTCCGTGGCCAATCTGCTGAGTTTCCGCGCCGGCCCCGAGGCGCAGTCCATTTATGAAGGCCTCTTGCGCGAGGGCGTAATCGTGCGTCCCCTGGGCGGCTATGGCATGCCGGAGCACCTGCGGGTATCGACGGGACTGCCGGAGGAACACGAGCGCTTCCTGGATGCCCTGAAAAAGGTCATGAAAGCATGACCCGGACCCGGGGCGACGCTGGGGCAGCGCCAGACCGGCTGCGAGCAGCGCCGGCAAGCATCCCGGGAGAGCTGCGATGAGCGCCTCCCCGGGCCAGGACCAACCCCTGTTCCGCCGGGTCGCGATTATT
>CAYPKI010000010.1:18617-23130 GCA_964411265.1 uncultured Alcanivorax sp. | reverse complement strand
TCCTCCTCGGGACCCGGGAGGCCGATGCGCAGCCCGGGCGGATCGGTGAACTCACGCACGAGTATAGCCTCAGGGGCGAGGGTCTCGGCGAGCCGCCGGGCGTTGGCCGTAGGACACCAGGCGAAGAGTGGGGTCCGACCCGCCACGGTAAAGCCTTGGTTCTCCAGCAGGGTCTGCAAGCGCCGGCTTTGGGCATGCAGTCGTTCGCGATTGTCGTTCTGCCAGGCGTGATCGTTGAGCGCGCGCAGCATGATCTCGCGCGTGGGTCCGGGCAGGGACCAGGGTCCGAGAGATTCTTCCAGGTTGGAGCAAAGGGCCTCAGGCGCGAATACCAGGCCGGGGCGCGCGCCGGCCAGGCCGAAGATCTTGCCCAGGGACTGGAGTACGACCAGACCGTCTTCACCGGCGAAGGCCGCCATGCTGTGCGCCGGGTCATCCAGGAAGGCCTCATCCACCACCAGCGAGCCGCCCCTGTCGGCCAGACGCTGGTGCCAGTCACGCAGGACGGCTCGTGGATGCTGGTCACCGGTGGGATTGTTGGGATGAATCCAGACGAGAACGTCCAGCTCCTCCAGCGGCGGGTCCGGGTTGTCCGGGCGTACCGGTATCACCCGGTGACCGGCCCGCTGCCACCAGCGCGCGTGCTCGTTGTAGCCGGGCTCGGGGATGCCCACGGTAGCGGGGTCACGCAGGTTTGGCAGAACCTGGATGGCGGACTGGCTGCCGGGTACGGGGAGACAGCCGGCGCTGGCAGGCGCCCCGGCCCAGGCCCGGCCCGCCTCGTCCAGGCCGTCGTCCGGCTCCGGCAGGCGCCGCCAGACTTCCGGGTCCAGCGTGGGCACGGGCCAGCCGTTGGGATTGATCCCGGTGGACAGATCCAGCCATTCGGCTTCGGGGATGCCGTAACGGCGCGCGGCGGCGCGCACGGCGCCGCCATGGGCGCGTTCGCGTTTGCTCATAACCACAGCCCTCCCAGAACAATCAGCGCCAGCCACAGCAACAGCGACTGGTGCACCAGCGTCAGCGCGGCCCGGATGCTGCCGGCATCCGGCGGGGCGCCTCCGCCCAGCCAGGGACGCTTGTGGATACCGTCGGCATAGACCGCATCGCCGCCCAGGCGAATCCCGAGCGCGCCGGCGCCGGCGGCCATGACCACGCCGGCATTGGCACTGGACCAGTGCCCGGCCTGGTGGCGCCAGCACTGCCGGGCCCGCTGCCAGTTTCCCATGACCCCATAGGTCAGCGCCGTCAGCCGGGCGGGGAACCAGCCCAGGGCGTCATCCAGCCGTGCGGCCGCCTTGCCAAAACGTTCAAAGCGCGACGTACGGTAGCCCCACATGGCATCCAGGGTATTGATCAACCGGTGCGCCACCAGGCCCGGCAACCCGGCCAGCACAAACCAGAACAGGCTGGCGAAGACGGCATCCGCACCGTTTTCCAGCACGGATTCCGTGGTCGATCGGGCGATAATGCGTGCGTCCATAGCTTCCGGATCCCGGCTAACCATTTGAGCTACTGCTACCCGGGCCGCCGCCAGATCCCCGGCGGCCAGGGGCTGAACCACGGCGCGGGCATGTTCCTTGAGACTGTGCGCGCCCAGTGCCTGCCAGAGAACCAGGATCTGCAGGGGTGCCAAGAGTTCGGCGGGTAGCCAGTAGGTTGCGGCGACCGCCAGCAGAACGGGCAGGCCAACCAGTATAGCAACCGCTGCCGACCCTGCTGCGATGCCCGCCTGGCCGCCCCGGTTCCAGCCCTGTTCCAGTCCTTCCGCCAGCCGGCCGAAGGCCGCGAGCGGATGGGCCCGCCTGGGTTCCCCCAGCAGGCTGTCCAGGATTACCGCGATCACACAGATCCAGGCCGCGGACATCGCCGACTCCGTCACCAAGAAAGGCGCGCAAGTGTAACCGACTTGACAGCATCATGTGGCCCGCCGAGCATTGCTCACCTTCCATAGCAGAGGACCATGCCGTGACCACAGAGCCCTTCTGGTTTACACCGCCGCCCGGCCTCGACGAGGACTGCCGCGCCCGCGCACTGGGTCATCAGAACCGGCTGACCAAGCCGCCCGGCTCCCTGGGCGGACTGGAGCAACTGGCGGTAAGCCTGGCCGCTCAGCAGAGCCGGGATAAGCCCGGCATGGATCGGATCCGGATTCTGGTCTTCGCCGCCGATCACGGCGTTTGCGCCGAGGGCGTATCGGCTTTTCCGCAGGCGGTTACGGGCCAGATGATCGCCAACTTCGCTGGCGGCGGGGCCGCCATCAGTGTACTGGCGCAGAGCCTGGACGCCGAGCTGGAAGTGATCAATCTGGGCACCGTAGAACCGCCTCCGGCCGACGATGGTGTGGTGGACGAAACCATTGCGCCCGGCACCGGCAATTCGGCCCGCGAGCCGGCCATGAGTCGGGAGCAGCTGGAGACGGCGCTGGCGGCCGGGCAGCGTGCCGTCGAGCGGGCCGTGCAAGCGGGCTCTGAGCTCCTCATTGGCGGCGAAATGGGCATCGGCAATACGACCAGCGCGGCGGCGCTGGCCTGTGCGCTGCTGGACGAAAAGCCCGAATCCCTGGTGGGCCCCGGGACGGGGCTCGATGATCAGGGCCTGGCGCACAAGATGGAGGTGGTGCGCCTGATGCTGCAGCGGTCAGCCTCCGCGGACGACCCGCTGACCCTGCTGGCCCAGGTGGGTGGTTTCGAAATCGCCGCTTTGACGGGCGCTTTTCTCGCAGCCGGCCAGCGACGCCTGCCCGTGCTGGTGGATGGTTTTATTGTCACCGCTGCCGCATTGGTCGCGGTCCGGATGCAACCCGGTTTGCGGGACTGGTTGCATTTTGCCCATGGCTCCGCCGAACCCGGGCATCGCCGGCTGCTGGCGGCACTGGAGGCGGAGCCCTTGCTGGATCTGGACATGCGTCTGGGCGAGGGCACCGGTGCCGCCTCGGCCGTGCCGCTGATGCGCTTGGCCTGTGATCTGCACAACTGCATGGCCCGGTTCGAGGAAGCCGGCGTCAGCGACGGGGATAGCCATGGCTGAAACGACTTTCGTGGATCTGATTCGCCACGGTGAGCCCGAGGGCGGTGCCCGCTTCCGGGGACAACGGGATGATCCGCTGAGCGCGCGGGGCTTCGAGCAGATGCGCGCGGCCCTGGCGTCGGGCGAAACGCCCGATCAGATCCTGTCGTCGCCGCTTCGGCGGTGCCGCGACTTCGCCGATGAGCTCGCCCTGCTGGGCGATCGCCCCCTGAGCCTTGAGTCGGACTTTCGCGAAATTTCCTTTGGCGACTGGGAGGGTCAAACGCTGGATGAGATCCAGCGGAGTGACGACGCACGGCTGGCCGCTTTCTGGCGGGACGCCGAACGCAATCCGCCCCCCAACGGCGAGGAACTGGCGGCTTTTCATGAACGCGTGGCCCGGGCCTGGCACGACCGGATTGATCAATTCAGCAACGAGCACGTTCTGGTCGTGGCCCACGGCGGTGTGATCCGCATGATCCTCGCATCTGTACTGGGGATGGCGCCGGCCCGGGCCATGGGTCGGCTACAGGTGCCTTATGCGTGCCGCACCCGCTTGCGGCTGGATACCGGTGACCACGAGCGTCTGGTGGCGCTGACGGAACACGGGGCGCGCTCATGATCGCCCAGGCGCTGAAACTGGCGTTTTCTCTGCTGACGCGTATTCCGGTACAGCTTCCGGAGGAGATCGATCCGCGCGCCTGGGGCCAGGCCGTGGTCTTTTATCCCCTGGTGGGACTGGTGATGGGCGTAATCCTGGCCGCGGCGGCAGTGGGTTTGCGGGCCCTGAATACGCCGGCCGAGCTGGCGGCCATGCCGGTGCTGGTGCTCTGGGTGGGCCTCACCGGTGCTTTCCATCTGGACGGGCTGGCGGATAGTGCCGATGCCTGGCTGGGCGGCTATGGTGACCCGGAGCGCACGCTGCAAATCATGAAAGACCCGGCCTGCGGCCCCGCCGGAGCGGTGGCGTTGATGCTGGTGCTGCTCACCAAATGGGTGGCGCTGGCGTCGGTGCTGGCGGCGGAAGCCTGGCCGGTCCTGTTGCTCACGCCGGTGCTGGCCCGGGCCGCCGTGTCCGGCCTCTTTCTGGCTCTGCCCTGTGCCGTGGACGAGGGACTGGTGCACCGGGCCAAGGAGCAACTGCCGCGCGCCCGGGTGGCCGCAGCGCTGGTGCTTTCGGTACTCGCGGCCTTGCTGCCGGGCTGGTCCGGGATGGTCCTGTTGCTGGTGACCCTGGCCCTCAGCCTCGCCGGCGCGCGGCTCATGATGCAGCGTCTGGGCGGCTTCTCCGGCGATCCCGCCGGGGCCCTGGTGGAGTCAGTGGAGGCGCTGGGCCTGCTGACGGTGGCCCTGACACTCTAATTCAATCGGCCGTCTCGTCCTTGAGGGTCAGTGGCAATCCGGCGGCCACTAACAGCACCTGGTGGCACTGCTGTGCGAGCTCCTGATTCAGCCAGCCCAGCCGGTCGGTGAACTGCCGCGTCAGCACATCCATGGCCACGGT
>CAYPKI010000010.1:11765-18607 GCA_964411265.1 uncultured Alcanivorax sp. | reverse complement strand
GCCCCACCTCGTTAGTGACGATGACCACGGGACCGGGGTAGTCCGCCAGTGCTTCACGGAAGTCCGCAATCTCGTTGTCCAGAACCGCATCGCCAGCGGCCAGCAGGTTGCTGAGCCAGAGGCTCATACAGTCGATCAGCAGGCAGGGGGCCTGTTCGCCGTGCTCGCGCAGCACCCGGCCCAGGGCGCGGGGTTCTTCCACCAGGTTCCAGTCGTCCGGCCGGCGCGCCTGGTGTGCGCGAATCCGTTCGGCCATCTCTCCGTCGCCGGCGTTGGCCGTGGCCACGTAGGTCACCGCCCGGCCGCTTTTCCCGGCCGCGCGCTCGGCGCGGTCGCTCTTGCCCGAGCGTATGCCGCCCAGAATCAGGGTATGGGTCATCCCGCTATCTCCACCCTGTTCAAAGGTTTTTTGGGAGGCCTCGTGTTATATCAGAGGCCCCGAAACGAGCGGTAGGGTGCGCCGTGGGAGCGGCGTCCTCGCCGCGAACGAATTCCAGAGTTTCCGGAATCCATCGGCGCGGGGACAGGCTTCCCACCAATCTGTTGCCGGTGGCTACAGCCACTCAGGCAATTGCTTGCGGATTTTTTCCGGCGGCTGCCGGGCCACGTCCTTGTCGATTTCATCCTTGAGAAGCTTGCGAACCTTGTCCGGCAGCGCTGTGCGCAACGCGCCCAGAAAACGGGGTTCGCTCAGAATGTAAAGCTCCTCAAAGCGTTTTTGCTGGCAAGCCTTGTCCAGGTATTCCGCTATTTCACGCGCGAAGCGTTCTTCTTCGCTGCGCTTGTGCGGATGCTCGTCGCCCTTGGTGTCGCGGGCGTGGCCCGTGCTGGGCGAGCCCGCGCCCACTTCTTTGGCCTCGAGTTCGTTTTCCTTCAGGCGGCCTTCGGGGTGTTCCAGGGTTTCGACTTCCTCGATGGCGCCGGCGCGCTTGTCCGTGGCGAAAACACGGGCGCCGGCATGGTCGGCGGCGAGAATCCAGAAACGGGACATGGACAACTCCTTATTCGCAGTGCTTGTAGGTCCGCTGACGCGGACAGAATGGGGGGATTGCTTGAGTGTGCGGTTTCGCAATCGAAGCATTCGCACGGTCATGGACTCTTTGTTCAACCCCCTTGTTCCAAGGTAGAGCCGAGCGGGTCCGACTTAAAGGTTTTTCTCGTACAGATTTACCGGGTTTCTTCCATGAAAGCCAGCATTTCGCGCAGATAGCGGCCCTGGTCCAGATGCACCAGATGGTTGCCCGGAAACCAGTGCATCCGGCACTGGCGCCAGTGTTCGTGCAATAACCATACCTGTTTGGGCGGCACGAAGCGGTCGCCGGCTCCGCCGACGATCAGCCGCCGCTCGGGGGGCACCTGGCTCTGCCAGGTGAGTGCGCTATGCATGGCCGTGACATGGCGCATGCCCTTGAGGTCCATGCCCTGGCGATGCATGGCGGCCCGTACCGGAATGTTCAGCGGCCACCAGGTAATCATCAGGTCCATGAGGCTGACCACAGGCACATTGGGAATGACGAAATCCAGGTCCTCGTCGATGCACGACAGCAATGATGAGGTGTAGCCACCCAGACTGATACCGGTCACGCCCAGCCGGGGTACTCCCCGGTCGCGCAGCCAATTCAGGAAGACGCGCAGATCATGGATGGTCTGCGCAAAGGCTTCGTTGATGTGGCCAATGCCGTGGCTGAAGAAGCCGGAGCCACTGAACGGGGAATACTTGCCCTGGCGACGGCCGTGAAACGGCATGGTGTAGAGCAGTACGTCATAGCCGTGCTTGAAGAACCAGGGCAGGGCCAGGAAACGCGTGTTGAGCCAGTAGGGGTCGGCGACGAAGCCGTGAACAACCACCAGAGTGGGCCGAGGACCATCCTTGTGCCGCCAGTACTGGGCCCAGGCCGTGCGGTTGCGCTCATGGCCGAGATAGGCGTCGCGCAGTTTGGGATTGACCGGCTCGAAGGCGGATTCAAACGAGAGATTGACCGCCTCGCCATCCTCGGGCTGATAGTGAAACCAGTCCACGTCGCTTTCCCTGATCCGGGGCACGCGCTCGGGCTCGCGAAAAAAGGCATGCGGGTCGCCCTGGTCCACGAAACCGGTATAGAAATCCATGTCCCGGCGTTCCTGCTCCAGCTGTTTGCGATTAAGCAGAGAAGGCAATGCGGCTGTACCTACAGCGCCCGCCAGACCCGTGCGCACAAGCGAGTCCACAGCGGCCGTTCCCTGGACGCGTAGCTGGTCCCAGCGGTCCAGTTGGAAACGGTCTGGATGCCGGGAAAACGCCTCTGGTAAATGGTCCCACCAGGGTTGCCCGGGCGGTGTCAGATCCTCGGCACGAAAGTCATTGTTATGGATGCGAGAGACAGCAGTGTTCATGAATGGCAATCATTTCGTAGCACTTTTGTCCGATTTTACATCATTGATGCGCACCTTGGGCGTTTCCACGCCGCGCGGGACGGAGCATAATGAAAGAAGATGAAGCATCGTGATCATGGCCAGTGGAAGGGGATGAATCATGGGCAAACCCACCGCGGAAGAACTGGATACAGCCCTTCAGGAAGCGGCCCGCTTGCGGGAAAAGGGCGAGGACAACCATTACCTCGGCAAGACGCTGCTGAATCATCATTACCGCCTGGATGTCTACCAGGAACTGCTGGTGGCCGCCCGGCGTTATCTGCATTCCGGCGAATCATCCCGCGCGCACCAGTCCCTGGTCCGCGCGCTCGAGCGTGCCGAGCGCGCGGACCGCTCGGACTCCGAGCCCGACTGGCCAGCCGGCCTTTAACAGGCTGTTGAAAACCCTTTGCGTACTCAGCGTGGCCTGAAGCCTGCACCTGGTGTGCTTTGTTGCGACGGGAAGGGTGTTGCTCTTTCCGAGCGACAAAGTGCAGCAGATGCGCGCTTCAGGCCTCGCCCTGCGGTGCTTTCGGGTTGGCCCGCTGTCATCGTTGCTATTTTTGACGGGTAGACACCCGCCTTCAAAAGGGCGCCTCGATGGCGAACCAGCCTGAAAGTCTGAGTACGCGACGGGTTTTGCAACAGCGTGCTAACTCGCATGAGCCGGATGCCCGGAGTCCGGCTGGATAATGGCCTTTGGGGATTGGCCAAACATGGACGCGAGTGCCTTCAATTGCGCCCGCCGGCCCTGTTTTTCCTGACGCTTGCGTAACAGCGGATTGAAGCGCTGGGCTACATAGCCGGCGAAGCGCGGCCCCGCTGTGAGCAGGGGAAACCAGGGCCGCACTTCGTCCGGCAAGCCCAGCTTTTGCAGCTGCTTGCGGTTAAGGAAGAGGCTGGAGTTACTCAGATGCAGCTGGTGTTGCAGTTGTACGCGCGCCTGGTGCAAACGCGGGAAACTGTCCGCCCAGGGGTATTCGCGCTCCAGCGGTTCGCGCCCGAGGGCCGCGCCCAGTTCCTGACTGGTCCAGTCCGCCCGGCTCTGGGTCATGAAGGTGTGATAGAGCCGTACCAGCCCGGTTTGTTCCTCGTCCACCAGCCATTTTTCGTCCACACCCATGAGCCAGCCGGCGTATTTCCACAGATGCATGACCGCCCGGGACTCATGCCGGGTAATGGGGATGCCCATGGCGCGCATCCCCGTCATCATGATGGGACCGAAGGCCAGATAGGTGGCCAGCATGTCGGTCTGATTGACCGGCAGCCCCCATTGCTCGTTGCTCCAGTCTTCGCGCTCGGGCAGGTTGCGCCGGACCATGGCATGGACCATGCGCACCGTCAGGGTCGTCTTGAAGCCCGCGCCGTAGCGCTCCAGCCCGCCCGGCTCGGTGCAATCAATCCACCACTGGCCGGTTTCGGCAATGCGCTTGCGCGCGCCCTTGTTGAGCGCACCCGTAAGCACCAGGGCATGGTTGAACCCGGACAACAGATAACCGCCCATGAGGGCAAAGTCGCGTAGTACATAGGGTCCGGCCAGCCCCGTGCGGTGGATAAAGCGCACGCCGTCTTCGATCAGTTCCCGGTCGAGCCATTCCGGCTCGGTGTCCACCACCTGGAAGAAATCCACCAATGGCTGCGGCGGCTGGTCGATGGACTCAATGCCGTGTTCCAACGCCTGGTGGTAGAGCGCCCGCGCTTCGCCGGCGCCGTACGCCTGGAACCAGTCCAGCAGCGCATCCATGGCCGGGTCGCCGTCCCAGAGCGCGTCCACCAGTTCGTCATATTCGGTACGCGAAGGTGAAGGATCCCGACCCATCATCACGCGGATTAAGGGGCTGGGTTTCATCTGCGTGCCCTCATAGGGGCGCACCCGGGTAGGGGTCGGCCGGCCTTCGGGACTGGCTACCGCGTTCATAGACTGCTCCTGGATCGGAAAACCTTATTATTTCCAGCATAATGCGAACAGTTACTCGTATTCAACTCGCAAATGTGGGATTCTCGGAGAAAGTGGCCGAAGCCGGCTCATGGAATCATCCAACACGGACAGGAAATGAGGAAGAAACCGCAACAACAACGCTCCAGGGACATGGTGGAGCGGCTCATAAGTGCCACCGCGGACGAGTTGAGCGAGCAGGGTCTGGATGGCACCACGACCAATCATATCGCCGAGCGCGCCGGGGTGAGCGTGGGTTCGCTCTATCAATATTTCCCGGACAAGGATGCGCTGATCGAGGCGCTGCTGGAGCGCATGATTCACGAGATTACGCGCACCTTTAACCGCCGGCTGGGCGGGCAGGATCTGGGGCAGCTGCAGATCGGCGAACTGGCGCGGCTGGTGATCGGGGTCGGGCTTGGGGCGTTGCGCTCCAATCCGCTCTATGTGGAGTTGCTGCGCAACTGGCACCGGCTACCCGTCATGGGACCGCTGGATCAGCTGGAACAATACTTCATGACCGTCATGCGGCTTTACTTTGTCGAGCATGTGCAGAGCTATCCGGTGCGCAATCTTCAGGCGAAACTCTATGTGCTCATCAACAGCACGCTTTTCACCCTGGCGCGCTATCTCAGCCAGGACAGTCCGGTCCTGCGGGAAGAAGCCGTAATTGACGGGCTGGTGGAGATGATCAGCGCCACCCTGGCGCCGAACGAGGGCGAAGAGTCATAAATGGTGCCGGAATGGAGACTCGAACTCCAGACCTACGCATTACGAATGCGTTGCTCTACCGACTGAGCTATTCCGGCCAATCCAAAGAGATGGCGATTTTAGCAGCTTTGCGCGCTGGGGCAATATGCCCGGTATCAGGACAAAAATAAAGCCGCCCGGAGGCGGCTTTTGATTCGGAAGAAGGGTTTGCTCGAGCTTTGCGGGTTATTCCTGCTCGATCCCCGCCAGTTTGCGCGCGTGCCACTTCTTGTCGTCCACGCCCATCTTGCGCAGGATCTCGATGCGCTGCGCCTGGGGACTGCCCGCGCCATGCATGGACTCGGTGAGATAGCCCACGGCATTGCGGCCTACGGTCATGTTCTCGACCAGGCGCATGATGCGCATGCGGTCCTCGGTGGGAATGTCGTCCCGCCCCTTGAGGAACTTCTTGATGATTTCGCCGGCTTCCTCGTCGTTGAGGTCTTTTTCCGACGGCATGGTGACCATGAGTCCGCCGGCCAGGTCCTGCGCCAAGCGCGAGATTTCGTAGGGGAAGCGTGTGACATTGTGTTTGCACACGTTGGACATCATGGAGTCGTTGATGTAAATCCCGCTGGGCAGTTGCCGTGCCTCGTGAGAACTGGCCATGCCGGACGAATAGATGGTTTCGTTCAGGTGAGTCATTTCCACCAGTTTGTCCTTGATATGGCTGACGTTATCCAGGCCATTGTACTCCGCAACCGTGGCGGCAGCGCCAATCATGACATCGCCCAGCCCCGTCTTGCAGAGATAGGACGAGCGGTGGTAGTCCGTGAATCGGCCGACGGTTTCCTGGCAGAACTCGTATTCGCCATCCATGAAGACGTGTTCATGAGGAATGAAAACATCGTCGAAGTAAACCAGCACTTCCTGGCCGCTGAACTTGGCGTTGCCCTGATCCATTTCGCCGTCGAATACACGCGTGTCGCAGGACTGACGGCCGTAGATGTAGGTCACACCCTCGGCGTCGCCGGGTACGGCTCCGATTACGGCATAATCGCTGTCCTGTGCGCCGAGACTCATGGTCGGCACCACGAAGATCCAGTGCTGGTTCCAGCCGCCGGTCATGTGCGCCTTGGCGCCCTTGATGAAGACACCGTTTTCGTTACGCCCGGAGACATGCAGGAACATGTCCGGGTCTTCCTGCTCGTGGGGCCGTTTGGATCGATCCCCTTTGGGATCGGTCATGCCCACGGCAATGAGGACGTTGCGGCGCTGTGCTTCCTTGAGGAATTCCAGGAAACGCTGGTGGTAGTCACTGCCGTATTTGTCATCGATTTCATAGGTAATGGAGTGCATCACGGAGATGGTATCCAGCCCGGTGCAGCGCTGGAAGCAGGTGCCGGTAATCTGACCCAGCCGACGCTGCATCTTGTGCTTCATCACCAGATCGTCTGGTGACTCCACGATGTGCAGGAAGCGGTTCACGCGATCGTTGATCAGCGATGAATGGGCTGTGGCCAGCTCGGGCTCGTTCTCCGCCAGATCATAGGTCTCTTTCAACGCGTTGATCGAAGGCGAGATCATGGGATGATCCGCGGGCTCATCGATCTTTTCCCCGAAGAGGAAGAGCTTGGTGCCCCGGTCACGAAGGCTGGCGAGATAATCCTCACCATTGCGGATATAAGGCATACGCGCCCAGCGCTCGTCAGCGGTCTCGACACTACGCTCAGTAAGCGGGGTCACAGCATTCATGATGCCTCCTGAAAATGATTTTTATTCGCAATAAATAATCTGCGGGTCACGGTCTAATGATAGCCCCTGC
>CAYPKI010000010.1:0-11755 GCA_964411265.1 uncultured Alcanivorax sp. | reverse complement strand
CAAGGGGCTGAGTGGTGTTTTCGGTTTTGACCCTTGACGACGCAAAACATTGACCGGAGAGGGTCCAGGGGCTTTTAAAAGCCACCTCACGGGCAGTCAGCCTGTCCACGGCGGTACAGCTCCAGCCGGCGTCGCGCCATATCATCCGTCCCCCGAATGGCCGTTCGGGGGACTCGCTCCGGATTACGCTGGCGTCTCGATCGACGAGCAGTTTGCCCAGCGATGCCACCGCAGCAATACCCGCCATGCTCATGACCCGCGATCCCGGCACGGCTCGGCTCGTTGGAACTTTCATTTTTCCTGGCTTGCGGGCAGGAGTCCGCGCTCGGTGAGGGTTTTGCTCAGGGCCTGGCACTGGCTTCGGGCCACGGCAGTGAGCTCATGGGCCTCATGAGTTCGGGCTATACCGGCCCAGTAGCGCTGGCCGCGCGGCGCTATCCATTGCAAGCGAATTTGCTCCTCCACGGACTGCTGGTCCTCAGGCTTTTCCGGTGCGCCGCCGCCCGGGTAAAAGGTCCATTGCGCCTGAATCTCGGGCTCGCCCGTGGCGGGATCCTCTTCCGGAAAATTGGGCCGCTCGAGCAATAGCCCGGTAATATCCGCCAGGAGCACAGCATCGGCATCGTTGGACCGGGCCCAGGTTTGCAGGGCATCCGCCCCCGGCTCCTGCCAGTCCGGCAGAACCTTGTGAGCACTGGTGATACGCAAGCCGGAGCCTTCCAGGGTGGCGCGACATTCCTGTTCCCACTGAACGCGCTTGTCCTTTTCCGGCGTCCGAGCCGCGAGCAGCACGTGACCTGCGGGTTTTGTATCCACTTCCGCACTGTGCCGGGTGGTTATTTCCGTGGTGGAAGCGCAGCCGCCCAGCAGGGCGACGGCGGCAATGATGGACCAACGCATGAAGACTCCTGGCTGCATAAGATCTTAAAAGGCCGGTGATGTGAGCGCGGCCGTCCCGCGCCGGGGCGCGATATGAAAACGCCGATCGCCATGGGCATAAAATACAGGCTGATACCAGCGTACCTCGTAGACAGCGCCCGCGCCGTCTTGCTCCAGCACCTTGATCTGCATCCGGGTGCCCTGATCATCCACCGGTTGGCCCTGATGCCGCAACACGGACCAGCTGCCTTCCGTGCGGCGCTCGATGCGCAGCAGTGGACGGTGAAGCTCCAGCCGGGCCGGATCAACACCCTGGTAGCGCATGGACCAGTAGGCCTGGTGATCCCGGGTAGCCGCATGGAACTTCGGCGGCTGTATCATTTGCCGTTCGCCCAGACGCGGACCTTGTTCCGGCCAGTAGTCGTGGCGCAACAAGCGCGCACGCGTTTCATCCGGCAAATCATCGACCTCGCCCGTGCGGAACAAATCCTCGGTCAGACGGGCACTGAATTTGGTAAGGAAGTCCGTGGTGCCGGGCCCATAGAGGGTATGACCGCCTTCGTAGTGCTGAGCGCTGTATTCCTCGGCGGTCGTAGCATAACCGAAGTAGCCGTTGGCCACGGATGAGATTTCCACCCGCCAGTCGCGCTCGTCCGGTAGTTGCGCGCGAATACCCGCGCGCATGCGGTTGCCGCTTTCAAAGGTCACTTCCCAGGGCACGGGCGCGAGCACGAGGTCATTGATGCGCAGAATCTGGAAAACGGCCTGATGCGGCAGGTCCTCTTTGGGCAGCAGCAGTTGCAGCTTGGAGAGCATCCATTGCTTGCTGCCCTGACAGCCGCCGGTGAAGATTTGCCGCGGCCAGCCCTCCTCGAGCCAGGGCAGATAGGAGATGGGAAAGATCTCGTCACCCCGGGCGCCACCCACCACGGCCGCGCCCACAATGGCCCGACGGCACAGGCCCGGATGCTGGCCCTCGGGGATCTCGAGCAGATTGGTCTGGCGCGAGGCCACGGCCGTGGTGAGCTCGTCACTGAGCTCGCCGTCCAGGCTCGCGAAGAGATCCACGGCGGCGTCGCCCAGTTCCTGCCCGATGCGTTGGGCGGCGCGCTGGCCACGCTCCCGGGGTTGCCAGGCGGGGGTATTGTCGCCGTGGGTGGCCTCGGCCGTGCCATGGACCGGATCAAAGGGGGTGTCGTAGGCGCTGCGGATATGCTGCTCCAGATCCCGCGCCAGCCAGGCCCAGACATCGGCGTGATAGGGCCGGGTAAAGCCGGGAATGGCCGTGCCGTGTATGGAGAAGAAACTCAGGGCGCCGGCGGGTAGGAAGTTGCCCTCATCCGTGCGCTGATCAATGCGCAGCAGGGTCAGCTCCGGGTTGATGGCCTGGTAACGCAGGGCTGGGGTGACCTGATCTTCCGGGATACCCTCGTTTCGCGCCCAGGCCTCGACGGCGCGATTGCGTGTGAGCCCGCGGATACTTGTCTGGCCGGTGGCAAAGCGCGCTTCGCGCCGGTTCTCGTGGGCCTCAATCACGGCCCGGGCGATGCGTTCGGCGAGAAAATCGAACACGGCGGGGTCAAAACCGGGCCGGTTGCTACCGAAGACATTGTAGAAATCGCTGCCCAGGTACTGGCCCGGTCCGGAATGGGTATGCGTAGACAACAAGCTCAACGCATGGGCGGGCACATCGGTTTCCGCTGCGATCAATTCCGCCACTTTCGCCTGCAGCAACCGGGAACCGGCGCCCAGATCGAGTTGTACCAGCGCCATGGGGGTATTGTCCGGGGCATGCAGATAAAAGGCGCGAGCCTTGAGCCGGGTGCGGAAACCATTGGCGTTTTTCGCCCAGGAGGAATAGCCGAATTTGGGCAGGCCGATCGGCGGCGTGATATCCACGCTTGCCATGCCGGCGACCGGCGCGTCGATGTTTTCCGCGGTCCGGGGCGGTTCCGTGCTGATACGGACCTCGACCGTGGGATAGCTAAGGAAAGGCCAGGCCGTGGCGCCGATACCGCCCACAACAGCAATCAGCACCACAACGAGTATAATACGGGGCCAGCGTCGTTTTTTCTTTTCGTTCTTGAACAGCATTGCCTGATTCCCCCCTCCCGGTCTCAGGCGCCCGAGTGTAAACAGGCCGGCGGGGCGAAACCAATTCGCGCAGCCCGATTCCGTGATCCGGGCCACGCCAGCCGGAAGGTCAGCCGGCTTTCAACAGCGCCAGTGGCGGCTGGGCCAGGCTGCGCCGACTCAGCAGCGTCCCCAGGACCGTGATCAGCGCAATGGCGGCGAGCGGCAGAGCCTGCCAGGCCGACAGCGGCAGGGCACCATCGAAGAGGCGCTGGCCCAGGGGCCAGAGCGCGGCCAGCACCAGGGCCGTGGCGGCCAGGGCCGCGCCCGCGCCCAGCAGCACGAATTCCAGCAGCTGCACGCGCCGCACCAGTGCGCGGCGAGCGCCCAGTATGCGCAGCAGGGCGTTGTCCAGCCCGCGCTGGCTCTGCCCGGCCAGTAGCGCCGCCCCCAGAACCAGCAGCGCCGAGCCCATGAGCAGAACAGCGAGCAGGGAGGCAGCGCCGCTGGCCTGGCGCGCGATCCGGGATGCGCGTTCGAGCAAGGCGTCCACGTCCAGCAGGGTGACATGGGGCATCTGCTCCAGCAGTCCGCTCAGCCGCTGGCCCGAGCCTTCCGGGAGCCAGAAACTGGTCAGCCAGGTAGCATCCTGTTCTGCCAGGCTGCCGGGCGAAAACATGAAGTAGAAGTTGGGCTCAAAGCTCGCCCAGTCCACCTCGCGGATACTGGTCACGGTGCCGGTAACTTCATCCCGGCTGGTGACAAAGGTGACCGAGTCACCGGGATCGATGTCCAGACTTTCCGCGATGTCCGCTTCCACGGACACCTGGCCCGGCGGCGCGTCTGCGCTCCACCACTCGCCCTCGAGGATGCGGTTGCTGTCCGGGACCTGCTCGGCCGTGGTCAGCGCCAGATCCCGGTTGAGCGCTTCCTCGCTGTTTCGCTTTTCCTTGGTAACCGCCGCGCGGATGGTGGTTCCGTCAATGTGGGTCAGCCGACCCCGCACAATGGGGTACAACGGTGAGGGTTCACCCTTGTTTTTGTGCAGCCAGTCCCGCAGCACGGGCTTGTCTTCCTCCAAAAGATTGAAGACAAAATAATTGGCCGCTTTCTCCGGTAACTGGCCGCGCCAGTCATCAATCAGCCGGGTACCGGTCTGCCCCGCCAGCGTCAGGGTGGCGATGGCGAGGCTGAGCGCAGCCAGCAGCGGCAGGGTCAGCAAGGGGCGCCGGCTCAGCCGCCGCAACGCCAGACGCAGCGACAGTGGCCAGCGTGCACTGCGCCGCTCGAGCCAGCGCAGGCCCGGCCAGAACAGCGCCGGCAGCACCGTGCCCAGCAGGATCAGAATACCTAGCACCAGACCCAGATCGCGCCAGGACTGGGTCAGCACGGCGGCGAGTGCGACGGGTCCGGCCAGGGCGGCCCCCAGTTCCAGTGCCGGCCGGCTGTGGCTGCCGCCCGAGCGCAGGACTTCACCGGCCGGGGTGCGCAGCAGCCGCAACAGCCGGGGCAGGGCAAAGCTGGCCCAGAGCACGAGCGGCGCCAGCAGCGCCAGAGCCCAGACGGCGGGCCCGGCGGCCCAGGCATCCTGCCACTCCATCTGGCGGCGAATCGCCCCAACGAGGAGGACGCCCAGGCCCGTACCGGCCAGACTGGCGGGCAGCACGGCCACGGCTTCCCGCCCCAGCAGATCATCCAGCACTTGCCGACGCGACGCGCCGAAACAGCGCATTAGCGCGGCGTGGCGGGCGTGACGCTGGACCCGCTCGCCCGAGGTCAGAAAGATAGCGGCGCCGCAGAGCAGCGCCACCAGCATCACGCTCAGACTGATCCAGAGCGTCAGCTGGCGCAGCGGACTGAGGGTGTCCTCGGCGGCGTCGTCCACGCCTTCAAGTTCCTGATCGGGGCGCAAACTGTCTTCCAGTTGCGGCCGAAGCCGGTTGATGCGCTCGGGCGGACCCGCCATCAGGGTTTCGTGATCCAGCCGCGTGCCCTCGGCGATGACGCCCGTGGCCTTGAGATCATCGCGATGCAGCAGTAGCCGCGGACTCATGCTGTAGAAGCTGGCGCCGCCATCCGGTTCGCGCTTGAGCACGGCCGCGAGTTCCAGCTCCTTTTGCCCCACCGTAACGGTGTCACCCACTTCCAGGCCCAGCCGGTCCAGCGCCTGGCCGGCCAGCCAGACGTTGCCCGGCGGCGGACCGCGATCCACCTGTTGCTCCGCGCCGAAACGCTCCGGCGCGATGGTGACTTGGCCAAAGAGGGGATAGGGCTGCGCCACCGCCCGGGCACTGACCAGCAGCGTCTGCTCATCACGGACCAGCACCGTGCGGAATTCCACCGCTTTAACCGTGCGCAGCGGCTCCAGCAGTTCACGCTGCGCCGGCTCCGGCGCGCGGCTGCCGTCCAGCACCAACTGACCGCCCAATACCTCCGCCGTGCGCTGGTCAAAACGCTCGTCGAGCTCGCTGCGCAGCAGCAACACGGACGATAACGCAAAGGCGGCAATGGCCAGCGCCGCGGCCAGCAGCCGGAAGGCACCGTCACGCCAGGGCCGGAAAGCGGTACGGCTCAGCATCCGGGGTCTACGCATGGAGGCGACCTTCCTCCAGACGCCAGCGGCGGTCGCACCGGCGCGCGACTTCCTCATCATGGGTCACCAGCACCAGGGCCGTATCCTCGTGGCGGTTGAGCTCGAACAGCAACTCGCTTACGTGCCGGCCGTTGGCATGGTCCAGGCTGCCCGTAGGCTCGTCGGCGAACAGTAACGCCGGTTCCACGGCGAAGGCCCGCGCCAGGGCCACGCGCTGTTGCTCACCGCCGGAGAGCTGATGGGGGAAGTGGCGGCGCCGCTGGTCCAGGCCCACCCGGTCGAGCCATTGCGCCGCCGTTTCATGGGCGGCTGGATCACCTTTCAATTCCAGCGGCAGCATGACATTCTCCAGCGCGGTAAGATCATGAACCAGGTGGAAGGACTGGAAGACAAAGCCACACCAGCGACCGCGCAGCGCCGCCAGGTCGTCTTCGTTGAGTTCGTTCAGGTCCTGCCCCTGCAACAGGATCTGGCCGGTGCTGGGCCGATCCAGACCGGCCAGCAGGCCCAGCAGGGTGGACTTGCCGCTGCCGGACGGGCCCAGAATGGCCGCGGATTCGCCCGGGTGCACGTCCAGGGACACGTCATCCAGCAAAGTCAGATCGCCCTCGGGGCCGGGCACGGTCTTGCCCAAATGAAGGGCGCTCAAAAGAGGAGAAGGGTTCATGCGGATCCTGTTATCCGGATTGTTACTGCTGTTAAGCACCACCGTCAGCGCCCAGACGCTGCTCGTGCTGGGCGACAGTATCAGCGCCGCCCATGGCATTGACAAGAACAAGGGCTGGGTCGCGCTGCTGAAACAAAGACTAAACAGGGAGTGTCCGGAGTGGAGCGTGAAGAACGCGTCGGTCAGTGGCGAAACCAGTGCCGGTGGCGCGGTGCGGCTGGCGGGTCTGCTCGAACGCAACAGTATAGCGGCCGTACTGATTGAGCTGGGGGGCAATGACGGCCTGCGCGGTCTGCCGCCCAAGCAGCTGCGCAATAATCTGGACAAGATGATCGCAAGGAGCCGCCAGAGCGGCGCGAGCGTGGGTTTGCTGGGCATACGGGTTCCGCCCAACTATGGCGCTGCCTATACCGACATGATCGAACAGAGCTTTCGCTCCGTAGCAGAGCAAACGGGAGTTCCCCTGGCGCCCCGCATTCTCGAGGGTGTCGCCGGCCGGGACGACTGGATGCAGGACGATGGCATTCACCCCACCGCCGAGGCCCAGCCCCGTCTGCTGGACAATGCCTGGCCGGTGGTGGAACAACTGCTGGACTGTGTGGAGCCGGAGTGATGTTCGAGCCCCCGAGCCCCTGGGACGAGGTTCTGGATTTCTGGCTGGGGCCCGACCGTAACGAGGTGGCCTGGCCGGATCAGGACACGGCTCGACGCTGGTTCCGCGGCGGTGCCGCCCTGGACGCGGAGATCGGCGAGCGTTTCCGCGACCGGGTAGAGGCGGCCCTGGCAAATGATCTCGTCGCCTGGGAATCCGGACCCGAATCGCGTCTGGCGCTCATCCTCTTGCTGGATCAGTTCGCCCGCCATATCCATCGAGGCAAGTCCCGAGCCTTCGCCGGCGACCATCGGGCCCAGACCCTGGTTGAGGAAGGCCTGGCGCTGAATCTGGACGCCAGCCTGCCCTGGGCCGGACGGGTATTCTTCGTGATGCCACTCATGCATGCCGAGGACGAGGGGCTACAACAGCGCTCCGTGGCCTGTTTCCTGCGACTCTACGAGCAGGCTCCCGCGGATGTGGCGGACAAGATCACCGACCACCTCGAACATGCCCGGGCGCACCGGGACACCATCCAGCGTTTCGGCCGCTTCCCCCACCGCAACCGCGCGCTGGGCCGCAAGAGCACAGCCGAGGAGCAGGCCTTTCTCCGGGAGAGTTCGTCGTATGGGCAATGACGAAAAAGGCGCAAGGCGCAAGAAAATGCGCTATCAGGGCAGGGATCGCATGAGGCTGTGTATCATGCGCGAAAGTTCGCTTACTTCTGAAATCCAGCGATCAGCCGTGGCGCCGTCGATGTAGCCGATCTCACGGCCGATCTGGATCTGGGTGCGTAATTCTCCCGAGGACCCCTTGGCGTAGTCCAGAAAACGCCTTCTTTCTTTTCGCGCGCTCCGTTCATACCCCTCGGCTATAGTGGAGGGAATGGACAGCCCGGAGCGTGTAATCTGGTCCCGAAATCCAAAATCCTGGTGAGTGGAAAAATACCGATAGATTTCCACGCTCAGGGTTTTCCCTCGCTGCCACACATCCAGATCCTCAAAGGCCATCCTTGCTCCTTGTTCCTTGCGCCTTGCTCCTATCTAACTCTTCATCTCCCGATAATGTGCAAAGAGCTCTCGGGGGCCGTACTGGGGCTGGAAGCCGAAGGTTTCGCGGAAGAGACTGCCATCGATGACTACCGGGTACTTGAAATAGTTCACCAGATAGCGCGGGAACGAGCGCCAGCCCAGCATATTGCTGACGAACTTTGCCACCGAATCCGGCGCCGAGGGGATGGGCACCTTGCGGCAGTTGCATTCGTCCAGCGCCCGGGTGTACGCCACCCAGTCCTCGGGGGCAACATTGAAAACGCCGCGCTGGTGCTGATGCACGGCTGAAGAGACGGCATCGCCCATGTCATCCACATGCAGGAATTGCATCATGGGGGAAAAACCCACCATCCAGGGCGCGTTGCGGCGCGAGAGCAGGCGACTCATGGTGTTGTTGATGCCCGGACCCACGATGTTGCACGGGCGCAACAGGCAGACATTCAGCGAGGGATACTTCCACAAATAGATCGCTGCCAGGTTTTCCAGCTCGACGGAATCCACCAGGTCCATGGTCAGCTCCGCGGCCTTGAGCGGGGCTTCCTCTTCGATCAACGCCGGGTTGTAGGGGTGAGCCCCGTAGACATGATAGGTTGAAAGAATCTGCACCGCCCGAACGTCGTACTTGACGCACAGATCCAGCAACTTTTTGGTGCCGATGACATTGGCGTTGTAACGGCTGGAACGGCTTTGTTCGCACGCCGAGATCCGGCCCAGATGAATGACCGCCTCGATGTCGTGATTACGGAAGATGTCCTCGAATTCACGCTTATTGAACTGCACGCAGTAGCTTGCGAAGCATGCCTGGATTTCGGGCTTGTGTCGGAAGTCCAGCGCAATGATTTCGTAATGATGCTTGAGCCGTTGAATAACGCGCTGGGCCAGGGAGCCACCGGCGCCGGTGATCAGGATCTGAGGGCGCCGGTTGCCGTTCTGCGTATGCGTGATCTCGGTGTCAGGATTGGCTTCAGGAATCTGCGGTTTCATTGAAATACGCCCTCGCGGGTGTCCAGACCTGTGGCCAGCAGGCCCCGAATGCTGTCCTTGACCTGCTCCACGTACTCACTCACTTGCGCCTCGGAAACATCATCGGAGGGGAAATACAGGGGTTTGCCCACATGAATGCGTACCCGCGTGGGTAACACTACCGGCAGCGTTAGCGGGACATAGGGCAGGCCCGTGGCCCGGGCGAGCAGTTTGCTGTGCGCGGGCGTGGGAATGGATTCTTCACAGCCGACAATACCCACAGGCACGACCGGCGTTTGATGCTCCATGGCCAGATGCATGAATCCGCTGCCGAAGCGCTGAAGCTCATAGCGTTGGGACCAGGGCTTGCCCGAGCCCCGCACGCCTTCGGGGAAGACCATGATGGCCTCTTCGCTTTCCAGTAACTTGCGGCAGTTGATGGGATCACCCACCACGGCCCCGATCTGATTCACCAGATTGCCAAGAAAGGGCACGCTCGGGAAAAACCGCTCGATCATGGCCCGAGGCGCGCGCGCGCCGTGCGGATTGGTCGCCATGGCATAGCCCAGCAGCAGAGCGTCCAGAGGTAGCTGGCCGGAATGATTGCCGATCAACAGGCAACGGCCCGAAGCGGGGATGTTCTCCAGGCCCGTGGTTTCCACACGGAAGTAACTTTCGTACATCCACTTAAACAGCGCCACCGCCGCGTGGTTGGTGTCCTTGTTAAAGCCCCAGGGATCGTAGTGCATGGACCCCACGGGCTTGTTCATGGTCTCGAGGACTTCTTCCAGCTCGTCGTCTTTGGGAGCCAGGCGGGACAGAATACTCATACGGGCACACTACTTCCGCGGTCGGGGCGGTGTCCGGGGTGGCCGGCGCCGGACCCGGGCCCGGCGCCATGCTCAGACAGGCTCCGCGTTCAAGTGGATTTCTTGGCGGCAGCCTTCTTGCTTGCGGCCTTCTTGGCCGTGGCTTTCTTGGCGGTGCTCTTCTTGGAGGCCGCCTTTTTCGTACTAGCGCTCTTCTTCGCGGCTTTCTTGCCGGAAGCAGCTTTCTTCTTGCTGGCGGCTTTCTTCTTCGTACCCGAAGAAGTCTTCTTCTCCGAAGAGCCCAGCTGCTGCTCAATCTCCCGCGCGCGCTTTTCCAGATCCTGCTCATACTGGGAAATGGTGCGAGACAGGCTGTTCGCGCGCTTCGCCGTGGCCTTCAGCACCCGCGCCTCGGCTTCCAGTGCACGCTTGCGATAGTCGGAGTCATCGACGCGCTCGCGCGCTTCGTCATAGGCCTTGCGCGCACGGTCCAGCTGATCCTTGACCGTCTTCGTCGCCTTTTCCCGGTATTCTTCCTGGAGTTCCTCGACCCGCTTGAATTCCTTGCGGCGGCGCTCCATTTCCTGATTCAGGCGCTCGCGCGCCTTTTCGAGCTGGTCCTCGACCGCCGCGAGCTGCTTTTCGCGCTCGGAGTCGAACCGTTCCGCGAGCTTCTTGATCTGCGACTGCAGCTCGTCCACCCGGTTTCTTACCTTGGAATCATCGGCCATGAGTTGCTCCCTTTGATCTTCCCCTCGGTTAGCTGACTGAAGCATTGCGCCCACTCGGGCAGCCAGGCGGACTGACCGTGGCACGAATGGAGCCCAAACTCCAGTCACGATAGTATAGTAACGACCGCCGGTCCGACAACGGAACCGGTTCTTGAATTCATGCAAACAATATGCCGAGATGATCATGCCGGTGAATTTCGAAGGCAAACTGGTGGTGGCGATCAGCTCCCGCGCGCTCTTCAATCTGGAAGATAGCCACCGCGTTTTCCAGCAAGAGGGCCTGGAAGCTTTCCAGGCCTACCAGATCGAACACGAAGAGGACGTGCTGGAGCCGGGCGACGCCTTTCCGCTGGTCGAAAAGCTGCTGGGATTGAACGCACTTCTGGACGAAGCGCGCGTCGAGGTCATTCTGCTGTCGCGCAACAGCTCGGATACCGGCCTGCGGGTGTTCAACTCCATCGAACATTACCAGCTGCCCATAAGCCGCGCGGCCTTCGCCGGGGGCACCAGCCCCCACCGCTATGTCTCCGCCTTCGGCGCCCATCTCTTTCTGTCCACGGATCACGAGGACGTGCGTCAGGCCCTGGAGGACGGCTATGCCGCCGCTACCATTCTCTCGGAGGGTAAACGGGCCCACCCGGATGACGAGCTGCGCATTGCTTTTGATGGCGACGCCGTCCTGTTTTCCGATGATGCCGAACGGATTTACCAGGAAGGTGGCCTGGCGGCTTTCGCGGAAAGCGAGAAACGCGCCGCCCACGAGCCGCTATCGGGCGGTCCCTTCAAGGGATTCCTCCAGGCCTTGCATCAGTTGCAGAGCGAGTTTCCCCAGGATCAGTGCCCGTTGCGCACAGCGCTGGTCACCGCCCGCTCCGCACCCGCGCATGAACGCGTGGTTCGAACCTTGCGCAACTGGGGCATCCGCATTGACGAGAGCCTCTTCCTCGGCGGACTCCAGAAGGCCGCCTTCCTGGAAGCCTTCGGCGCCGATGTCTTCTTCGACGACCAGCGCAGCCACTGCGAATCGGCGGCCCCGCGTGTCGCGGCCGGGCATGTGCCGCACGGCGTCGCCAACGCTCCCTCCGCGGCGGATACCCGCGGAGGGAGCGTTGGCGACGAGTAGCAAGGCGCAAGGGGCAAGGAGCAAGAAAAGGCGGGCGTGGGGATCAGGATCGGGCGTTGATGAGACTGTAAATCATGCGGGACAGCTCCCTCGCCTCGGATATCCAACGTGAGGCCGTTTCGTCGTCGATATAGCCAATCTCACGACCAATGTGAATCTGGGTACGTAATTCACCCGACGAGCCTTTGGCTTGGCAGGCTGTTGAAAAACCCTTTGCGTGCTCAGCGCGACCTGAAGCGTGCAGCTGGTGTGCTTTGTTGCGACGGGAAGGGT
>CAYPKI010000009.1:22574-23731 GCA_964411265.1 uncultured Alcanivorax sp. | reverse complement strand
ATCCTGTGTCCGCGCGGGCGTGCGTGGTGTGATTAACGTGATGCACCACCTGGAAATGATCCGTGCGCGGCCACGCAGACCCCGCAAGGCCCAGGTGGCGCGCTCCTCGTCCTGGGTGCGCGCGGAAAACGACGGTGTCTTCCGCTCGCTGGTCGCTATGGGGCGGTATGGGTGCGCGGGCGAATGCATCGGCCGTATCAGTGATCCCTTTGGAACAACGGAACAGGATGTACAGGCGTCCTCCGATGGTATCCTGGTGGGCCGCACTAACCTGCCCCTGGTTCATGAAGGTGAAGGGCTGTTCCATATCGCGCACTACGAAGGCGGCGAGGACCTGGCGCGCAAGGTCGAGAGCGTCCAGAACAAGCTGGACGACCCCGAGTCGGTAGAAGACGAGCCGCCCATCGCGCCCTGAGGGGGAGGCGCAAGCTGCAAGTGGCAAGAGGCAAGACATAATGCAAACCGCGCAGAGCGCGGTTCATTTTTGGGGCGATCCCGGGTTTATTTTGCCCCGTGCGCCTTGCCACTGGCTCTTTTCAGTACTCGGGTCGCTTACTCATCGGCAGCTCACACAGATCCTCGATTACGCAGCTACCACAACGTGGTTGGCGAGCCAGACAGGTGTAGCGCCCGTGCAGGATCAGCCAGTGGTGGGCGTTCTTCTTGAACTCTGCCGGCAGGACGCGCAGCAGCCGTTGCTCGACTTCTTTCGTGTCCTTGCCCGGGGCGATGCCGGTACGGTTACAGACCCGGAAGATATGGGTGTCCACGGCGATGGTGGCTTCGTCGAAGGCGGTGTTGAGAATCACATTGGCGGTCTTGCGGCCCACGCCGGGCAACTTTTCCAGGCTGGCGCGATCCCGGGGCACCCGGCCGTCATGCTCATCCACCAGAATCCGGCACGCCTTGATCAGGTTCGTGGCCTTGCTGTTGTAGAGGCCAATGGTCTGGATATAGTTCTTGAGTCCGTCGTCACCGAGCTCAAGCAGGGCCTCGGGCGTGTTGGCGACCGGGAAGAGTCGGGCCGTCGCCTTGTTCACACTCACGTCGGTGGCCTGGGCCGATAGCACCACGGCCACCAGTAGCTCGAAGGGGGTGTTGTAGTTCAGTTCCGTGTCCGGCTCGGGACGCTCCTCGCGCAAGCGCTCAAGGATCTG
>CAYPKI010000009.1:19258-22564 GCA_964411265.1 uncultured Alcanivorax sp. | reverse complement strand
CTCGTCGGGCAGCTCATAGGGCAGGGATTCGACTTGCCAGTCCAGCTCACCAGCATCCGTGAAAAGCGGCCCCTGGTGGGTATGGCGCAGCACGGCCAGCGCCTCGCAGCGCTCGCCGGCCACGACGGCGTCCACAACCTCGCCCCGCCCGCGACCCTGATCGTCGCAGAGCGCTGTCCCCGGTGCCGGCGCCTGGCTCGCGGGCCAGCTCAGCCGCCGCATGCGCTGCTTGAGACGGCCCCGGAAGTGCATGCGCGCCACGACTTCCTGGCCTACATAGCAACCCTTCTTGAAGCTGATACCGCCCAGCAGATCATAGTTCAGCTCCTGGGGCATGAAGCGCTCTTCCGCGCCGGCGCGAATCTGGCCGTCACCCGCCCGGATGGCTTGAAGCCGACCGTGCAGGGCACCGCCCCGAGTGAACGCCGCCGGCAGCTGTTCCAGTACGGCGCTGACCGTGTCCGCATCAGCGATGACAAGGTACTGATCAGTCTGGCCCGGTCGGGCCACACGCACGCCGGGGGCGGCGGCCCTGGTGGCGCCGTCTTCCGGACACGGCAGCTCCGCCCGGGCCAGCACCTGGTCCGCGTCGGCGCCGCTCAGCCGCAACACCACCCGGTCCGTATCCGGCTCCAGGGTTACCTTCGACCGCAGGATGAACTTGCCCAGGGCCTTGCGCGCCGATTCCACCAGATGCCGGTCCAGAATCAGCCAGTAACCCTCGTCCGCAGGCACTACGCGCATGCCCACCACGCCCCGACCCTTGAGGTTGAGATGCAGCGCGGGGCGGGTGGCGCCAGCATCCACATCTTTCACATCGGCGGTGATCTGTCCCTGGAGGAAATCCGGTGTGTCTTCGCCGTGGGCATGAATGACGGCCAGATCATCGCAGATCGCCGCCACCGGCTGCTCATCGGCGGCCGGGGCCGCGCCGAAGTGGAGAATGGTGCCGTCGTCCGCGCGCACGGCCGTATCCGGGTCGAGGTACTTCTGCCAGTTGGTCATAGTGCCTTTGATGATAGATAATATCGCTTGCTGTGTCAGCAAGCCCGGTGGTGTCATGATGAACGCCGAAGAAGCAGAACGGAAACGACGTCACGTCTGGCAATGCCGACGGGGTATCAAGGAGGTGGAGTTCGTCCTTCACGCCTATCTGGAACGCTTCTATGACGAGGATTCGCCCGTGAACCGGGAGCGCTTTGCGCGTTTGCTCGAATGCGAGGACACCGAGCTCTTCGAATGGTTCACGCGCCGTGTCCGCCCGGAAGACGCGGATCTGGAACAGTTTATCGACGACGTGCTCAAGCGCATTGCCCAATCCCGTTGAACTGACGCCCGGATGGCAGCGACGCCTCTGGCAGGCGGCCGGTGCAAGCGCGGCCTGTGCCGGTGTGCTGCTCAGCGGTCTGACCTGGGCCTGGAAACTGGCGATACTGCTCCTGCTGGTTCCGGCCGCGCTGGCCTGGGAGAGTCGCCGCCCCCACGCGCGGCGGCTGTGGCCGGACGACGAGCCCTGGCGGGTTCTGCTCAGCGATGGCGTTGAGCGGCCGGCGCGACCGGGAACCACCCTCGGCCTCTGGCCCACCGCCATCACGGTACGCTGCGGCGCGCATCGGCTGATCATCTTCGCCGATGAGTGCTCGACGGCGGATTTTCGCCGCCTGAAGCGCCGGATTCGAGCGCGTTGACCCTTTATGCCTGAGCGACGTGGTGCTCGGTAACGGCGTTGTCCGGTAACAGGACCGTATCCCGACCCTCGGGCAGCGGCTGTGGATAATCCAGCAGATAATGCAGTCCCCGCGACTCGCGTCGCGACAATGCCGCCCGGATCATCAGATCCGCTACCACCACCAGGTTGCGCAACTCGATGAGATCGTTAGAAATACGGTAGTTGCTGTAATACTCGTGGATCTCGCGCTTGAGCAGATCGATCCGGCGCCGGGCACGCTCCAGGCGCTTGGCCGTGCGTACAATGCCCACATAGTCCCACATGAACCGGCGCAGCTCGTCCCAGTTGTGGGCGATGACCACGTCCTCGTCGGAATCCGTTACCCGGGAGTCGTCCCATTCGGGCGCATCGCGGGGTGCGGGCATGGTCTCCAGATGCCTGGCAATATCGCGACTGGCGGCGGTACCGAAGACAATGCACTCAAGCAGCGAGTTGCTCGCCATGCGGTTGGCGCCGTGCAGGCCGGTAAAGGCTGTCTCGCCGATGGCATAGAGGCCGGGCAGGTCGGCGCGGCCGTGGAGATCCGTGATCACGCCGCCGCAGGTGTAATGGGCCGCCGGAACCACGGGAATGGGGTCGCGGCTGATATCAATGCCCAGCTGTAGGCACTTGGCATAGACCGTGGGGAAGTGTTCGATGATGAATTCCTCACTCTTATGCGTGATATCCAGATAGACGCAATCCAGGCCCAGGCGCTTCATTTCGTGGTCGATGGCCCGGGCCACGATATCCCGCGGGGCGAGTTCGCCGCGCTCGTCGAAATTCGGCAGGAAACGTTCCCCATCCGGGCGGATCAGGCTGGCACCCTCGCCCCGCAGGGCCTCGCTGACCAGGAAATTGCGCGCGTTCGGGTGGAAGAGACAGGTGGGGTGGAACTGCATGAATTCCATGTTCGCCACCCGGCTTCCGGCGCGCCAGGCCATGGCGATGCCATCGCCGGTGGCCACGTCCGGGTTGCTGGTATAGAGGTAGGCCTTGCTTGCTCCACCCGTTGCCAGTACCACGGACCGGGCCAGGAAGACATCTGTGCTGCCGGTGCTGTGGTCATGGATATAGGCGCCCCGGCAGCGATAGGGGCCGTCCTCGTCGCCATGGATCAGGTCCACGGCCACGCGGTGCTCGTAGAGATCCACATTCGGGCGTGCTTTCACCTTGTCGATAAGCGAGCTCGATATGGCCAACCCGGTAGCATCGGCTGCGTGTACAATGCGACGGTGGCTATGCCCGCCCTCGCGGGCGAGGTGATAGTCGCCATCGCCGCCGGCGCCGTTCAGGCGCGTAAAGGCCACACCTTCATCGATCAGCCAGTGGATCGCTTCCGGTCCATTCTCCACCGTAAAGCGCACGGTGTCGTCGTGGCAGAGCCCGGCACCCGCTTCGTGGGTGTCGGCAATGTGCGATTCCATGGAGTCTTCCTGATCCAGAACCGCCGCTACACCGCCCTGGGCGTAATAGGTGCTGGCACTGCTAAGTGTACCCTTGGACAGCAGCGCTACATTGACGTTGTCAGGCAAGTGCAGGGCCACGGTCAGTCCCGCAGCGCCGCTACCGATAATGAGCACATCGTGTCGATGAGT
>CAYPKI010000009.1:8307-19248 GCA_964411265.1 uncultured Alcanivorax sp. | reverse complement strand
GATGAGTAGCCATGGAAACTCCGGTCGGGCCATTTGGGCTCGGGTGGCTGTGTGCGTACCCGACGTGTCAGTATACCGGCGTGAGCGGGCGCGCGCACAGTCGTGTCTTGGTGTCGCTCGGGCCCGAGTATGAGCTGTAAACTGCTTTTCGGGTTCCGGCGCGCGGAACGAAACCGCTGAAGCGTGGTCGTAGTACCGGGTTCCGGGGGCGAATCAATCGGGGGCAACGGGTGACAACCGATAAGCAACTGGTAAAAAAGGCCGGCCGGGGTGATGAGCGCGCTTTTGAGCTGCTGGTGAGCAAATATCAGCAGCGTATCTTCGCACTCATTAATCGGTATGTCCGTGATCCGGACGAGGTCCAGGACGTCGCCCAGGAAACCTTCATCAAGGCCTGGAAGGCCCTGCCGCGTTTCCGGGGCGAAAGCGCCTTCTACACCTGGCTCTACCGGATTGCCGTGAACACGGCCAAGAATCATCTGGTCTCGAAGGGGCGGCGCCCGCCGGGCTCGGATGTGGACGCGTCGGAAGCGGAGCAGTATCCCGGTGGCGATCAGCTTCGCGACATCGGAACCCCGGAGTCGCAGGCGTTGTCGGACGAACTGAAAAGAGTGATCGGGCAGACCATTGAGGGCCTGCCGGAAGAATTGCGGCGGGCGGTGACGCTGCGCGAGTTCGAAGGGCTCAGTTACGAGGACATTGCTGCGATCATGGAGTGTCCAGTGGGAACGGTCCGGTCCCGGATTTTCCGGGCCCGGGAAGCCATTGATCAGGCCATAAAACCTCTGTTGTCGGATCAATAGGGTCAAAAAACAGGTGCGTTATGAGTGAAGACACCCAACAGGAAGCGCTGTCGGCGCTGGTGGACGACGAGGCGGGCGAGCTGGAATACCGTCGCCTGCTTCGCGAGTTCGGTGACCACGATGCTGCCACCTGGTCGCGTTGGCATCTTGCCCGCGATTTGATGCACGGTCATGAAAGCGTGGCGGTGCCGGCGGGTTTTGCCGCCGGGGTTCGCCGGAATCTGGGCGAGCGCAGTCGGCCGGCCTGGATGACAGGGGCGGCGCGGATGATGGTGGCCGCCTCGGTCGCGGCCGCCACTGTGGTGGGTTGGCAGTTCTGGGATGCCTCGGGAACGGCCCGCACTGGCGCCGGGCAGCCGGTGGCCAGTAATCTGGAGCGAGCAGCGCGCCTGAACGTCTCCGCTGGTGGAGCCGAGCGAGTCTCCGGGGGACAGGAGCAGGCCGCCGGTGCCCGGATCCAGGGCAATGTCCGGCGCACCACGCGCGAGCAACACCTCAATGATCTCATGATCCGTCACAGCGACCTCACCGCCCGCCACGCCGGGCAGGGCATTACCGCCAATGCACGCCTGATTAATCTGGAATCGCGGAATGAACGCTAGCGTTGGCCTGGTTCTGATGGCAGCGCTGGCGGGCCTACCCTTCGTCGCCGTCGAGGCGGCTGATGATGAGGCCCCCACCGCGGCTGAGTTGCTCGCGGATATGGCTGCCGCCTATGAGCAGCACAGCTTCAGTGGCCGTTTTCTCTACATGCGTGCGGGACAGATCAGCACGCTGGCGCTACAACGAGCCGTCATCGACGGCAAAGTCCATGAACGGGTCGAACGCCTCGAGGGGCCGGTTCATGAAGTCATCCGGAAGGGTGGACAGACTGTGTCCGTGCATGCGGGCGAGTCCGGTTCCCTTTTGTCCTCCAGCGACGAGATCGCGCCCCTGAGCCTGGCCAGTGGCGAGCAGGACCGGATACCCGATCAGTATGCCTTACACCGGGATGGTGCTGGTCGCGTAGCCGGTCGGCCGGTCTGGCGGCTACGCCTTGAGCCGCGGGATCAGTATCGCTATGGCTACCGCTTCTACCTGGATCAGCAGAGCCGGCTGCTGCTGAAATCGGAAGTGCTGAACGCAAGCAATGCTGCTCTCGAGCGAGTCGAGTTCCTGTCGCTGAATCTGAATCCGGGACTGGAGCGTGCGGATTTCGAACTGCCGGAATCCGCCGGCAAGGTGTGGTCAAAAAACGAAAACGAGGCACGCGGACCCGAGATCCGCCCGGGGTGGTTGCCGGAAGGCTTCGCCATGGCCACACGCGATCATTACCGCACTCAGGAGCGCACCGGCGTCCTCCAGTCCGCCACCTACACTGATGGACTGGCCACTTTTACCCTCTTTGTTGAACCAGCCGCGTCGACGAAACCGGACGGCAAACTCCGGAGGAAGGGGCCCACCATGGTCCTGGCGCGGCCCATGGAGAACAACCGGGGCAGCTTTGTAACCACCCTGGTAGGTGAGGTCCCGGCGGCTACCGCCCGACGGGTGCTGGAGCAGGTGCGTCTGGAGAGCCGCGGTGATTGAGGAACAGGGTCGCGTGGTAGCGCACGAACCAGGCGTGGTCTGGGTGGAAACGGTGCGACGCGGCAACTGTGCGGCCTGTGATGCCGGCCGCGGCTGTGGTCAGCGGACCCTGGATCGGCTCTATGCCGGCCACCCGTCGCGTGTGCGCGCCCTGACGGAGGTTTCCACCGGCGTCGGGGATCAGGTGACCATCGCCATTCCCGAGCAGCTGTTGATAGGTAGCGCCCTGCGGGTTTATCTGTTGCCCCTGTTGCTCTTGTTCGGCGGCGCTCTGGCGGGTCATTACCTGGCCTCCGGTGACCCGGCAGCGATGACCGGCGCCCTGCTCGGTCTGGCCGTGGCTTTTGCTTATAACCGCTGGTATAGCCGTCGATACCAAAACGATCAGGCACATCAACCCCGTGTTCTGCAGGCTCTGCCGGACGCGGAAGCATCATTCATTGCACAGCCATCACGATAGAGGTCTTCATGCCAATAGCGATGCGCAACCCGAGATTGACGGTCCTGCTGCTGGGTTTGCTGATGATCAGCTGCAAGCCCCAGGCCCAGACGCTGCCGGATTTCACCGGCATGGCTGACAAACACGGCGCGGCCGTGGTCAACATCAGCACGGTTCGTTCCAGCGATGGCGGCGATATGCGCAAGCGCCTCCAGGGCCAGCTCCCCGATTTTCTGGAAGATTTCATGGGCGAGCGCTTCGGCGACCAGTTCGGCGGGCCAAAGCCGTCGCCCAAGGCGCGGTCCATGGGATCGGGCTTCATTATCAGTGATGATGGTTATGTCCTGACCAATTACCACGTGATCGCCAAGTCCAAAAAGGTGAATGTCCAGCTCCGGGACCGCCGCGAGTTCGAAGCGGAGATCGTGGGTACCGACCAGCAGAGTGACCTGGCGCTGCTCAAGGTGGATGCCTCGGGTCTGCCCACCGCCAAGATCGGTTCTTCGGAGGGGCTGCAAGTGGGCGAGTGGGTGGTGGCCATTGGCGCCCCCTTCGGTTTCGAAAACACCATTACCAAAGGGATTGTCAGCGCCAAGGGCCGCAGCCTGCCCAACGAGAACTATGTGCCCTTCATTCAGACGGACGCCGCCGTGAATCCGGGCAACAGCGGCGGACCCCTGTTCAACATGGACGGGGAGGTGGTGGGCGTGAATTCGCAGATCGTCAGCCGCTCCGGCGGTTTCAACGGCCTGTCCTTTGCCGTGCCCATCGATATGGCCATGAATGTTGTCGATCAGCTCAAGCAAGATTGCAAGGTCAGCCGGGGCTGGCTGGGCGTCATGATCCAGGAGGTGGACCGCGATCTGGCCCAGTCCTTTGATATGGATCGGCCGCGCGGCGCATTAGTGGCGCAGGTGATGTCTGATTCACCTGCGCAAAAAGCCGGCTTCAAGCCCGGGGACATTGTGATCGAGTTCGAGGGTCAATCCATCGAGACCTCCTCCAAGCTCCCGCACATCGTGGGCCGCATGGAGGCGGGTAGCGAGGCGGAGGCCGTAATCCTGCGCGAGGGTGAGCGCCGGACCCTGGATGTAACGGTAGGCAAGCTGCCCAAGGACATGGCCCAGCGCCAGCCCGGAGCCGGCGGCGGGGGCAGTGATTCATCCGGACGTGCGAGCCTGGGCCTGACCGTGGAGGCCCTGTCCGATGCCCAGCGTAAACAACTGGATGTGCCCCAGGGCGTAAAGGTAACCGGCATCAAGGACGGTCCGGCCGCGCGTGCGGGCATCCGGCCCGGAGATGTGATCGTGACGCTGGCCAACCAGCCCGTCACGGGTCCCGATCGCTTCCACGAGCTGGCGAGCGCACTGGAGCCGGGCGTATCCGTACCTGTTCTGGTGTCGCGCAAGGGCAATCCGCGTTTCCTGGCGCTGCGCAAGCCAGGAAACCAGTGATACCGCCAGCCGGGCCCGGCCACGGCCGGGCCTTTTCCCCTCGTGGCGCCGGGCTCCGTGCATTCAGCGGGTCTTATACAGTAGAATCTGCGCCCACCTTTTTCGGCGATGGCCCGTTTTGTGACTGATATCAACCAGATCCGCAACTTTTCCATCATTGCCCATATTGATCACGGCAAGTCCACGCTCTCGGATCGCATCATCCAGATCTGTGGCGGGTTGACCGAGCGTCAGCTCAAGGAACAGGTGCTGGATTCCATGGATCTGGAGCGCGAGCGGGGCATCACCATCAAGGCGCAGAGCGTTACCCTGGATTACAAGGCCCGGGACGGCGAAATCTACCAGCTCAATTTTATCGACACGCCCGGCCATGTTGATTTCTCTTACGAGGTCTCGCGCTCGCTGTTCGCGTGCGAGGGTGCGCTGCTGGTGGTCGATGCGGCGCAGGGCGTGGAAGCGCAGTCCGTGGGCAACTGCTATACCGCCATTGCCCAGGATCTGGAAGTGCTGCCGGTGCTGAACAAGGTGTATCTGCCCCAGGCGGAGCCGGAGCAGGTAATCGAGGATATCGAGGAAATCATCGGCCTGGAGGCGGAAGACGCCAATCAGGTGAGTGCCAAGACCGGTGAGGGGGTGGAAGACCTGCTCGAATCGATCGTGCGTGATATCCCGCCGCCACAAGGTGAACGCGACGGCGATCTCCAGGCGCTCATCATCGACTCCTGGTTTGATCAGTATCTGGGTGTGGTATCGCTGGTGCGCGTGCGTCAGGGGTGCCTCAAGAAAGGCGACCGGATCCTGGTGAAATCCACTGGCCAGGTCCATGTGGTCGGGGATCTGGGCATCTTTACGCCGCGACGCCGGCAAGAGGACCAACTCCAGGCCGGCGAGGTGGGTTGGGTGACCGCCAGCATCAAGGACATTCTGGGCGCGCCCGTTGGGGATACCCTGACGCAGGCGTCATCGCCCGATGTGCCCATGATCCCGGGCTTCCAGCGGGTGCATCCCCAGGTCTATGCGGGCCTGTTCCCGGTCGACGCTGACGACTACGAGCACTTCCGGGACGCGCTGTCCAAGCTTAGGCTCAATGATGCTTCCCTGGATTTCGAGCCGGAAAGCTCGGATGCGCTGGGCTTCGGCTTTCGCATCGGTTTTCTGGGCATGCTCCACATGGAGATCGTACGTGAGCGGCTTTCGCGCGAATACGGGCTGGATCTGATCACAACCGCCCCGACCGTGGTTCATGAGCTGGTGCTCGGCGACGGCGAGATCCGCTATGTGGATAATCCCTCGAACCTGCCGGAAGTCGCCCTGATCGACGAATTCCGCGAGCCCATCGCGGTGGTCAATGTTCTCGTGCCCCAGGAATACCTGGGCAATGTCATCAGCCTGAGTGAGCAACGCCGGGGCCGGCAGAAAAACATGCAGTTCATGGGCAAGCAGGTCGCACTCACCTATGAGCTGCCCATGGCGGAAGTGGTGCTGGATTTCTTCGATCGACTGAAATCCGCGAGCCGCGGTTATGCTTCGCTCGAATACGCCTTTGACCGGTACGAGGCCAATGATCTGGTCAAGGTGGATGTGCTGGTCAACGGCGACCGCGTGGATGCGCTATCCATTATTGCGCACCGGGACCAGGCGGAGCAGCGGGGGCGCGCTCTGATTGCCAAGATGAAAGAGTTGATGCCGCGTCAGATGTTCGATATTGCGCTGCAAGCGGCCATCGGCAGCAAGATTATTGCGCGCGAGACGGTCAAGGCGCTGCGCAAGAATGTGACAGCCAAGTGCTACGGCGGCGACGCCACTCGCAAGCGCAAACTGCTGGAAAAACAAAAGGAAGGCAAGAAGCGCATGAAGTCGGTGGGCAAGGTAGATATCCCCCAGGAAGCTTTCCTGGCGGTACTGCAAGTGGATAACGACAAGGAACAATAGTGGATATCAATATCGGCTTCTGGTTAACACTGGCAGTTCTGTTCTGCGGCGCGCTCTGGCTCGTTGACCGCTTCACCGGCTTGCGGGACCTGGGTGACAAGGTCCGCGAAACGGTGGATTTTTTCAATTCGCTTTTGCCGGTCTTTGTGGTGGTGCTGGTGATCCGCTCCTTTATTCTCGAGCCTTTCACCATACCCTCCGGATCCATGATTCCCACCCTCAAGGTCCATGACTTCGTACTGGTCAACCGTTTTGCCTATGGACTGCGGCTGCCCGTTACCAACACCAAGGTCATTCCCGTGGGTGAGCCCGAGCGCGGCGATGTCATGGTGTTCCGCTATCCCCGTGATCCGTCCATGAATTATATCAAACGGGTCGTGGGGTTGCCCGGCGACCGGGTAGCGCTGCGCGACGGACATCTCTATATTAATGGGGAGAAAGTGGCGCGGGAGCTGCTACGCGAGCGCACCGGCCGGACCCGGGTCACATCCGTCTATGTGGAGCGACTGGGTGAGCAGCCTCACCTTTTGCGCCGCGAGACGCGGCTCAATCCCTATACAGGCGAGGCGGTTCAGGCCGGCAAGGAAGGCAGCTGGACAGTCGCTTCTGAGGCACGGTCCCTGAAGACCTGGTCAAGGGCAAGGCATTCATGATCTGGATGCACTGGGAATCGATCTTCTCCTGGCCGGACTTTTCGCGCAATGGCGCTATTGATCAACCATCGTCCTGGGAGGCAAAAGAATGACAACAAGCCTTTGGCGCCAGAGCGGTGTTTCGATGCCCGTCATGATTTTCCTATTGGCTATCGCCGTGGCCGCAGGCACCTTTGCCACGAAAACAGCGCCGGCCTATCTGGATTACAATACGATCGATGGCGCCATTGAATCCGCTTTGGCCGATTCCAAACTGGGGTTGAAATCCACGAGCGAGATTCGTCAGAGCATCGCCAAGCGCTTTCAAATCAATAATATTGAAGTCATCGACAAGGACGAGGTCCGCATCGAAAAGAGCGGTGGACGCGTTTTCGTCTCCGTGGATTACAAGGTCCGCAAGGATCTGGTCGCCAATATCGATCTTGTTATGGACTTTCAGAAAGAATACGAGCAAAGCATTCGTTAGTGGACGATCTGAACCGATTACAACAGCGTCTGAGCTATGGGTTTGCCGATACCGCCCTGTTGGAGCGTGCGCTCACGCACCGCAGCGCGCACCGGCGGCGCAATAACGAGCGGCTGGAATTTCTCGGGGACGCGCACCTGGGGCAGGTGATTGCCGGACGGCTTTTCCACGCGTTCCCGGAGGCTTCGGAAGGACAGCTCACCCGAATGCGTGCCCGTCTGGTGCGCGGACAGACCCTGGCGGAACTGGCTCGGGAGCTGGAGCTGGGTCCGCATCTCGTGCTGGGTGGCGGTGAGCTGAAAAGTGGTGGTTCGCGACGCGACTCCATTCTCGCGGACGCGCTGGAAGCGATCATCGGTGCCATGGTCCTCGACGGTGGCGCGGATGCTTGTGAGGCCGTGGTGGCCGGCTGGTTCGAACAGCGCCTCGCCCGGATTTCGCCCGAGGCGGTGGACAAGGACGCCAAGACGCGGCTGCAGGAATGGCTTCAGGCGCGGCAACACCGCCTGCCCGACTATGAAGTGCGCGATATCCACGGGCAGGCGCCCCAACAGACCTTTGACGTGGTATGCCGATTGACCGATTTACAGGTGGAATTCCCGGCGTCCGGCGACAGCCGGCGCAAGGCTGAACAAAACGCCGCCAGCGCGGCACTGACCTGGCTCTCCGACCGGGGCGAGTCCTCATGAGCCGGTGTGGGCTCGTGGCGCTGGTGGGCCGGCCCAATGTGGGCAAATCCACCCTGATGAACCATCTGGTGGGCGAGAAAGTGAGCATCACTTCGCGCAAGCCCCAGACCACGCGCCACCGGATTCACGGCATTGTCTCGCGCGACGATTATCAAATCGTCTTCGCGGATACGCCCGGCATCAACCACGATCACACCCGCGCGCTCAATCGCTACATGAACGAAGCTGCCGAGTCGGCGCTGTCGGACGTGGATGTCATCTGCTTCATGGTGGAGGGACGCAAGTGGAGCGTCGCGGATGAGCAAGTGCTGGAGCTGCTGCCGCGTTCCGGCATTCCGGTGGTGTTGTTGGTAAACAAGGTGGATCAGGAAGGGGACAAGGAAGCGTTGTTGCCGCATCTGGATTTTCTCGCGCAGCAATTCGATTTTGCCGAGATCATGCCGGTGGCTGCTCTCAAGGGGCATAACATGGAGCGCCTGGAAGGCGAGCTGGCCCGGCGTCTGCCCCGAGGGGAGTTCTGGTTCGACCCGGAGCAGCCCACGGACCGCAGCGTCCGTTTCATGGCCGCGGAAAGCGTGCGCGAGAAGGTGGTCCGGCAACTGGGCCAGGAAGTGCCCCATCAGGTGACCGTGGAAATCGATCTCTGGCAGGAGGACGAACAACGCCTGGAGATTGCCGCGACCATCCTGGTTGAGCGCAAGGGTCAGAAAAAGATTCTTGTGGGCAGCGGCGGGGACCGGATCAAGCAGATCGGTATTCAGGCACGCCATGATATCGAGCGGCTACTGGATCGGCGCATCATGCTCAACCTCTGGGTCAAGGTGAAGGGTGGCTGGTCCGACGATCAACGCGCGCTGCATTCGCTGGGATATGGCGGTGACCGCTAACGGCCAACTGCATCGCGGCTGGATTCTGCACAGCCGCTCCTTTCGCAATACCAGCCTGATTGTTGAGTTTCTCACCGATAGCCGCGGCCGCTGCGGCATCGTGGCCCGGGGCGGGCGGCGTAACCGCTTGCTCCAGCCTTTTCAGCCCTTGTGCGTTCAGCTGGGCGGACGCGGCGAGCTGGCCCGACTGGACCATATCGAGCCGGCTGGAACGGCGCCGGGACTGCAGGGGCGGGCGCTGTATTGCGGGCTCTATCTGAACGAACTGCTGACCCGGCTCCTCCACCGGGACGACCCCCATCCCGGCCTGCTGGCGCTCTATGAGCAGACCCTGAGGTCGTTGCAGCAAGACGCGGCACACGATATCGTCTTGCGACGTTTCGAGATGGCATTGCTGGAGGACTTGGGCTACGGCTTTCCGCTCGATCGCGATGCCCAGGGCGCGTCCCTGGATCCGCAACAGCGCTACAATTTTTACCCGGAGCAAGGTTTGCTCCCGGCCGACGACGGCCTGGAAGGTCATGCCGTACTGGAACTGGCGGCCGGCGAGTGGAGCCCGCGCGCGCGCTACGCCGCACGCGGATTGATGCGAGCCGCCCTGGCGCCCCATCTGGGTGATCGACCCTTGAAAAGCCGAAGCCTGTTTCGAGCCGGAGAATAACGTCATGAAAAGAGCCTTGCTGGGCGTGAATATCGATCATGTGGCCACCCTGCGCCAGGCCCGGGGCACGGCTTATCCGGAACCTGTCCAGGCGGCGCTCATGGCCGAGCAGGCGGGCGCCGACGGCATTACCGCCCATCTGCGCGAGGACCGGCGCCATATCGTCGATCGGGATATTGAGCTTTTGGCGCAAACCGTCCAGACGCGCTTGAATCTGGAAATGGCCGCCACCGACGAAATGGTCGGCATCGCCCGGCGTCTGCAGCCGTCGCATTGCTGTCTGGTACCGGAAAAGCGTGCCGAACTGACCACCGAGGGTGGCCTGGATGCCAGGGGTCAGGAAGAGCACCTGACGCGCGTGTGCGCGCAGCTCGACGAAGCCGGTGTTCAGGTGTCGCTCTTTATTGATCCGGACCCGACTCAGATCGAGGCCGCCCGGCGCTTGGGTGCGCCGGCCATCGAACTGCACACCGGCCATTACGCCGACCTCGGCACGGCGGCCGCACAAGCGCACGAGCTGGAACGCATCCGCGCGGGTGTAGAACAGGGCAACAAGGCCGGGCTTATCGTTAATGCGGGCCACGGCCTGCATTATCACAATACCGAGGCCATTGCCGCGCTCGCGGGCATCCATGAGCTCAACATTGGCCATGGCCTGATTGCGCGCGCGGTACTGACCGGCCTGGATGAAGCCGTGCGCGCCATGCGCGCTATCATGGACGAGGCGCGCTCATGATTCTGGGCATGGGCACTGACATTCTGGAAGTGGCGCGCATGGAGTCCGCGCTGCGCCGGCGCGGTCGGCCGCTGGCCGGGCGCCTGCTGGCGCTGGAAGAGCATGTGGAATGGGAAGACGCGCGCGAGCCGGTGCGTTTTCTGGCCAAGCGTTTCGCGGCCAAGGAGGCTGTGCTCAAGGCGCTGGGCACGGGCCTGCGCGAGGGCATACGCTGGCGCGATGTTTATGTGGACCATGATCGCCGGGGCAAACCCCATGCGCGGCTGCGTGGTGCGGCCATGCGCCACCTGGAGGAACTCGGCGGTCGGCGATGCTGGCTGACGCTCAGTGATGAACGCGCCTATGTGGTGGCTTTTGCCCTTGTTGAGGGCCACTAAGCAGCCCGGTCTCTATATCCACGCTTCCCGGTGTTGGGCCTGAAGCCCGCGCTTGCCCGTGCCTGCGATCTGCAGATCGAGCGGATGATGCCGGCTCAGGAGTCCGCCCCGTCCTCCTCGAAACCCGACGCCTCCGTGGCTTGTACCAGTTCGATTTCATTCAGGAGATGATCCAGTTCGCGCTGGATTACCTCGTCGTCGGCCTCGGTCTTCCGAGCCTCTTCCAGCTGGCCCGTCGCGCGTTCCAGTCCGGGCGTGCCGCAATCGCGCGTGGC
>CAYPKI010000009.1:0-8297 GCA_964411265.1 uncultured Alcanivorax sp. | reverse complement strand
GGTGGACATTCTCCAGCAGTTGCGCCCGCTCGCCCGCGCGCTCGAGTTCGCTCAGGGCGGGCGTTTCCTCGTGCAGGCTATCCAGCAGCATCTGGTGCATCTCCGCGGCCAGATCCGCGCGGCCGCCACAGCGGCGCCGTGCCAGCACGGGATCCAGTACGGGTTGCCCATCCGGCTCGGCGGTTTCGGTGCGCGGCGTGGCCGGGCCGTCGTCATCCGGTGCTGCGGCTGCCGTGCCGCCCCGCGTCCATTTGGCGACCATGTGCCGGATCAGCTCCTCGGTCACGGGCTTGGTGAGATAATCGTCCATGCCCGCGTCCAGAAGCGCGCGGCGTTCGCTCGACAGCGCATGGGCGGTGAGCGCAACCACGGGCGTTGATGCCGTCGGCTCCGAGCCCTGGCGAATATTGCGCGTGGTTTCCAGCCCATCCATGTCCGGCATCTGGATATCCATGAAGATCAGGTCCACGGTTTCGGCCTCCAGCAGGGCCAGCGCCTGTTCCCCCGAGGTACACGAGCAGATTTCAGCTCCCAGTTCTTCCAGAAAGACGCGGGTAAGACGCAGGTTGCCCGGGTGATCATCCACCACCATGACCCGGGTTTGCTCGATGCCAGGCTCCGGCAGGCGCGCCGGGGCTGGTGTTCGCGTGTCCACCAGTTCGAGCATGGTGTCGTAGAGCCGCATCCGGGTGGCGGGTTTGGCTAGCAGCCGGCACTGTTTGGAAGTCGGCGGCAGCCGTTCCTGCAACCGATCCAGTTGATGGGGCAGAACAATGGTGCGCTCGTGCTTCTGCTCGCACCGTGCCAGCAGGTCCGGCACTTCGGATGCATCTTCGCCGCCCGTGGGCAGGCCCAGAATAACGAAATCCGGGGCCGGTGTTCTGGGCCGGGCCAGAGCTTCCTGGAGTTGGAAGCGATCGGTAAAGCTGGTCACCTCCAGGTTTGCAGCATGTAATACAAGGCCGTGCGGGCCTGTTCGTTTGGTTCGGCCATGAATACGGACTGGCCCTGGAAGGCGGTGAAGCGGTCGCGGTCCGGGAGCCCTTCCTCGACCTCGGTGGTCAGGGTGAACCAGAAGGTGGAGCCTTCGCCCTCGCTACTGTCCACACCCATCTCGCCGCCCATTTCCTCGACCAGCCGGCGCGAGATGGCCAGGCCCAGGCCCGTGCCCCCGGCGCGTCGCGTGGCGCTCGAATCCAGTTGGGTGAAGGCATTGAACAGCTCACGCTGACGTTCCTCGGACATGCCCACGCCCGTGTCCGTCACCGTCACCTTCAGGGTGGCGCGTTCGTCGCGGTAGTCTTCCACCATGGCCCGGATCACCACCGAGCCGGAATCGGTAAACTTGATGGCGTTATTGACCAGGTTGGTGAGAACCTGGCGCAGCCTCAGCGGATCGCCGATCAGATGAACGGGCACGTCCGAGTAGACCAGCGCCGCCTGTTCCAGTCCGCGCTCCTGGGATAGCGGCGCCAGCATGGTCTGGACTTCCTCGATCAGGTCGTAAAGATTCAGCGGCAACCGGTCCAGCGTCAGTTTGCCCGCTTCGAGTCGGGAAAAATCCAGGATGTCGTTGATGATGGCCAGCAGCGAATCCGAGCTCTTGCGAATCGTTTCCATGTAATCGCGCTGGCGGGGCGTAAGGCCGGAGCGCAACAACAGCCGCGTGAAGCCGATGATGCCGTTCAACGGTGTACGGATCTCGTGACTCATGTTGGCCAGGAAGTCCGATTTCACCTGACTGGCCTTGAGCGCTTCCTTGCGTGCCATATCCAGCTCGATGTTCTGCACCTCCAGCGTCTCCAGGGTTTCGCGCAGATCACCGGTGGCCTGATCCACATTTTGCTGCAGCTCGGCGCGTTCATGCCGTATGGCCGAGGTCATCTCGTTGAACACCCGCTCCAGCTCGCCCAGCTCCGCGGGTGCCTGCTCTTCCACCCGGGCGTCGAAATGGCCGTCGCGGACGTGGCGCATGCTCTCGCGCAGACGCTCCAGCGCCCCGGACACCGTCTGATTGAGGCGCATCGCGGGCACCAGCGCCAGCAGTACCACGGTAATGGTGAATACCAGCAAAACCAGCAGGGTCTGCAAGACCGCAATGCGGTGGCGGCTGGTAAAGAACTCCACCCGCAACTGCGCCGGCTCCAGAGTGTCCAGACGCCGGTGCCAGCGCCAGGTGTCGCCGGTAGCATGAGGTCCGGGCCCGGCATCAGTCGACACGTCCGCGGGCAGCGGCTGCATGCGGGGTCCGGCGTGCAATTGCCAGCGCCCTTCCGTGGCCCGTAGATCCACGGCGCGTACATCCGGCTCTTCCAGCAACTTCTGCACCAGATCGTTATAGCCTTCGATATCCCCGGCGGGCACGCCCTCCAGACGCGCGGCATAGCTGTCCAGCACCAGCCGGTGCAGCGTGCGCGTGTTCTGCTCGATCTCCGCCAGGCGGGATAGCGCCACATAGACGCCTACCGCCAGCACGGCCAGCACTGCCGGCAAAGCCGTGGTCAGCATCAGGCGTGTTTTGAGACTGGGTCGCATGAATCCTGGATCCCCCTTCTGCGCCATTATGCCCGTGCCGCGTCCGGAAAGTCTTCCGGTCATTGTGGTTCGTCATAGCAGTTGGCGTACAATACCGCCATGACATACCCGACGCTCGAAAACACGGTCGGCGGCACGCCGCTGATACGGCTCAAACGGCTGCCCGGCGACACCAGCAACACGATTCTGGTCAAGCTCGAGGGCAATAATCCGGCAGGCTCCGTCAAGGACCGCCCGGCATTCAACATGATCCGCGGCGCCGAAGAGCGGGGCGAAATCCAGCCCGGCGATACCCTGGTCGAAGCCACCAGTGGTAACACCGGCATTGCGCTGGCCATGGTGGCGGCCATGCGCGGCTACCGCATGAAACTGATCATGCCCGAGAACCAGAGCCAGGAGCGTCGTGATGCCATGGCTGCCTATGGCGCTGAACTGATTCTGGTCAGCGGCGACGAGGGCATGGAAGGTGCCCGTGATCTTGCTCACCAGATGCACAAGCGCGGCGAGGGCCGGCTACTGGATCAGTTCGCCAACCCGGATAACTGGCGCGCGCACTACCAGACCACCGGCCCCGAGGTGTGGCAGGCCACGGGCGGTTGCCTCACCCATTTTGTCTGCTCCATGGGCACGACGGGCACTATCATGGGCGTGTCGCGCTACATGCACGAGCAGGATCCGGCCGTGGAAATGGTGGGACTGCAGCCCACCGACGGCTCGCGTATCCCCGGCATCCGCCGCTGGCCCCGCGAATACATGCCCGCGATTTTTGAAGCAGAACACGTGGACAAGATTATCGACATGGATCAGAGCGAGTCGGAAGAGATGATGCGGCGTCTGTCGCGCGAGGAAGGTATCAACTGCGGCATTTCGTCCGGCGGCGTGGTATCCGGCGCCCTGCGCCTGTCCGCGGAAGTGGATAACGCGCTCATCGTGGCCGTGATCTGCGACCGTGGCGACCGTTATCTGTCCACCGGCCTGTTCAATCCCCCCGACAACTGAATCCCACCGACCTCAGCCAGGAGTTGCCATGAATACCATGGTGTTCGATGTCGAAACCGTCCCCGATCTTGACGGCGGCCGTCGCATTTATGAGCTGGAGGGGCTCAGCGACAAGGACGCCGCCAATGCTCTGTTCAACATCCGCCGCCAGGAAACCGGCAACGAGTTTTTGCGGCTGCACATTCACCGGGTGGTGGCGATCTCGGTGGTGGTACGCACGCCCGAATTCGTCAAGGTCTGGTCGCTGGGCGATGAAAACGCTGATGAAAAAGAGCTGATCGAACGCTTTTTCCACGGGATCGAGCGTTACAGCCCCAATCTGGTGTCCTGGAACGGCTCCGGCTTCGACCTGCCCGTGCTGCATTACCGGGGTCTGGCCAACGGCGTGGTGGCGCATCGCTACTGGGAAACCGGTGGCGAGGACAACAGTTTCAAGTTCAATAACTACATCAATCGTTTCCATGAGCGCCATCTGGATCTCATGGATGTGCTGGCGCTCTATAATCCGCGTGCTTTCGCACCCCTGGACCAGATCGCCACCCTGCTGGGCTTTCCCGGCAAGATGGGCATGAGCGGCGGCAAAGTCTTCGATGAATTCACCGAGGGTAATATCCGTGGTATCCGCGATTACTGCGAAACGGATGTGCTCAACACCTGGCTCGTGTACTTGCGCTTTCAGGTCATGCGCGGTCATCTGAGCCCGGAAGGCTGTGAAGAGGAGATGCAGCTGCTGCGCGATTATCTCGCCGCCGAGGACAAGCCTCATTTCAACGATTTTCTTGCCGCCTGGGGGCGCTGATGGCGCGCCGTCGCCGCAAACAGATTCCCGCCGAACCGGTGGAAGCCGAAATCGAGGATCTGAGTCACGACGGCCGGGGTGTTGCCCGGGTCAACGGCAAGGCCGTATTCGTGGAGAACGCCCTGCCCGGCGAGCGCGTGGTGTTTCGTTATACCTGGACGCGGCAACGTTTTGACGAAGCGCGCACCGAAGCGGTGTTGCAACCGTCGGCGGAGCGCGTCGAGCCGCCCTGTGCGCATGTCGATATCTGCGGCGGTTGCAGCCTGCAGCATCTCGACCCGCAAGCTCAGCGTCGGCGCAAGGAGGCCGTGCTGGCGGAACAACTGACACATTTCGGCGGCCTGGCCCCCGAACACTGGCTGGCCCCGCTCACCGGGCCCGAGACCGGCTACCGGGGTCAGGCCCGACTGGGCGTGAAATATCTGGACGCAAAGGGTGCGCTCGTGGGCTTCCGCGAAAAGCGCAGCTCCCTGGTTGCCGATATTCGCCAGTGCGAGATTCTGCGCCCGGAGCTGGGCCACCGCCTGACCGAGCTGCGTGAGCTGATCGCCGGGCTGGAAACGCGCAAGCGAATCCCGCAGATTGAGGTGTCCGCCGGCGACGACGCCCTGGCACTCATCTTTCGGCACATGGACCCGCTACCGGAAGCGGACCAGCAGCAGCTGATCGAGTTCTGCCGCGCGCGTGGCTGGCACTGTTATCTGCAGCCGGGCAACGAGCACAGCGTGCATCGCATCTGGCCGGACGAGGGCGCCGAACGCCTGCATATTCAGCACCCTGATTTTGATCTGGAACTGGCCTTTCACCCGGTGGATTTCATGCAAGTGAACCCGGAGATGAACCGCCATATGGTCCCGCGGGCGCTGGAGCTACTACAGGTAGAACCGGACCATCGCGTGCTGGATCTGTTCTGCGGGCTGGGCAACTTCAGCCTGCCGCTGGCCCGACGAGCCCGTGAGGTAGTGGGCGTTGAGGGTAGCCAGGCCATGGTGGAGCGCGGCTATGAAAACGCCCGGCGCAATGGTCTGGATAACGCTGACTTCTACAGCCGGGATCTCACCCGCGAGCCCGCCCGGCAGCCCTGGGCGGAACGCGGTTTCGACCGGGTGCTGCTGGATCCGCCGCGTAGCGGCGCCGCCGAACTGGTGCCCTGGTTGGCGCAACTGGGCGCTGCTCGTGTGGTCTATGTCTCCTGTAATCCTGCTACGCTGGCGCGCGATGCCGGGGAACTGACACGGCACGGATATTGCCTTGAATCCGCGGGCATCATGGATATGTTTCCTCATACGAACCACACGGAATCGATCGCCGTTTTTCGACGGCGCTGAACGGATCAAAGCCATGGTTACGGTTCGACGGGCACATGCACTGGAAAGCGCCGGCTACGCCGATCTCACCGACTGGCTCGCCAGTGTCGCCGAACGCTGCCGCATGGCCGATACGGATGACCTGGAACTGGCCTGCATTCGCGCCGAGGACTGCGAGCACGCCGCCGAGCGCGACGGCCAGAACTGGCCCTATGGGCTGGGCTGTTTCCGCATGGGGCTCGAAATCGCGGAGACCCTGGCGGAGCTGCGCGCCGACGGCGGCGCGCTGCCCGCCGCCGTGCTCTACCGGGCCGTGCGCGAGGGCCACCTGACCCTGGAGGAGGTGACCAGCGACTTCGGCCCGGATACTGCCCAGCTCATCGAGGGTGTGCTGCGTATGGCCGCCATTAGCCGCGTCATGAGCCCGAGCCGCAATGTCGTCCTGGGCCAGAGTGGTGATCAGCTGGACAACCTGCGGCGCATGCTCGTGGCCATGATTGATGACGTCCGGGTGGCGCTGGTGAAGCTGGCCGAGCGCACCGTGGTTATCCGCGCGGTGAAGGACGCTCACGAAGAGCGTCGGCGCAAGGTGGCGCGCGAAGTCTTCGATATCTATGCGCCGCTGGCGCACCGGCTGGGCGTGGGCCATCTCAAGTGGGAGCTGGAGGATCTGGCCTTTCGTTACCTCGAGCCCGAGCCCTACAAGAAGATCGCCGGTTTGCTGGCGGAGAAACGCCTGGACCGTGAGGGCTATATTGAAGAAGTGGTGGGCGAGCTCCAGCGCCAGCTGGAGCGTGCCGGCATTGATGGTGCCCGGGTCGAGGGTCGGGCCAAGCACATTCACAGCATCTGGCGGAAGATGCAGCGCAAGCAGCTGGACTTCAATGAGGTCTATGACGTGCGTGCCGTGCGCATCCAGGTGCCCGAGATGCGCGACTGCTATGCCGTGCTGGGCATTGTGCATTCCCTGTGGCAGCACCTACCCCACGAATTTGATGACTACATTGCCTCGCCCAAGGACAACGGCTACCGCAGCCTGCATACGGCCGTGGTAGGTCCCGAGCGCAAGATGCTGGAAGTGCAGATCCGCACCTTCGCCATGCACGAGGAAGCCGAACTGGGCGTATGCGCGCACTGGCGCTACAAGGAGGGCGAGCCGGATGAGCGCGCCCGGGCTTATGACAGCAAGATCGCCTGGCTGCGTCAGGTGCTGGAATGGCACGACGAACTGGGCGAAGACGGTCTGGTCAGCATCATGGACGAGTTCAGCCCGGCCCGGGATAACGAACACATCTATGTCTTTACGCCCGAAGGCCATGTGGTGGACCTGGAAGCCGGAGCCACGCCCGTGGACTTCGCTTACCAGGTCCACACCGAGGTGGGCCATGCCTGCCGCGGCGCACGCGTCAACGGCTGCATTGTGCCGCTGCACTATCAACTTTGTACCGGTGAACAGGTAGAAGTGCTAACCGCGCCAGAGCCGGCGCCCAAACGGGACTGGCTCAACCCGGCCCTGGGCTATGTCCAGACCTCCTATGCCCATGCCCGGATTCACCAGTGGTTCAAACGCCGTGACCGCGAGGAACATATCCAGCTGGGGCGCAGCATCCTCGAGCGCGAGACCAGGCGGCTCGCGCTCGAGGCGGTGGACCCGACCGAGCTCGCGCCCGCGCTCGCGCTCAAGAACGGCGAGGACGTACTTGTCGCCCTGGGCGCCGGCGACCTGCGGCCGGGTGACGTCGTTCAGCTGGCCCAGGACGTCAAGCGGTCCGACGAACGCCAACAGCAACTCACCTTTGCCCCGGGTGCGCCCGGGGCAACCGAAGGCGGCGACGACGGCGACGAGCACGCGGCGACCCTGGTCACCCGGGTTGCTTCGTGCTGCCAGCCCGTGCCGGGTGATCTGATCATGGGGTATATCACCCAGGGGCGTGGCGTAACCGTCCACCGGGCCAGTTGCCAGCAACTGCTGGCCCGGCAGGCGGAGAATCCGGATCGGGTCATCGAAGTGAACTGGAACCGGTCCGACCGCATCACCTATCCGGTGGATATCCATGTGCGCGGCCCCGACCGCACCGGTCTGCTCCGGGATTTGTTGTCCGTGCTTACGGGCGAGGGCATCAATATCACGGCCGTGGATACGCATAGCCACGACCAGGATGAATCCGTAACCATGTTATTGACCATCGAGATTGATAATCTCGGCAATCTGGGCGACGTGCTCGCGCGCATGGAACAAACCGCCGAAGGCCTGGAAGTGAGGCGGTATAAAAAGTAGCAAGCAGCAAGTGGCAAGGAGCAAGGAAAAGCCAGCATGTTATTGCGCTGGTCCCGGGCTCAGCGGTACCCGGTGTGGCCACTTGCCCCTTGCCACTTTCTACTTTCAACCGATGATGCAAAGTGTGCTCCATGTCCGAAAACCAGACTGCGCCCATCAACCGTCTTCTGCAGGTAATGGCCCGTCTGCGGGATCCGAACGCCGGCTGCCCCTGGGATCTGCAGCAGAGCTTCGACACCATTGCGCCCTACACCCTGGAAGAAGCCCATGAAGTGGCCGAGGCCATTGCCCGGGGCAACCGGGACGAACTGAAGGACGAACTGGGCGATCTCTTATTGCAGGTGGTCTTTCACGCACAGATGGCCGCCGAAGAGGGTGG
>CAYPKI010000008.1:8653-24100 GCA_964411265.1 uncultured Alcanivorax sp. | reverse complement strand
AGACCGTCGGCAATTTCGCGTTCAATCAATACCCGGATCATCAGGGGCCTCCTTACTGCTCGGGCCGAAAGTTTACCCGGCCGTACTTGCCGCTGTCATCGCGCTTTGGGACAATCCACGCTAGCAAACGAGTCGCCTGCCATGACCACCTCATCGTCCGACGAGCCTGTGCTGGATGCCCGGGGCCTGCGTTGCCCGGAACCGGTCATGTTGCTTCACAATCGGGTTGCGGATCTTGCCCCCGGTGCGATTTTGCAGGTTTGGGCTACAGATCCGTCGACTGAGCGGGATATCAGTCGGTTTTGCCAGTTCCTTGGCCATGAGCTGCTGGATGTCGAGACGTTGGAAGAAGTGCTTTATTTCCGGGTCCGCAAGCGGTCCGACGCTTAGAGAGAATCCCCCAGCATGGCGATTGCCGCCAGCGCTTCCGGGTCGCGCTCCTTGATTCGATTGGCCATGCCATATTGAAAGAAATACCTGAAATCCGGGTCGTCCGTGGCTTTTATCAGGCTGGCATCGCCGGGTAGTACGGGGGTACTCGTTACGCGGTTTTCGTCCACGATCATGGCGTCGATCCAGCCCTCTGCCGTGAGCCGCCAGCTCACGACTTCCTGTAACCGAATCGTGCGGAAGCCATCGGCCGACATAAGGACATGGGTGCCGATGGTGTCAGGAATCTCCTGCCGCGAGGGCACGGCATCATCACGGTTGAAATAGTGCGTGGCAGCCTGTAATTCACGCACCTTATAATCCGGTGCCTCGGTGAAAAGATGGTCATCGCCCGGGAATCGGAAACCTTCCCAACGCCCATTCAGCGGATCGGCCAGCTCACTTGCCGACGTCAGACCATCTAGCCAGGGAACCAGGGCAACTACGGAATGATCGGTCCGCAGGGCCCAGGCCAGGATTTTCAGCGCAAAGAGTTTGTCCGGATGTCGGTCATTGGCATAGAGCAATTCCATACCGTCGTATTCGGGCGACAAGCGCAGGGCGAAGGTGCGTTTTCGCTGCCTATGCCTGTCAAGGGATACTACGCGGGCATCAGATTCAGCTGAAATGCACGTTCGGGCCATATCGCCCTCCGGGAGTCACTGTACCTGCTCCTATCGACAATACCGCCGGTTCGTACGTGCCGGCAACCGCCCGGGACCAGGCGAGGGCATCAGGGTCCCGATATGCGTTAGACTATGCCGATACCCGGAGACAGGGCAGGCATGATTTGCTTCGGGGATGCGGCAAAGGCAGCGCCCAGACGTGAATGAGCTTCGTGATGCGGGATTTCTCGGTAACCGAGTTGGAGGCGCTTTTCTGGCAGCGTCTGGGGCAGTACTGGCATACCCGGCTGGCGGGTGGTTCCGAGGAGCCGCTCTACGTGCCCCCCGACGGCGCGGAGCCGGCCCTGATCCGTTATGCTCATGATCACTTTCGCAGCGCGCTCCATGAAATCGCGCACTGGTGCATCGCAGGCCCCACACGCCGGCTTCAGCCGGACTATGGTTACTGGTATGCCCCGGACGGACGCAACGCGGAAGAGCAAGCGCTTTTCCTGCAAGTAGAGGAGAAGCCCCAGGCGCTGGAGTTACTCTTCTGCGGCGCCTGCGCTCATCCATTCTGTGCCTCGCTGGACAATCTCGACGGCGCGGCTCGGGTCGATCCCGCGGATTTCGAAGCTCGGGTGTACCAACGCGCCCGCCGTTGGCTGGAGCAGGGCGGTATGCCCCGACGTGGCCGCCAGTGGATGGCGACCCTGGCGGAGCACTATTGCGCTGCGCATGGACCGGACGTGGCAGGCCTGAACCAGGTATTCAGACCATTGCCACGGTAAGGGCGCTATCCCGGGAAGAAGTTCAGGGTCCAGTCCCCTTGCCAGGGCTCAACATCCATCTTGCCGAAGTCCATGGTCTTAACGATGATTCGGAGCTTCTGTTCCAGATCGGGTGCGTTCAGCTCGCTGGACTTGACCTCGACAACGGAAACCTCGCCCGAGGGCGCAATTTCCAGGTCCAGTACCACTGTGCCCTGCAGCGCCGGATCCTTGCGCCGCGCCCGGACATAGGCACTCTGCATACGGCCAACATAGCCGTCAAAGACGCGCCGGATTTGCTCGCGCGTACGTTGACTCTTGCCTTCGCGGGTCTCCCGCGTCTCTGATGCGGTTTCGCCTTTCTCGGCGACCGTGCTTTCCACTTCCTGCGTCTCGCCACCTTCGAGGTTGCCGCTGCCGCCACCGCCGCTGGATACAGAGCCCGTCTGAACGCCGCCAGAGCCTTCACCCGCTCGGCTGGTGAGCAGATCACGCTCTACTTCGGCGGATTCCGAGCCACCGCGCTGCAAGTCGCTGGCATCCTGATCCGGCTCCGGCTCCATGTCCCGCAACCCGGACATTTGCTCGTCAAAAACCTCGAGTTCCTTCTGCGCCTTTTCCCGAGCCTGTTCTACTTTCTCCTTTTGGGTCTCCGGTTCCTCGGGCTCATCCTCCTCCTCTTCCTCCTTTTTCTCCTCTTCTTCCTCTTCTTCCTCCTCTTCTTCCTCCGGCTCTTCAGGCTCTGGTGGCTCCTGCTGCTGGCGTTCCTCGATAAAGCGGGCCAGACGCTCGGGAACTTCTTCTTCCTTGTCCTTTTCTTCCGGAACCCGGGTGGTTTCGACCAGATAAATGGCCACAATGCTCAGCAGAAGCAGTAACAGCAAGATAATATTCTTGCGCGGCCGATCCCCTGGAAGGTCATCCCAAAGCAGGGTTTGGTCAATGCCGAAACCGTTATTATTATTGTCTGCTTTCTGCATCAGGCTTCCTCCTCTGCCTTACGAAGTACGGCAAAGGAAATCCGTCTGTAATCCGTCTTGTTGCAGCTGACCATCACCTTCTGCAGTAGCTTATAGGGAATCTCCCGGTCGGCAAGGATTAGTACTTGTCGGCCGAGCTTCTCGGCCTTCCCGGCATTACCCACGGGCAGCGTGCGCTCGGAACGCTGGTTCAGTTCCTGAACCAGCGATGGCACCGTGTCCTGTTGGCTTTGAAGGATCTGGCGCACATCCGCTATTTTGGTGCCATCAATGATGACAGCCTGGCCACTGACCTGAACCGTGAGCACCTCGTCCGGCAATTCTTTGGCCGTCGACTCCGGAAGCGTGATGTTTTCATTATCCGGCAGCTGCTGATTATTGGATGAGTTGACGAGCAGGAAAAACACCAGAATGGTGAAAATATCCATCAGGGAGGTCAGACTAAGGGTCGCACCACCACGATGGCGCTTGTGGCGCCGTTCCATACGGCGGGCGCGTGCAGACTTCTTCATGAAGCACCTCCCGCTTGCTCTTGTTCCTGGTCACCGGTTTGATCCGGTGGCGCCTGGCCGATAGCGATAGTCGGGAACAGATCCTGTTTGATCAACTGCCCGTTCATCATCTCGCTATAGAAGCGTGCCGTATCCATGGTGCGGACCAGGTGTTTGTAGGGTGTGTCGTCCTGGCAAAGAATCGTGACGCGCTTGGTGTCCGGGAACTCTTTCTTGACGTCTTGAAGATATTCGTTCAGCGCTGCGCGATCGTAAGAACCATCTTCCTTGTTCTCGATAACCTTTAATGGGCCGGTATTGCGGTCGACAATCTCGAACCGGTCATCATAAATCAGGATTTCAAGAATCAGCTTTTTCTCGTCTTCGTCTGGGCTTTGCTCGGACTTACTCTGGCTTTCCTGGGGCAGGTTCAGGTTGAGGACACTGACCTGGGCGAAGACAGCGTTAAGCAGCAAAAACGGGATAAGGACCACCATCAGGTTCAAAAACGCAGTGATGTTCAGTTCCGTATCTGTTTCGTGTTTACGTCTACGGTAGCGCATACCCGCTCCTTAGCAGCAAGGATGTTTGGGAAAGAGCATGGTCACTCTTCCGGCGAACGTTCCTGCTGACTGGCCACCTGACGGAAAATGTTCAGAAATTTCACCGAGGCCATCTCCATGCTGTCCGACAACTTGCCGGTCATGGCATTGATAAAGGCATACAGAAGTAGTAGCGGAATGGCTGACATCAAGCCGAAGGCGGTGGTGTTCATAGCCACCGAGATAGAGGCCGACAGAAGGTCGGCTTTCTCAGCCGGGTCTGCGCTGGCGACTGCTGTAAAGGCTTGAATCAGACCCAGGATCGTGCCCAGAAGCCCCAGAAGGGTGGCGATATTGGCGAGAGTGCCGATGTAGGGGGTCCGGGCTTCAAGTCTGGGTGTAATTTCCATCAGACCCTCTTCCATGGCCATCTCGATATCGTCATTGCGCTTGGCCGTGCGTGCGCGCTCGAGGCCGTACGTGATCATCTTGCCGATGCCGGTATTACTCTCCTTCGAGACCTCAAGCGCCTGACGGAACTGGCCCTTGGAGACATAGGGGTATACAGCGTCCCAAATCTTTTTGTTACGTATCTTGGTAACCTGAAGGAAAATGACGCGCTCGATCGCAATGGCCAGTCCCACCGCCAACACGACCATAATCGGGTACATGAAGGGACCGCCGTCCTGAATAAAACTGGCAGCAGTCGTCACGAAACCCGGATCGGCGGCAGTCTGCCCCGAGTTTTCGACGGACACGGTATTCGCCATGATTGTCTCCTGATGCTTTCCGCTTTGTTGTTTGCAAGTAAGTACGGGCCGTTAGCGGGTGGTTCGCTGCGGCGAATTTATAGCACAAATCGTCTCTCTGTGCATATCGGTTATACCCAGCGCTGGGACGGTATCGAACCGTCTTTTGAGAAATCCGCGCGCATCAGTTCCGCGCCCCTTGGGCTTGCAGGCCGATGAGTGCGCGCCATTGTCGGTGCTCGACGGCTTGAACAAGCCTTTATGACAGCGCCTCCATAGCGAACCACCCGAAAACCTGACCCCATAACGGTTTTTTTACACCTGCTAGTCCAGGAATAAATCATCCTCGCCACTGTTCTGATCCAGCATTCGGTAGTATTCCACTTCACGCATGAGCACTTCCCGGTCGAGCGGCTTCAAAACCCGGTCGCGCAGGAAAGAGGTCGGGGTACGCTTGTCGACTTCCACCGCTTTGTCCTTCCACGGGACAATGTTGGTCACCGACGGCGCCTCCTGACTGCCAATAACGTTGGTGTCAACGCGTGGTCCCTGCTGCGCTCCGCCTGACTCCTGCTGGCCGTGCGCCAGAACGGGCAGGGCGAGCAGCACCATAATGAAAGTCCGCATTATCCTGCCTCCTCTTGGTTTTTCTCGGGCTCGGGTTCTTGTGAAGCATTCTGTTGCTTACTGGACTCACTCTTCTTTGTATCCTCCTCGGGCACACGGCGCTTCAGGTCGGAGATCCAGTTCGCGACATTCTCATCGGGCTCGTTCTGTAGTTGCTGGTAACGCCGGAAGTGTTTCAGCGCGAGCTTTAGATCCTGCAGGTAAAGCTCAGCCAGTACTCCGAGATTAAAATGCGCACGTGCATATTTTGGATCCAACTCCAGCGCGGTGCGGTAATGTTCCTGCGCTTCCTTGAACTTACCCTGCTCCCGCAGCGCGATACCCAGATTGTTATGCGCGTACGGGTTGCGCTCGTTTACCTTTACCGCTTTCTTCAGCACCTTTTCGGCATCTTCATATTGTTCCATTTTGAGATAGGCGATGCCTTGGTTGACCACGGGGCCCGAGAGTTGCGGGAAGCGAGAGGATAGTGACTGGAGCATGACCAGTGCCTTTTTGTACTCGCCCTCGCGCATCACTTTGATAGCCCGGACGTAGTCGGGCAACGCTTTCTCGGCCACGGATTCCAGCTCCTCGGGGTGTGGTACAGGCGGCACATGCGCGGCATCACTGTCTTGCGCCTCGCCACCCTGGCGTTGCTCCTCGTATTTGGATTCCTTGCCCTCAGGCTCGGCGATGTCCGGCTTGGTCGCACATCCGGTCCCCAGGACGATTACGCCACCGACCAGCAGGAGCCAGGCAGGATTTGTCTTTTCAGTAAATAATATCGACATAACTCTCTACCTGCTCATGCTTGGCGTAGCGCCCGGGCAGCAGCTTGCTCAGGGTTTCAAAGCTTTCTTTGACCCACTTGTTGTAGATGCCTTGGGATACCAGATCCGTGTTGGTGATTAAAACCTCGATAGCCTGATCCTCGTAGGGAAGAGCTTTTTCCTCGAGCAGCAAATCATATTGCTGTTTCTCAAGGTCACTGAGGCCATCTGGACGTTCACTGTCGAGCATGTCTTGTGCGAGGGTGCGATAAAGGTTGCCAATCTTGTGGTTGGCCGCCGTTGTATATTCGGATACCCCGATCTTTTTGATATCGCGGTATTGTTTGAGGGCATCTTCCATGGCCGCCGTCTTGCGCTTGATGCTTTCCTCGAGCGGGAGTGTCAGCTTGACGCTCTTGAATTCGTTGTATCGCGGTTTCGCCAGATTAAAAGCGGCTCGTGCGGCGAGATAGGCGACGCGCTCGGAAGCCTCACTGCCCGCTTCCTCATAGGTAGTGACAAGCTCGCGTTGCCATTCCCGCATATTGCCGGTTTCTCCCACTTTTTCGTAGAGCTTTACCAGCTTGTATTCTGCCTCCGACTGAAAATCCCAGGGCTGAGGGTATTTCTCTACATAAGACCGATACAACTCAATGGAGCCGCGAGGGTCGTCAGCACGGTCCTGCATCTCCGCGGCGCGCCAGTGCGCCTGACGCGCCAGTTCCTGCTTTTCGTCGCCGTACCGGTTGGCAATCACGAGAAGCTCGTCAGCGGCGGCACTGTAATTGCCGGTTTTTTCGTAAGCCACGGCGAGCTTGTCGGGAACTGTCTCCATAAGGTCGTCGTCTGGATATCGATCCCGAAAGGTCTCCAGAATCGGTATCGCCTTTCCGTATTGCTCCTGCTCGATGTAAATTGTCGCCGCGTCAAAATCGGCGTTTTTCCGTACTTCGGCATCGGGGTAAACGTAAGCGACACGCTCAAAGGATCGTGCGGCGCGTGCCAGCTCGCCCTGGTCTTTCCATACCTGGCCTTGTTTATAGACACTCGTCGCGAGCTGTTCAAGTATTTTTTGGCGGTCTTCGCCGCTAACCGAAGAATACTCGAGCAGCTTGTCGTAAGCGAACTCGGCGACCTTGAAACGGCCCCGATCGAATTCGCCGTCGGCGATGGTGCGCCAACCATACACCAGGTAATCCTCGGCCGGTTCGGGCTCGCGGGTGACGAGCATATCGGCGGTCTTGATGGCAGCGCCGATATCGTCATTAGCCAGTTGCTGTTCGCTGGTGTTGCGCAGCACGTCCGGGACTTTGTCGTGGGAAGGAAATTCAGAGGCAAATTTAAGACCACTGTTGATGCGCGCCTGCCGGAGTTGTTCTTTCCGTTTTTGCTGTTCCTCCGTTTTTGCGGGCACTTGCTCAAGCCGGGTTTGGTAGGCCACCAGCGCAAAATAGGCCGCTTCGTCGCTTTTTGCATAATCGTCGTACTGATAGGCGGTGCGCTGGAACTCGGTGATTGCCTCGTCGTAGCGCTGCGCGGAGTACAGAGTTTCCGCATAAAGATGATTGATGCGTGCCTCCTCGTCCGAGGGTGGCGGCGTTTCCAGGTACTCTGAGTACCAGCGCGCCGGTTGATTAAATGCCTCGGGTGTGTCCGCCTCCTGCGCTTGCGCGTGATAATGATTGGCAAGATCCAGCAAGTGGCCCTTCAACAGCGGGGCATAGTCTTCACGAATTTGCGGGTGTTGTTTCCAGTAGTCACCACTGATGCCGTAGCGTTCAGCGTATTTCTCCTTGGCCGGGAGCACCAGCGATGGAAAACCGCCTTTTTCGTACGCCTGAATTTGCAAGCTGGAGAATTTGGGGGCCTTGGCGCTGTCGGGATACACCTGTACGAAGGTGTCATAAGCGTCGGCCGCGTCCTGAAAGCGGTCCTGTTCGATGTAGACATCACCCAGAGCTCGATAAATGCGTGATTCGTAGTCCTTGTGGCCACGCTCCGCGAACCATTCGCGCACGGATTGAGCACCGTTCAGATTCGTGAACGAAAGGCTGATGGAGCGCTCGGTATCCTTCATCAGCTTGAATTCCATACTCTTTTCGTTCTCCATAGCCTCGGTGCCATGCAGGTTGTCCACCAGGGCGAAGAACTCTTCCAGGGCCTTTTCGTAGGTACCCAACTTGTAATGGCTCCAGGCGACCTTGTAGAGGCCCTGCTTATAAAAATCCGTGTCCGGGCCGGCCTTCACAACTTCCCGATAAGCGTCTCGCGCATAGTCGAATTGATTGTCGGAAAAGAGTAGCTCGCCCCGGCGGAATTGCGCCTCGACGTAGTACTTGCTTTCGGGGTATTGCTTCACCAGGTTGTCGAGTGCAGTTCGGGATTTCTGCAAATCACCGTTCATGTCGTGAGCCTTGGCCAAGAGGTAATAGGCCTCTGCGCGTTTGGCCGGATTGTCGGTGTTTTCCAGCAGGGCCTGGTAAAGCAGAATGGCGGTGTCGTAATCCGTGTCCATGTCGGCATTGTTCAGGCTCGAGGCTACGTTGCCCGCCATGTCAAGCAAGGCCGCTTGTCGGTCCATGTTCTCGCTTTGTTGCGCCTCCTGCATGAAGTTTTCGTAGAGCATCTTGTCGATGTTCTGATCAAGCTCACTGTCCGTGGCTATTTGAGGCGTTTCCTTGGCCGGTTTGTCGATCTTTTCCGTTCCCACTTTTTTCTCGGCGGACTCCATCGCCAGATCGGCCATGCGGCGCAGGGACCGGGAGCGTTTCTCCGGATCCTGAAACAGTTTTACCGCGCGGCGGTAGCTCTCGAGCGCCATTTGCGCCGAAGTATCCTCCAGTGACTGTTTCTCCACGGTGACCTCGGTATTTTCCAGATCACCCAGGGTCGTGCCGCTATAGCGCGCTTCGGCGTCGGCCATGTCGTCGTCTTGCTGGGGATTGCTGGCGCAGCCGTGGAGGACAAGCACAAGGCTGGCTAGTCCGGCTATGCCTGTCACGCGGATCCGGCGTATCACTGTGTCCCGGCCTCTTCGCTCTTGTTCTTGGTCTCGTCGGTTTTTTGCTGGTCGCCTTCACTCACCGATTCGTCCTGAACGCGGGCGATGGCCAGGCGGGCCTGCCCCAGGGTGTCGGCGAGACGCTGGCGGCGTTCGGCCAGCACCTCGAGGGCGTCGTTTTTCAGTACCTGTTTGACGTCATTAATGAGGCCGTCGACCTCGTCTTGTAGTGAGGCCAGCCGTTCGTACTTATCGGCGAAGCGCTCGTCCATATTACCGCGCACGCGCTTTGTGGCATCGCGTACCAGCTGTTCGACCGACTGCAAGCGGGTTCCGGCATAGGCGGTTTGCGTCACCAGGTTGTCGGCCTCACGCTGTTGCTCCTGCCGTTGCTGCTCCGCATCCCTGGCGATATCCCACAAGAGCAAGCCGCGCACCCGGCGTAGGCGTTCCGCCTGACGCTCGGAGGCGTCATCCATCTTTTTTTCCAGCTTCTGGATACGGTTCCACATGATCAGCTCTTGATAACTGGCTACGTTAGCCGGGCGCTCCATGCTGGGCCGTGCCGGGATGTCAGGAACCAGGCTGTTGGCGCGGGTCTCGAGCTTGCGCTGTCGTTTGCGCGCATCTCCAAGCTGCTTGCGTACGGGATCCAGGGCGGCCGAAAGCTCGCTCTTTTGCGTGGCCAGGGTTTCCCCCATGGCGGGCAGGGCACGGTCCCAGTGACGCAAAAGCAAACGTAGGCGGTCGAGCTGGACATACTGGCGAAACATGCGCGCGAATTCGCGCGAGGCGAAGAGCTTGTACAGGTACGCCATCTGAGGCCCGCTTTCCGCGGTGTAATCGTCCACGCCCGCCATGGGGTCGGGCACCGCTCGCTCGGGCGGTTTCTCGGGCTTGAGCTTCTCGAGCCACGCCGTCTGGTTGATTTGGCGTATAGCGGTCTCGACATTCTTGAGTTCCTGGCGATAGGTTTCAGCCGCATGTTGATAGCCCGCCAGCGCCTGCGGCTTGGCACCCAGATCTTCGTAGGCCCGGGGGGCCAGCATCAAGGCTTCCTGTATTGCCTTGTGACCCGGGTCTCGCTGTACCAGTTCCAGCCAGAGTGGAAGCGCTTTGTTTGGGTTGCCTCGCTCATAGTTGACCATGCCGAGGGCGAGCAAGGCCTCATTGGAAAAGGGTCCATCGGCCCGGACATTCTGCAGCGCACCGCGCGCCACGGCGTAGTTTTCGTTATCCAGCGATGTCAGCCCGATGGCCAGGGCGGCCCGATCCTTGAGCGCATTAGTCTCCGTGTCTCCTTCGCGCATATCCATGACCGTCCGGAGGAGTTCAATACCCTGGCCCTGTTGTCCGGACCGAATCATGGCCACGCCCATGTTGTAGTTGGCATAGGCGCCCTGCTGGGTATCATCAGGGATGTCATAGAGATACTCCAGGGCGCTGGCGAAGTTGTCCCGACCCATGTAGAGATTGGCCAGCATCAGGGCGCGGCGCGACTGCAGCCGCTGGGGTAGCCCCTTCAGATGATCATCGCCCTCCAGTACCTCGATAGCCTTGCCGCGATCTCCCGCCTCATAGTGCAGGACGCCTTTCTGGAACCAGGTCTTGGCGCGGGTCCGGCGCAGCAGATCCTTTTCAAGGAGTTTGTCAAACAGCGTTTGGGCCTTGCCGGGCAAGCCGAGGGTGAGGTACAGCTCCCCCATGAGCAGCTCGGCATAGTCGGTGTCGCCTTCGCCAAACAGACCCTGCCGATGATTGACGAGCAGGCGTGTCAGGGCATTGAATTTGCGCCCCGAATAATAATCGTACATGGCCTCGCCGAAGGCGAGATAACGCCTTTCTTCACGGCCCAGGGTATTGGCGCCCTGGTTCGGTGTATCGAACTGCACAAGCTTGTCGCTGTCCTGGCCCATCACAGGGAAGGAGCAGGGCAAGAGCAGTGCCAGCGTCAGCGCACGGAAGTGGCGGCTGAGCGCGCTACGGCGAGACTCCCGGGCCATCATTATTCATCCCATTCGCGGAAGTCGAAACGGTGTTCCTGGCCGTCAAGATCGTCCAGGACGCGCATTTCGATACGCTTTTTGGCCGGCCCCTTCGTAAAATCGTATTCGGTGGTCTTGCGGAAATCTTTGCCATCCGGGTTATAGCCGGTAATGGTGGCTTTCAGCGTGTGGGCTCCGCTTTCGATATTGCCGCTGTACAGGCGCTGGATGCCGCCCTTTGACAGAGCCTGGAATTCCTGCTCAGAGTAAAAATGATAGCCGACGTGGTTGCCGTCCAGCGTCAGGTTGACATCCACCAGTCGAATGGGCGTGCCTGAGTCCACGGACACATAGAAGCTGGCCTGGGAGCTGGCGTACATGAGCTCTTCTTCCAGGAGGCTTAGATCGCGGTTGAGGTTCAGCACACCCTCCTTGATGGACTGAATACGCGCGGACAGGCCCTCATCCTGGGCCAGCGCTGCCTGGCTCACACACAGAAGGACGGCCGCCACCAAGGATCCAATACGGTTTTTCATGCTCGGGCCTGGTTGATGTTGTAGTTATTCGTCCGGCCGGGGCCGGCGCACCAATGTGCCTATTTGTAATGAGAAGAAAGGGTTAAATCAAGTCACCCCCGGATTTTCCCACTGCGCTGGATGGTGCCGGGCCCCGGCGGGCATTGGCCGGGACAGGTGTTAGCATTCGCGTCATGAGTCCGGAACCCGACACCCCTTTGCTGCACACGCTGGACGGTTATTTGTCCGGATCCGGTACACCCCGGGTATCACCCATATCGGGCGGTAGTATAGCGTCCGCCTGGCATTTGCGACAGGGTGACCACCAAGCATTTCTCAAGTTGATGCGCGCCCATACCGGCATACTGGAAGCGGAGGCTGCGGGGCTGGTGGAGCTGGAAAGGGCTGGTGCGGTGCAGGTGCCGACCGTGCTGGCTCAAGGGACGGACAACGGCCGCGACTGGCTGTTGCTGGAGTATCTGCCGCTGGAAACGCCGTCCGTGGACGCCTGGGCGCATTTCGGCCGGGCCCTCGCGGCTCAGCATGGCGTTACTGCGGATAAACACGGCTGGTATCGGGCCAATTACATTGGCTTTACGCCTCAACCCAATCCGCGGGAGGCCGACTGGCGAGTGTTTTTCCGGGACTCCCGGCTGGGCCACCAGTTGCAGCTGGCCCGTGAGCACGGGCTCGACAGTACCACGAGGGGGCGAGTGGAGGCGGTCATGGCGGCGCTGGAGACCCTGGTGCCGGCCTCGCCCGAGCCCGCCTTGCTACACGGTGATCTCTGGTCCGGCAATATCGCCGCCGTGGGCGCCGCGCCCGTGATCTATGATCCGGCGGTGTATTACGGCGACGCCGACGCCGATCTGGCCATGCTGGAGCTTTTCGGGGCACCGCCGGCCGCGTTCTGGTCCGCTTATGAAGAGCAGCGCCCCTTGGCACCGGGCTATGAACTGCGCCGGGATCTCTACAATCTCTACCATTTGCTCAACCATTACAACCTTTTTGGCGGCAGCTTCGCGGGGCAGGCTCGACGCGTCTGTGAGCGCCTTCTGGCGGAGACGGGGCTATGAGCCTGCGCATTCTGGCGGATGAGAATATGCCCGGGCTGGAACCTTTCGCCCAAGAGGGTGACCTGGAGACGGCGCCGGGCCGGGCCATCACCCGGGCACGCCTGCGCCATACGACGGTTCTGCTGGTTCGCTCGGTGACCCGGGTGGATGCGGATCTGCTCGCCGGCACCGGTGTGGGTTTTGTGGGCTCGGCCACCATTGGCACCGATCATGTGGATAAGGATTGGCTCGAGACGCAGGGCGTTGCCTTCGCTCACGCGCCGGGCTGCAACGCCATGGCTGTCGCCGAATACGACCTCCAGGCCGTGCTGGACTGGCTGGTGGAGAGCGGCCGGGAACCCGCGGACACCACCGTGGCCGTGATCGGCTGCGGTCATGTGGGCAAGCGCGCGGCGGAGTTGTTCTGCGCGGCAGGCATGCCCGTCTGGGCCTGTGACCCGCCGCTGGAGCGGGCTCGGGAAGCGCTGCCCGGCATACCGGTCACGCTGGATCAGGCCCTGGAGGCGGATGTAATCACACTCCATGTCCCCCTGACCCGGGTCGGTACGGACGCCACTTTTCATATGTTGAACAAAGACCGGTTGGAATGCCTTGGAAGTGATCAATTGCTGCTGAATACCAGCCGGGGCGCTGTAATTGACAATATCGCCCTGGTGGAGCGCCTGAGCGTCGACGGGCCGGCCACGGTACTGGATGTCTGGGAAAACGAGCCGGCTATCGATCCGGCCCTGTTCCGGCGCTGTCGGCTGGGCTCGCCCCATGTGGCCGGCTACAGCCGTGAAGGCAAGCTGAGAGGTACGGCGCAGCTCTATCAGGCGTTTTGCAACTGGCTGGGTTGGTCCGTGGATCAGGCTTACGTAAGGCCGCCGGACGCGAGCACTCGGCAATCCGTTGAAAACATGGCCGATCTGCTGACGCTTTTGCGTAGTCGATATGATCTCCGGCGAGACCATGCCGGGCTGCGGGCTGCTCTGGAGGAACCGGATCCGCCCGTCGCTTTCGATGCCTTGCGCCGGAATTATCCCGTGCGCCACGAATGCGCCGGATTGCAGGTGGAGGGCCGGGTAACAGGCTCCTGGCGCCCCTTGCTGACCGCGCTGGGCGTGGTTCAGGCCTCTTGAGGACGTCGGGGCAGCCCGGCCCAGAGTGAAGTACACTCGCGTTCCAGTCGCCGGCAGGTGCGCTGGATTATGGCCTCCGGGATGGGGGTTTCGGGGTCCTGAGCGTCAATGATGGCACCGTGAAAATCACCTTCGTCTTTGTTTTCACGCTGTTCTGGCTTCGATAGCTTCATAACAGGGTCGATACCAAGCAATTGCAGACTTGTTTAGGCGGATGTAGACCCCGACATCGAAAATATTGTTGCGGAGTATGACGACTTTATGACCATGCGAAGATTAAAACTGGGGCTGCTGGTCAACCCGCTCGCCGGGCTGGGTGGTGCCGTGGCGCTCAAGGGCAGTGACGGCGCGGCCGCTGCCGAAGCGCTGGAGCGTGGCGCGCAGCCGCATGCGTCCGAAAAGGCGGCACGGGCCTTGCGTTACCTGGCGGCGGAATCCACACCGGAGCTGATCTGCTGGGGCGGCGACATGGGCGAAACGGCCGCCGCCGAAGCGGGCCTGGAAGCACGGGTGGTGGGCCATCCGGCCGAGCAGAGCTCGCCTGAAGACACCATGGAGGCAGCCCGCGCACTCTTTGACGCGGGCGCGGATATGCTGCTCTTTGCCGGCGGTGATGGCACTGCCCGGGATATCTGCGCGGCGGTGGGGCATGGGTTGCCGGTGCTGGGCATCCCGGCCGGCTGCAAGATGCATTCGGGCGTCTATGCCGTGAATCCCGAGGCCGCCGGCCGCTTGCTGGCCGGGCTCAGCCGGGGCGAGCTGGTGAACCTGGACGAGGCCGAAGTGCGCGATATCGACGAGGACGCCTTCCGCCAGGGCCGGGTGGTGGCGCGCACCTATGGCACGCTGCGGGTGCCGGCGGAAAGCCAACAGCTACTCCAGCAGGTCAAGAATGGCGGCGGCGGCAGCGAGGAGCTGGTGCGCGCGGATCTCGCCGCCCGGATTGCGGAAGATCTGGAAGACGATACCTGGTATCTGATGGGGTCGGGCTCCACCGTGGAAGCCGTCATGGAGGAGCTGGGGTTGGTTAATACCTTGCTGGGCGTGGATCTGGTGCGCAACGAAACTGTTGTCGCCGCCGATGTGGGCGCGGATCAGATCCTCGAGCACCTGGCCGACGGCGCCCCGGCACGGGCCGTGCTCACCTTTATCGGGGGCCAGGGCCATCTGTTCGGACGCGGCAATCAGCAGTTCTCCCCCGAGGTGATTCGACGCATCGGGCGGGATCATCTGCAGATCGTGGCTACGCGCGGCAAGTTGCGCGGCCTGGAGGGTCGCCACCTGCTGGTGGATACCGGCGATCCCGACCTCGATCAGGCCTTATGCGGCCTGATCCCCGTTCTTACGGGCTACGAGGATCAGGTGCTCTATCCAGTGGATAACGGCCGGGGCGAGGCCGCCCCGGACGCGGATGCGCAGGCCTGAGCGCCGAGTTCTCGCACCGGAACGCGTTCGGCCAGGCAGGCTTGGGCGTCGTCGTCCGCTTGCAGCTCGCGAATGATCGACAACCCGGTGACAAGAGCCCGGAGAGCGGGCAATCCGCTTTAGGGTCCACCGTTTCCGTTCGGGACGATGGTGACCGGAGCAGGGGGCGTTGATTTGATTTCAAGCAGACGCGTGACGATACTCGATCGCGCCTTGGCCCCTTTTGAGTTCGCATGTCTGAACGCCTGATCGACGCTATTCGGCCCTATCTGGTGGCTCCGCTCGATGGCCGTCATCGCCTTTTCCACGGCCGGGGCCAGATCGAGCCGGGCCTGGAATGGCTGACGCTGGACCGGTATCCGCCCCTGGTCTTCGCTAC
>CAYPKI010000008.1:3376-8643 GCA_964411265.1 uncultured Alcanivorax sp. | reverse complement strand
GAACCACCGGCGGGTTTTCTGCAAGAACTGACGGAGGCATTGGAGGTGCGGGCCCGGGAACTAGGCATGGATTGCCTGCGCGTGCAGCACCGTTATCGGTCAGGGACGCCCGTGGAGACCCTTCTGGGCGAACCACCGGAGCAACCGGTAGCCGAGGAGGCTGGGCTGTATTATCTGCTGGATTTCCAGCGCGGTCAGAATATCGGTTTTTTCGGCGACATGGCGCCGGGCCGGGCCTGGCTGCGCGAGCGCGCCGCCGGGAGCAAGGTGCTGAATCTCTTTGCTTTTACCTGCAGTTTCTCCGTGGCGGCGCTGGCGGGCGCGGCCGAGTCCGTGGTCAATATCGACAAGAGTGGTGCGGCGCTGGAACTGGGGCGGGGCAATCACGACCTCAACGGCCAGGATCTAAACCGGGTCACCTTTTTGCCCCACGAGACCTTTCGCTGCTGGAAGAAACTGCACAGCCTGGGTCGCTATGATCTGATCGTGGTGGACCCGCCCAGCCGGCAGAAGGGCAGTTTCCAGGCCCGCCGCGACTACGCCCGGCTCATGCGCAGGCTGCACAAGCTGCTGAAGCCCGAGGCCGAGGTGCTGGCCTGCCTGAACGACCCCTTCCTGGACGAAGCCTGGCTGGATGCCACCGTCCTGGATAATCTTGCGGGGGCTGGAAAGGTGGAACGACTGCCGCCGGCACCGGGGTTCGAGGAGCCGGGCGAGCCGGCGCTCAAGGCCATCCATTACCGCTACCGGCGCCCGGATGAGATGGTGTGATTTCTGTGGGCGGTGGGGGATGTCTGGAAATTGGGGGCGTCGCCGGTGCAGGTGTGGCGTCCGCGCCGCGATCCTTCGCAGAGGCTGGAATACAATCGCGGCGAGGACGCCGCTCCCACGCGGGATTGGCTCGCCCCTTGGGTAACCGCCGCTGTTACGCCCGGGGTTCGAGTTCCAGAGCAGCGGAATTGATGCAGTAGCGCAAGCCCGTGGGGTCCGGCCCGTCCGGGAAAACATGGCCCAGGTGAGCGTCGCAGGCCGCGCACAGCACCTCGGTGCGGGTCATGCCCAGGCTCTGATCGGTGTGTTCGGCCACGGCCTCGCCGTCTCGGGGCTGGTAGAAACTGGGCCAGCCGGTGCCGGAATCGAACTTGGTATCAGACTCGAACAGCGCTTCACCGCAGCAGATACAGCGGTAAAGCCCGGGCCTCTTCTCGTCATTATAGGCGCCGGTAAAGGGTGGCTCAGTGCCGCCCTCGCGGGTGACCCGATAGGCTTCCGACGAGAGTTGCTCGCGCCATTCGGCATCGCTTTTGTTGACTTTGCTCATGCTTGCCACTCCCGGCCGCTTGTACACAGGTTCGACGCCCATTGTAGAATCGCCGCTCACGGCAACGGAACCGACAGGGAATCTTTTTCATGAGCACCCAGCACAGGCCCGAGATCAGCAAGTCCTGGAAACTCAAGGATGTCTGCTACGACATCCGGGGACCCGTGCTGAAAGAGGCCAATGCGATGGAAGAGGATGGCCAGCACATCATCAAGCTCAATATCGGCAACCCCGCGCCCTTCGGCTTCGAGGCGCCCGACGAGATCCTGTCCGATGTCATCTACAACTTGCCGGAGTCCACGGGCTACTGCAATTCACAGGGTTTGTTCCCGGCTCGCAAGGCGGTCATGCAGTACTATCAGACCAAGGGCTTCCCGCAGGTGGATGTGGATGACATCTATATCGGCAACGGGGTCTCGGAGCTGATCGTGATGGCCATGCAGGCCCTGCTGAACGATGGTGACGAGGTGCTGATACCGGCGCCCGATTACCCGCTCTGGACGGCGTCGGTCAATCTCTCCGGCGGCAACCCGGTCCATTACCTGTGCGACGAGGCGCGGGAATGGCAGCCGGATCTGGACGATATTCGCGCCAGGATTACCGACCGTACCCGGGCATTGGTGGTAATCAATCCCAACAACCCTACGGGCGCGCATTACAGCCCGGAAACGTTGAAACAGCTCGCGCAGATTGCCCGCGACAATGATCTGGTGCTGCTCGGTGACGAGATTTACGACAAGATGCTCTATGACGACGAGCAGCACCTGTGTATAGCGACTCTGGCGCCGGATCTGCTTTGTATCACCTTTAACGGGCTGTCCAAGAGTTATCGGGTCGCGGGTTTCCGCACGGGTTGGATGATGCTGAGTGGTGACAAGGATCGGGGCCGTGACTTTATCGAGGGGCTGGATATGCTCACCTCCATGCGGTTGTGCGCCAACGTGCCGGGTCAGCACGCTGTCCAGACGGCGCTGGGCGGCTATCAGAGTGTCGATGACCTGGTGTTGCCCACGGGGCGGCTGGGCCAGCAGCGCGATCTGGCCTGGCAGTTGCTTACCGAGATTCCGGGCGTGTCCTGCGTCAAGCCGCGCTCCGCGCTTTATCTGTTTCCGCGCCTGGATCCGGAGATGTACCCCATTGAGGATGACGAGGCCTTCGCGCTCGATCTGTTGCGCAAGGAAAAGGTGCTGGTGGTCCAGGGCAGCGCTTTTAACTGGCCGGATACTCAGCATTTCCGCATCGTCTTTCTGCCCCAGATCGAGGATTTGCGGGAAGCCATCGGGCGCATCGCCGATTACCTGGAGAAAATCCGGCGCTGAGGTGCACGATGCTCCGGCCCGGGACCGCGCCAGGGTGCTATACTCGCGCGTTCAGTCAATCAGAGTAGACAAACAAGGGCTCGGCATGGCCGATTTGCACATCGACGACTTCTGCCACGACGTTCTGCGCACCCTGATGCGCCTGTACAACGGGTTCCCGCGCCGTCAGTCGTTGTTTGTCGAGGATATCTCGGGTCCGGACCAGCCGGACGAGGTGGGCCTGCATTCGCGTCGGCACATGGCTTGTCTGGGGGCCATGCTCTGGTTGGCCGAGGAAGGCTATATCCGCTACGAGGCCACGATTTATCAGGACGGGGTCGACCAGGCCGTGCTGACCCATCCCGCCTTCGTACTGCTCACGGCCCCCAGTGATCTGCGTTTCGAGGAGCCTGAAGACGAGGTACCGGATACCGTGGCCCGGGGCCAGATTACCCTGGCGGAGCAGATGCGCGTAGCCCTGCGCTCAAAGTCGTCGGATCGCATCACGGCCATTGTGCGCTATTTTCTCTCCCGCAGCCCCCGGGCCGTGGACCCGGGTGAATTCGACGGCCTGCTGGAAGCCGAAGACGACGATACGGATCAGCAGCCCCGGGGTTCCTGGGAAGATTATTTTCTCTGAAGGAGCTCAGTGGAAGTTGCGCGCCTGGAGTTGCAGTCGCGCCAGCGCATCGGATTGATCCCGGGCCCTGCCCAGCACCAGATGGGTAATACCTTCGGGTGAACGTTCCAGAGTGCCGTGGACTTCCAGCAGCTGGCCACCCAGCAGTACCGGGCGCAGAGGTTCCACCCGGTTCGGATGCACCACCACATTGATATTGCCGGTTTCGTCTTCCAGCGTCATGAACAGAATGCCCGAGGCGGAGCCCGGGCGCTGCCGGTTGGTGACCAGGCCGGCCACCCGGGCGAAGCCGCCGTGGCGCACGCCGCGCAGGGCTTTGGCTGTACGGCAGTGACGGAAAGGCTCGCGGTGGCGGACCAGCGCCAGCGGATGCCGGCCCAGGGTCAGGCCCAGACTCCGGTAATCGGCGAGGAGGTTCTCGACTTCGTTGGGTGCGTCCAGCACCACGCCGTCGCGGAAAACGCCTGTGCCGGTCTGACCTTGCAGCAGGGCGGTCGTTTCCTCCACGGCCTGGAGCTCCCACTGCGCCTGACGACGGTGGCCGGTGAGCCGTTGCAGGGCATTGGCCGCGGCCAGCGCCTCGCGCTCGTCGGCGCGCAGCTGGGCTCGTTCGCAGAGATCGTTCACTCCCGCAAAGGCTGCCTGCTCGCGGGCCCGGATCAGGCGCCCGGCAGCGTCCTCGTTGAAACCCTTGATCTGGCGGAACCCCAGTCGCAGAGCGGGTTGTACACCCAGGTCCCGGCGATAGCTGTCTTCCAGACTGTGATCCCGAAAACTGGCATCCACATCCACGCCGCGCACCTCGATACCGTGCTTTTTCGCGTCCTGGATAATCTGGGAGGGCGTGTAAAAACCCATGGGCAGGCTGTTCAGCAGGCCGCAATAGAATGCCGCCGTGTGGTGGCGCTTGAGCCAGGCGGAAATATAGACCAGCAGGGCAAAGCTCGCGGAGTGCGACTCCGGAAAGCCGTAGCCGCCGAAGCCTTTCATCTGTTCGAAAAGCTGTTCGGCATAGGCCTGGTCATAGCCATTGGCGAGCATGCCGTTGATGACTTCGTCGTGGAATTGCTGCAGCTCGCCCGATTTGCCCCAGCGCGCCATGGCCCGGCGCAGCGCGTCCGCGCGGCCGCCGGAAAAGCCCGCCGCCACCATGACCAGCTGAATTACCTGCTCCTGGAAGATGGGCACCCCCAGAGTGCGCTTGAGCACGTTGCGGATGCGATCATCCGGATAGTCCACCCTTTCGTCGCCGTCGCGGCGGCGCAGGTAAGGATGAACCATGTCCCCCTGAATGGGTCCGGGGCGCACGATCGCCACCTCGATCACCAGATCATAGAAACAGCGCGGACGCAGGCGCGGCAGCATGTTCATCTGGGCCCGGGATTCCACCTGGAATACGCCCAGGCTGTCGCCCCGGCTCAGCATGGTATAGGTGGCTTCGTCGTCCGCTGGCACATCCGGCAGCGTCAGCGGCTGTTCGCGATAGTCGGCGGTGAGCGCCAACATCTTGCGAATGGCGGTGAGCATGCCCAGTGCCAGCACATCCACTTTCATCATGCCCAGCGCTTCCAGGTCATCCTTGTCCCACTGGATCAGCGTGCGCTCGTCCATGGCGGCATTCTCGATCGGGACCAGGCTGTGCACCGGGTCGCGGCTGATGACGAAGCCGCCTACATGCTGGGACAGGTGCCGCGGCAGACCTACCAGTTCCGTCACCAGATGGCGGTAGAGCCGGGCCAGGCGGCTGTCATCCAGGCCCGCCTCGCGGAAACGCTGTTCCAGTGCCTCGGGTTGATCCCACCAGGCCAGATTCTTCGCCAGGGCGTCGATATGGTCGGCGTCCAGTCCCAGCGCCTTGCCCACATCGCGCACCGCCGAGCGTGGCCGGTAGCAGATCACGGTGGCCGCCAGAGCGGCGTGCTCACGGCCATACTTGCGGTAGAGATACTGAATGACCTCCTCGCGGCGCTCGTGCTCGAAATCCACATCGATGTCGGGCGGCTCGCCG
>CAYPKI010000008.1:0-3366 GCA_964411265.1 uncultured Alcanivorax sp. | reverse complement strand
CGATGATCGCGAGACCGCCGTGGCGCAAGCGGCTCCGGTGGTTCGTCGCGCTCGCGCGAGATGAAACGCTCGAACAACAGATTGGTCTTGTCCGGACTCACCTCGGTAATAAACAGGCAATAACAGACCACGGAATTGGCCGCTGACCCGCGGCCCTGACACAGAATCCCCTCACCGCGCGCAAAGGCAACGATATCGTGGACGGTGAGGAAGTAGTGCTCATATTCCTTTTCCGCGATCAGCGCCAGCTCCCGCTCCATTTGCTCGCGGATGGTGTCGGGCATGCCCGCGGGCCAGCGCCGGGCGGCGCCGTCTTCCACCAGCTGCCGCAGATGCTGCGCCGGGCTCAGGTGCTCGGGTACGGATTCGCGCGGATACTGATAGCGCAGCTCGTCCAGCGAAAAGGTGCAGCGTTCGGCAATGGCCCCGGTTTCTGCCAGCAATGGATGGGGATAAATAGTGCGCAGACGGGGCAGCGGACGCAGATGCCGTTCGGCGTTGGGCAGACGCCGGTGGCCGAGCTGCTGCACACAGGTGTTGTGCCGCAGGGCCGTGAGCACATCCTGCAACGGCTGGCGGCCCGCCACGTGCATGTGGACATCATTGGCCGCCACCAGGCGCAGGCCCTGTTCCCCGGCGAGCTGATAGAGGTAGTGATAGCGCCGGCCGTCGTGATCCTCCTGGAGCAGCTCGCAGGCGAGCCAGAGCCGGTCCGCGAAACAGCCCCGCAGCAAGGCGGCCTGGGCGTGGTCCGGTTCGGGCGAGCAAGTGGGCAGCCACAGGATCAGACAGGAACGGATCATGCGCTCCAGGTCCCGCCAGTAGAGCTGATAATCGCCCTTGGCCGCGCGCCGACGGCCCGTGGTGATCAGTGTGCTCAACTCACTGTAGGCGCTCTTGTCCGGTGCCAGCAGCACCAGGCGCAGTGGCGGCTGACCGCCGGCCAGGGTGATGGACACCGTGCTGCCCACAATCAGTTGGAGATGGTGCTGCCGGGCTGCCTGATGGGCGCGCACCACGCCGGCGAGGGAACATTCATCCGTGATGGCCAGGCCCTGGTAGCCCAGTGCCGCGGCGCGCTCGACCATCTCTTCGGGCTGGCTGGCGCCGGTGAGAAAGGTAAAGGCCGTGGTGCAATGCAGTTCGGCGAACATGGACCACCCCGGGATAAAACAGGTGCGAGGCGCGAGGAGCTAGGTGTCAGGGCATAGAACCCTGGCCAGCCATGGCTGCCTGGCTACTAGCTCCTCGCGCCTTGAAACAAGTCCCGGTGAGCGGCCCCGTCCCTGGGGAGTGGAGATCTCAGGCTCGTTCGGGGAAGATCAGGGGAAAACGAGGCCTGGTGCCCACCGGGACAATCAGAATACTGTACTTATGTACAGTCGTCAAGGAGCGAGGCGCGAGGAGCGAGAAAGCATGCAGGCTGATTGCTTTCGTCATGGCGGTGTCGCCAGGGACTGGCTACTCTGCCGGCATGAAAGATCTGAGCGATACAGCACCGGACGAGGGCAGCCTTGCGGCCACGGCGTTGATGGATGTAGACCATGAGCGCGTGCGCGCCTTTGCCGAGAAACAGGCGGGTTCCCTTGGCAGTGACCGCGACCGGGCCGTAGCGCTGTATTATGCGGTGCGGGACGGTATCCGTTACGACCCTTATGAACTGTCCGCCACCGTGGAAGGCATGCGTGCCAGCGCCACACTGGAGAAAGGCCGGGCCTGGTGCGTACCCAAGGCCATCCTGCTGACGGCGGCCTGCCGGGCGCTGGATATCCCCGCCCGGGTGGGGTTCGCCGATGTACGCAATCATCTATCCACCGAGCGCATGCGCCGGCACATGAAAACGGATGTGTTCTTCTGGCACGGCTACACGGCGATCTGGTTAGACGGCGCGTGGCTCAAGGCCACGCCCGCCTTCAATATCGAGCTGTGCGAGAAATTCCGACTCAAGCCTTTGGAGTTCGATGGCACCGCCGATTCGCTCTATCACGCCTTTGATCTGGAGGGGAACCGGCACATGGACTATCTGCAGTACCGGGGCGAGTTCAACGAGGTGCCGCTGGACGCGATCCTGACCACCTTTGCCGAACACTATGATTTCAGCCCTTTGGGCGGAGGCGATTTTGAAGCCGACGTCGAGCGTGAAAACGGCGGCATGCGCTGACCGGCCTCCAACAGCCTGCCAACTCAGGGCTGGGGTTGGTCGGGGTCTTCGTAAAGCCGGCTCTGCAGGTAATAGTAGGTACCGTAGCGGGTGAGCACGCCCAGGGTGGCCGCTACGGGCACCGCGATCAGCATGCCCACGAAGCCGAATAGATAGCCGAAGGCGAAGAGCGCGAACATCACCCAGACCGGATGCAGCTTGACCCGGTCCCCGATCAGCTTGGGTGTCAGGAAGTTGCCTTCCAGGAACTGGCCGGCGGCGAACACGCCCAGCACAATGGCGATCTGTGTGAAATCCGGCCAGAACTGGAACAGGGCCAGTATGCCGGCCGCGGTGCCGCCGATGGTGGCCCCCAGATAGGGAATAAAGCTCACCAGACCGGCGAGCACACCGACCAGCACGCCGAACTGCAGTCCGGCCAGAGACAGGCCCACGGCGTAAAATAAACCCAGCAGCAGACAGACCGTGCCCTGACCCCGCACGAAACCCGCCAGGGTCTCGTCGATATCGCGGAAGATGCTGCGTACGAGGGGCGCGTGGCGGCGCGGCAACAGCTCATCAATGCGTGCCACCATCCGATCCCAGTCGTGCAGCAGGTAGACCGCGACAATGGGCGTGATCACCAGCAGGGAAGCCAGGCCCAGCAGCGCCATGCCCTGATTAAAGATCTTGCCGATGATTTGTGCTGACGGCGCCGCCGCCGATTGCAGCGCCTTGCGCAGACTCTCGAGATCGAACGAGGGGAGGGACTCGATGTGCTTGTCCGAGATCCGGTCCCAGCCGTTGCGCAGCAATTCCAGATACTCGGGCGTCTTGTTGATCAGTTCCATACCCTGGGTCAGCAGCAGGGGAACCAGCATGACAGCGGCCAGCACGGCCGCCAGGGTAAAGAAGAGCGTGATGGTGCCCACAGCGGCTGACCGCGACAGGCCCCAGTCCTCGAGCCGGTCGGCCACCGGGTCGAGGAAATAGGCAATCGCCATGCCGGCGACAAAGGGCAGCAAGATGCCGTGCAGCAGCCAGAGGGCGAACACCAGCAGGCCGGCCCCGATTAACCAGAAACGGGCTTCGCGGTTCAGTTCCATGACTGCCTATGTTGCATGTCCGGACGTTGAAAGTCGAAAGACGCCGTCCGAGCAAAGGAGCAAACGGTCGGTCAGGGCGCGGACGGACCTGCACCGGCTGTCTGGGGCCCTTGTCCGGAT
>CAYPKI010000007.1:19698-24989 GCA_964411265.1 uncultured Alcanivorax sp. | reverse complement strand
TTTCTGCCCGCGTACCAGCCCATTCTGGCGCGGCGCAAGGATACGCCCTATGGCGACCGCGAGCGCGATTTCCAGCTCTACCGGCGCGGGCGTTATGTCGAGTTCAATCTGGTTTATGATCGGGGTACGCTCTTTGGTCTGCAGTCCGGCGGACGCACCGAGTCCATTCTGATGTCGCTGCCGCCGCTGGCGCGCTGGGATTATAATCGGCAATTCGAGCCCGGCAGTGTCGAGGCGGCTTTGCCGGAGCAGTTTCTCCATCCCCGGGACTGGTTAAACGAGGGAAAGGCATGAGCCATCGCTACGCGGTTTTCGGCAACCCGGTCGCGCACTCGCGCTCGCCGGAGATCCATCAGGCGTTCGCGGCGCAAGGGTATGACGAAGTTACCTATGAACGCATCGAGGCGCCCCGGGACGATTTCGCCGGCGCGGCGAAGGACTTCTTCGTCAACGGCGGCGATGGCGCCAATGTCACCCTGCCCTTCAAGGAGGAGGCCTTCCGGCTCTGTGCGCGCACCACCGAACGCGCCCGCCGGGCCGAGGCCGTGAATACGCTCTGGCGGGACCAGGACTACGGGCTGCACGGGGACAACACGGATGGCGCCGGCCTGGTGCACGACCTGCGGTGGAATCGCCACTGGCAGATCGCCGGCACCCGGATCCTGATCCTGGGCGCCGGTGGCGCGGTTCGCGGTGTGGTTGGCCCCCTGCTGGCGGAAGAGCCGGACGAGGTGGTCATTGCCAACCGCACGGTGGACAAGGCGGAAGCGCTGGCTGAGCATTTCAGCGGCGCCGGCATCCCGGTCTATGGTTGTGGCCTGGACGAATTGCGCGGCGACTTTGATCGGGTCATCAATTCCATCTCCGCCGGTCTGGACGGCGAACTCCCGCCCTTGCCGCCCGAGCTGTTCTCGCAGCGGGGTTGTGCCTATGACATGCTCTACGGCGCCGGTGACACGCCCTTTATTGCCTGGGCCCGACCCCGTACCAGCGAGGTTGCGGACGGACTGGGCATGCTGGTGGAGCAGGCCGCCGAGGCCTGGTTCATGTGGCGCGGTGCAGCGGCGCTTCATAGCGGGTGCGGCCTGTCCCGACTGCGGCGCCGTGGACAAGGTCCAGCGCTGTATCGACGCGGACAGGGTCTGGATGGAATGTGTTGCCTGCGGTATGCGGCGCAACCCGGACGATGATGAACCGGGCCCGGGCGACCCGAACGTGATTCCGGTGCGTACGGAATAGCGGCCACTCCGTCCCGTCTTGAAACTGAGCAGTCCCGCTTCCGGGAACACCACCCAGTCCGTTGTAACGACCGTCTATCAGAAAGCAATCCCCTTAAGTGACAACCTCCACACGATAATTGCGCCATGAGTCACAATATGACTCCCATTTTTCTGCGTCGCCGGGGAGCTGTAACTGTGCTTCGAATAACCCTGTGCCTGCTTTTCCTCTGCTCGATAAGCAGTAATGTTAATGCCGCCATGAACGTAGACCGGGCGGTAATCACCTTCGCCTCCGGCGCTTCGGAGCGCGAGGACGTCATGGTCTCCAACCCGGGTGAAGAGTCCCTTTATATCGATGTTCAAGTGCTTGACGTTACCAACCCGGGTGCCGAGGACGAAAAGCGCGAGGTGGTCAAGGACCCGGAGTCCATCGGCCTGGTCGCGACACCGCGGCGCCTGGTGGTCCCCGCCGGGGGGCAGCGCGTAGTGCGACTGGTCAATCTCGAGGGCTACCAAAAAGAGGAGCGGGTCTACCGGGTGAACCTCAAACCCAGGTCGGGGCCGGTGGACAGCGAAAAAACGGGCGTGCATGTCATGGTGGGCTACCAGTTGCTGGTGTTCATCGAGCCGCGGAAGGTGAATGTGGACCTGCGGGCCAGCCGTGACGGGCGCGAGCTTCAGCTGCACAACACCGGCAACGTCAATGTCCGCATTCACCATGGCGAGCAGTGTCCGCCCCAGCCGGCGCAGGGTCAGGAATGCCGGGACCTGAAAGGCCTCCGGCTCTACCCGGGCAACCAGGAAACCCTGGAGTTGCCCTATGATGCGCCGGTTACGTTTACCGTGTCCGCTTCCGATGAATCCTCGAAGCGGCGTTTCCAGTAGCCGTGTGGCCGGACGTTTGTTTTGAATCGCTCTCAGCGGATCACTGCCGGTCTCGCCCTGCTGGCCCTGGGCATGTTCGTCCCCGGGTCCATGGATCGCCCGGGTGAAACACCGCCGTCTACTGTGTCACCCGAGCCCGCTACCCGGCCTTTGAAGCTGGCTCAGGCTGACACCGACCCGGCCCGGGCCTCGGACGCGGCAACCCCGGCTGAGGATAGTGCCCCGGATGCCGGGCGTAAAAAAAAGCGAACGACCCCGGCCGACGAAAACAAGCCGGTGGAAGCGGCGGGCGCTGCTGCGTCCACTAGTGGTGGCCCTGATGACGCGACCGACCAACCACCAGGGGATTCGGACGCAGGGCGTGGGAGCATGCGCACTACTGTGCCCGAAGGTTTCAAGGCGCTGACGGAACCGCAAAAGACGATGGTCGACGTCAGCTTTGGCGATCGTCAGATTACCAGCACCCTGGTTGAATACACCCCCGAGACCATCCGGTTTCTTCGCCCGGAAGAAGTCATCCGTTCCTTGCCCAATGTCCAACGCCGTGACGAGCTGCTGAAGCACTTTCGCGGCGAGCAGCCCACCCACAGCGGTCAGGTCTGCGTTGGTGCCAAACAAAAGGACTGTGGCCGCCTTGAGCCCGACCATATTGGCGTGATCTTTGATGAGCGGCGTTTCCATGCGGAGGTTTTTGTGAACCCGGATTACCTTGCGGACGTGGATAAGGAGACAGGGTCTTATCTGGGCACCCCCGACAAACCCGAACTCGGACTGGTGCAGAATCTCAACTTTAACCATGCCGGCAGCAATCCGGGCAGCGACCGGTCCAGTCTTTTTGGTCGCACCCGCGTGGGCCGGGGCTCGGCCCATGCTTTCAGTAGCTGGGTGAGGACGGGCGAACAAAAGCTTAGCGTGGACGAGCTGGGTCTGCGCAAGGACTTCAAGAAGCACCAGCTGAATATGGGCCTGTACCAACCCCGCAACGATCAGCTTACCATACTTCAGCGGCAACCCTTGATCGGCGCGGGCATCAAGCGTTCCTTTAAACGCGAGCGCGGGCGCACTGCCACCTTCGCCACGGAGCTGGAAGTTGTTCTCAATGGCCGCGCTCGGGTGGAGCTGATCAAGGATGGCCGCCTCTATGACGCGCGTCCCTACGAGGCGGGCCGGCGTAGCCTTGACACGGCACGCCTGCCTCCCGGCGCCTACAATCTGAAGATCCGGATCACGGAAAGCTCGGGGCGGACCCGGACGCTGGAGCGTTTTTTCGTCAAGAGCCGTAGCCTCGCTCCGACCGACGAAAACCTCTGGTTTGCCAATGCCGGGCGGCTGCAAAGGCGCAACCGGGATGAGCTTTTCCCCGAGGATGGCGGCACTCTGCTGACCAGTGCCGGTGTGCAGCATCGCTATCGCGATGGGATCGGGCTGGGTCTGGCAGCGGCCGCGATCGAGGACGAGGCCTTGCTGGAAACGACGCTGGACTGGCTGACCGCGGATGGTCAGGCGCATGCCAGTTTTTTCGCCGATTCCGAGGGCGGTGCCGGCTGGCTGTTACGCGGTAGTGCCAGCCTTGCTGAGGCGCGCCTGATCTTTGACAGTCAGCGCGTCTGGACGCAATCGGAGCCGCCCACTCCGGACTATGCACTCTTGCCTGACCGTATTGAGCGGGATCGGCTCGAACTGCGCTTGCCGGCCCGGAAGGGCAGTTACTTTGTTTCCTGGCGACGGCTGCAGCGCAATGACACCGCCGAACAGCGCACCAGCACCCTGGGCTATACCCGGACGCTGCAACTGGGTGGCCAACAATCGCTCAACCTCAATGCCGCACTGACGCGCACCAATGGTGTTCATGAGGCGCGCCTGGCCGTGAACTGGCGCCTGACGCGATCGCACTGGCAGCATCAGGCGGGCCTGGCTGGCCGTGACACCGACGGGTCGGGTGCCGAACCCGAACGTAGTGCGAGCGCGTCCAGTACCTGGCAGGACGGCGATACGCTGGACGATGATCTGCAGTTGAGCGCGGGCGTGGAAACCGATGATTCGAAAACCCGCGCCTCGCTGGACGGCCGCTACGACTGGCAGTACGGGCGTGGCAACGCCGGGGTGAGCTGGATCCGGCCTGATGAGGGTCGTGACTGAAGGCTCACCTCCGCCAGCTATGACACCAATCTGGTGGCCAACGGCGACGGTGCGGCGGTGGGTGGCCCGGAGCTCAACGATGCCGGCATCGTGATCGATTTACGCGGGGCGGAAGGCGCCACCTTCGATGTACTGTTGGATGGCGACAAACGGTTCGTGGCCCGCGGGGGGCATCGCGCCGCTATTACGCTGCGCGGCTATGAAGACTACAGCGTAGCCATCCGGGACCGGGGGACGGAGTTCGTCCAGTTCGACAACACCAGCCGTCAGGTGACCCTCTATCCGGGCAATGTGGAGACGCTGACCTGGGAGCTGCAAAGGGTCATGGTGATCCTGGGGAAACTCGTGGGCCCGGACGGCGACCCCATCGGCAACGCCACCCTGGAGGGCACGCACGACGTTGTCGTTTCGGATCCGGACGGGTTTTTCCAGGGCCGGATCCGGGGCACGGACGCGGAACTGTTCGCTCGGTTCGGCGACGAAAGGCGCTGCCGGCTGGAAACCGGTCCGATTGAACCCGGCTCCGGCGTTGCGCAGCTGGGCCAAGTGTTGTGTCGACCCTTGGATCAATCCGGCGCTGGCTCGTCCGATGAAGCCAGGGATAGACCGGTGGATCAATCCGGCAATAACGCTACTCCGCGGTGACTTTAAGCACCAGCGTATCCGTATGGGAGCCCTCATGCGACGCCGAACTCGCCTGGGCCTCCGAAGCACGCACGCTCAGGGCGACATTGCCCTGACCGTTACAGTTCAGGGCCTGGTGGGCATCGCTGCGCACCGCCGAGCGTGAGCCCGCATCCAGGCGCTCGTCGTTCCAGCGCACTTCATAGGGCACGGTGCTGCCCTTTTCGCCGCTAAGCAGGAACTCTCCGTCCCCCTCGGTGCTGCTGGCTGTCACGGAATACTTGCCCGACTGATTGCGAAAAACGCAAACCCGATCGGTAGCGGTAAAGGCTTTGCTGCCGCCATCCCACTGCATGGGGAGATCGCTCAGGCCGCTGAGCCGCACCATGTCCTCAATCACCAGGCCCACCTGGGCCGAGCCGG
>CAYPKI010000007.1:9757-19688 GCA_964411265.1 uncultured Alcanivorax sp. | reverse complement strand
ATACGGATGGCGTCGGCGGCCGATGTCGTCCCGGAGCGCACCGTCGGTCGCCGCGCGGCTCAAAGGGCTTGCCACCACGGCAGTGATGAAGAGGAATCCAGCGAGTGCAATCAGGCGGCGCATAACCACCTCCCGGCCAACGGCCGTAGTACTTATATCTTAGTACAATGCTAAGCTTTTAAAACTATATTAAACACTTGCGCAGGGGCATGAACCGGACGGAAGGCGACGGGTCTGACGCAGGCGGTGGTTCGTCCGACGGGCGGGAGACTGTTGGGAATCAGTGGCGGGGCAATCAGGCGCTGATGCTTCTTGCAAAGCGATGAGCGGTCACCTATTGCATCTCGACGGTGATGGTGAGGCTGCCCGTATGCGTGCCGATCGTGGACGTGCCCGCCTGGATATCATTGGCGAGCACTTGCACACCCAGCGTCGCGTTGTTGTCCGCGCCACCGTTGCACTCCGTGTCCTGGGTGAAGGTGTTGGTCAGCCCGGATAGCAATGTGCCGGAGGTGACCGACCGGGCGCCCGCGCCGTCATTCCAGGTGACCGAAAACGGGATGGTGTCGCCTCCACCGGACAGCGTAAAGGCACCACCGGAGCCACTGCCGGTAATGGTCAAGCTGTAATCGCCGCCACCACGGCGGTAGACACAAAGACTGTCCGAGCCGGTCATGTCATTGACGCCGTCGAAGGTGCCCAGACTGATATCGTCCACCTGGGTGATCTGGATGGAATCCGGAATGGTCAGATCCACGGTCACCGAGGATTTGGATTGGGGCTTGCCGCCACCGGAGTTGCGCAAGGTGGCGTCGAAGGTCTGGCTGTAGGTGCCCGGCACGGCATTGACCAGATCCGACTCGGCAATGGTGAGTACCAGCCGACCGTTGTCGCCATTGGGGCAGCCATCCAGGCCCCCTGTGAACTGTTCCGCCGTGGTCACGCCCGGTGACAGGGACTCGGTGTTGTTCACCCGCAGATCGGTCCAGTCCAAAGTCACCGGGATGGTGTTGCCCGCACCGTTTTCCAGCGTGAAAGCTGCCGTGCCGTTAACCTCGGCCGTGACGCTGTAGTCAATCGGAGTTTGCCCCTTGTTGGGGTTGTTCTCCGCGATAGAGAAAACACAGAAATCGAAATTGCGCGCGATATCCCCGCCCGACCAGGTAAAGGCTTGCGAAAGATTTTTCGGACTCGACCCCATACGCGCCAGTGCATCCGGTGCCACCAGAATCAGTGCCAGTGCCAGCAGGCGTAATCGCCGTGCCATCTCAGCCTCCCGGTGGTAGTCCACACGTCCCAATCATGCCGTAAAATAAAAGGGCGGTTACGCCAAGCGCAACCGCCCCCGGGAACACTACTGGTTCCTCGGCCTTAGTTTGCCGTGACCATCATTGTGAGCGTGTCGTTATAACCGGCAGACGCAGTCGCGGCTTCCCATTCGCTTTGGGGAACCGAAGCTCGCACTGTAGCATTCGTGGCACCGCCACAATCGGCCGAGCCCGTATTCCCCGTGAAGGTGGTACTGCTAGTAGCATTTTCAGTCAAATCCTCAGTATTACCTGCGGAATCTGACCATTGGACGTTATACATCACCTTGGTGCCGCCATCGTCGACCTGGAAGTTCCCCGATCCATCGGGATTCGCGCTTGACGCCGTGACCGTATACGCACCTGAGTTGCCCTTTCGGAATACGCAGACCGATGTCTCATCATACAACTCACTAGTACCGGAGTCGAAATTCTGATCAAGTTGCAGGTCGGTAATTTTGCTAATCTTGATCATGGCCGGAATGCTGAGGTTAACCTGCGCGGTCCCCTGAGACGTTGCGCTGGCGCCGGTGCCCAGGCTGCCATCGGACGCGGCCAGGGCGGTTCCGGCGGGGATCAGCGCGATGCTGGCGGCGAGAGCTGAGAGTTTGGTTTTCAAGTTCATGGCTATTCACCCTTGCGCTTGTATGACTTTCTACTGTGTTCGAGAGTCATATTGATTAATTAGCAGTCAACACTCTTTGATAGTACATATTTCGCACTCGTTGTGTGATCTATGGCACAAAATGGATGACGAACGGTAGCTATTGCCCGATGGGCGGTGCAATGCGATGCATATGTTACCGGAATGGCAAGACGAGCGGTCCCGGTCAGTGGCCGAACGGGACGGCGCCGGGGCTGATCTAGACCTCCGCATAGGCCTCGCCGCCGCGCACCCAGCGCCGCAGCAGTTCGGGCACGGCTTCGGGATGGTCCCGGCGCAGCCGTTGCGCCAGCTCGCGGGCCGGCTCCAGCCAGTGTTCGTCGCGCACCAGATCGACAATGCGAAAAGCCAGATCCCCCGCCTGGCGGGTCCCGAGCCATTCGCCGGGGCCGCGCAGGCGCAGATCCTCTTCCGCGATGCGGAAGCCGTCACTGGTCTCGCGCATCACCTGCAGGCGCCGACGCGCGGTTTCCGACAGCGGCCCCTGATAGAGCAGCACGCAGTAGCTGCGCTCGGCGCCGCGGCCCACCCGGCCGCGTAGCTGGTGCAACTGGGCCAGGCCCAGGCGTTCGGCGTTTTCCATGACCATGAGCGTGGCCTCGGGCACATCCACGCCCACCTCGATCACGGTGGTGGCTACCAGTACCCGCGGTTCGCCGCGCGCGAAGCGGTCCATGTGCGCCGCCTTGTCGGCGGCTTTCATGCGCCCGTGCACGAGTTCTACTTCCAGTTCCGGCAGGGCCTCGGCCAGCGCGGCGGCGCTGTCTTCGGCGGCGCTGGCCTGCAGCGCCTCGGATTCCTCGATCAGGGTGCAGACCCAGTAGACCCGGGCGCCGTCCTGGCAAGCCCGGCGCACGCGCTCGACCACTTCGTCCCGGCGATTGTCCGGCAGGGCCAGGGTTTCAATGGGCTTGCGCCCCGGCGGCAGTTCGTCGATCACGGAGGTGTCCAGATCCCCATAGGCGCTCATCGCCAGGGTGCGCGGAATCGGGGTGGCCGTCATGACCAGTTGATGCGCCACCTGCTGGTCCCGGCGCCCCTTGTCGCGCAGGGCCAGGCGTTGATGCACGCCGAAGCGATGCTGCTCATCGATCAGCGTCAGGCCCAGACGATCGAATGTCACGCTCTCCTGAAAGAGCGCGTGCGTGCCCACCACCAGGGCCGCGCGGCCGTTGGCAATGGCCTCCAGCGCTTGCGTGCGCGCCCGGCCCTTGAGGCTGCCCGCCAGCCAGACCACGTCCAGACCCAGCGGCTCCAGCCAGGCGCGAAAGTTGTGCAGATGCTGTTCCGCCAGCACCTCGGTGGGCGCCATGAGCGCCACCTGGAAACCGCTCTCGATGCAGATCAGCGCCGCCGCGGCCGCCACCAGCGTCTTGCCGGAGCCCACATCGCCCTGCAACAGCCGGAGCATGGGCTCGCCCGCCGCCAGATCGGCGCGGATCTCGTCGATGACCCGCTGCTGGGCGCCGGTGAGCGCAAAGGGCAGGTGGGCCAGCAGCTGCTCCACCAGGCGGGAACCGCGCAACACCGGTGCCTCGTAGGCGCGCTGGCCCGCCCGTTTTTCCAGTAGGCCCAGCTGGTGCGCCACCAGTTCCTCGATCACCAGCCGCTGGATCGCCGGGTGTGTCCCCGCCAGCAGTGTTTCCACATCCTCGTCGGGCGATGGCGCGTGCAGCGTGGTCAGGGCCTGTTGCAGCGACGGCAGCCGGGTCTCGCCGGTAAGGCCCGGCGGAATCAGATCCCGCGGCGGCTCCTGCTCCATGGCGCGCAGGGCCTGATCCACGAGGCGGCGCAGCAGCGGCTGGGAGACGCCTTCCGTGGCGGGATAGACCGGGGTGAGCCGTTTGTCCAGCGGTGCCAGCTCGGTGGCGGCCGTTTCGTATTCCGGGTGATAGAGCTCCAGGCCGGTGCTGCCCGGGCGGGCGTCGCCAAAGGCGCGCACGCTGCGGCCCGGCTCCAGGGACTGTTTCTGCGCCGCGCTGAAATAAAAAAAGCGCAGCGAAATCACGCCCGTGCCGTCGCCCACCCGGACCAGCAGGGAGCGGCGCCGGCCATGGACCACGTCCGCGGCCATGACCCGCCCCTCGATCACCGCGGTCTGTTCCGGCCGCAATCCGCCGATGGGCGTCACCCGGGTACGATCCTGATAGCGCAGCGGCAGATGGAAGAGCAGGTCCTCGCAGGTCTGGATACCCAGTCGTTCCAGTTTTTCCGCCAGGCGGGGACCGGCCCCCTTGAGCTCGGTGACCGGTCGGTTATGCATCAGCCCTGGGCGCCGGGGATCAGCCCCTCCCTGGGTACGGACTGGCGCAGTACCTCGATGGCTCGGGGCCGCGGGAAGCTGTCGCGCCAGACCAGGGCAATGGTGCGCGACGGCGCTGGTTGAACGAAGGGCCGAACGGCAAAGGTGCCGCTTTCATAGTTGTTGTGGTGGACAGCGGAGTCCGGCAGCACCGTGATGCCCATGCCGGAAGCGACCATGTGCCTGAGCGTTTCCAGCGAACCGCCCTCGATCTGCACCAGGTTCTTCTGGCGCTCGGAATCGATGGCGGGACAGAGCTCCAGTACCTGATCGCGGAAGCAGTGGCCCTCGCCCAGCAGCAACAGGGTTTCGTCCAGCAGCTGATCCGGGGTAATGGTTTCCTGAGCGGTCCAGGGGTGATCCGCGGGCAGCAGCACCGAGAAGGACTCTTCGTAGAGCCGGGCCCGCACAAGGCCGCCGCCGGAGAACGGCAGCGCCACGATAATGGCGTCCAGATCCCCGCGCTCAAGCTTGGTGCGCAGCACATGGGTATAGTTTTCCTCGATGAAGAGCGGCATCTCCGGTGCTTCTTCGCGCACCCGGGGGATCAGCACCGGCAGCAGGTAGGGTGCCACCGTAAAGATGGCGCCTACGCGCAGGGGGGATCCCAGCTGATCATGGCGTTCATGGGCCATCTGTTCCAGCTGTTCCACCTGCTCCAGGATGCGCTGGGCCTGGGCGACCAGCGCCTCCGCCTCGGGCGAAATCTTCACCTCGCGCGGACGACGCTCGAACAGGGGCATGCCCAGCTCCTCCTCCAGCTTGCGGATGGCGGCGCTGAGCGTGGGCTGGCTTACATGGCTGGCCTCGGCTGCGCGGCCGAAATGGCGCTCACGCGCGAGGGCGACTAGATAGCGTAATTCTGTCAATGTCATGCCGACATAAGGTAGCCTTTATGGCGGCAAAGTAAAGCCCCCGGACGGGCTGACTGCATTCTGTGTCAGCAATTGCTTCCGGGTGGCCGCAGCGGAGAAACGTCGTGGCGCATGTTCTGATAGTGGGTTTGGGGGATCTGGGCTGGCCGCTCGCCGTTCACTGGCGTGATGCGGGCCACAACGTCAGCGCCATCCGACGCCGGGATAAGGGGCCGGAGGGCGTTGATCTCTATAGCTGTGATTTGCTTGAAGGGCCGGTGCTGCTGCCCCCCGACCGGGTGGATCTGGTCTATATTATCCTTACGCCCGCCGAGCGCTCCGAGCAGGGGTACAGCCAGGCCTTTCTGGGAGCGCCGCGGGCCCTGCTGGATCAACTGGCGCAACAGCAGCCGCTGCCGCCCGTGGTGTTTGTTTCCAGCACTGCTGTCTATGGCGACGGCGAGCTGGAGGTCAACGAGGATACCCCGCCGCGTCCGGAGCGCTACAATGGCCGTATCCTGCTGGCCGCCGAAGAGGAAATCTCTACCCGGACCCTGACTACGGTCGTGCGCTTCAGCGGTATTTATGGACCCCTTAGTGATCGTCTGGTGCGTCAGGCCGAAGCCATCCATGAGGGCGGCGAGTCACCCGCATTGCGCTGGAGCAACCGCATCCACCGGACGGATTGCGTACGTCTTCTTGCGCGGCTGGGTGAAGACTGGCTGGCGGGCGAGATGCAGCCGTCGGTCGTTGTGGGAACAGACGGTTATCCGGTCCTGAATTACGAGGTGCTGAACTGGCTGGGCGAACAACTGGGCCGTCCCCTGGCGTTGCCCCTTGAAGGGTCCCCCGCGGGCAAGCGGGTCCGCAGTCGCTATATTGAGGAATCGGCCTTCGAACCGACTTACCCGGACTACCGCGCGGGGTATGAAGAGGTGCTGCGCACCAGTGGCAAGGAGCAAGGGGCAAGGGACGACGAATAATGATTGGGCCGCGCAGAGCGCGGCCCGACTTTTTCTTGCTACTTGCTACTTGCCACTGGTGATCGACTGATACTCAGTCGATCACCATAACCGCATCCATCTCCACCCCGGCACCCTTGGGCAGCGCTGCTACGCCCAGGGCGGCGCGCGCCGGATAGGGCTGATCCAGATACTCGCTCATCAGGTCGTTGACCAGCGCGAAATGGCTCAGGTCCGTGAGGTAGATGTTCAGCTTGACGATATTGCGCAGCGTCCCGCCGCCGGCCTGGCAGACGGCCGCAAGATTGTCGAAGACCTGCCGCACCTGAGCCTCGATCTCCCCGTCCACCAGGGTCATGGTCGCAGGTACCAGCGGGATCTGGCCGCTGAGATAGACGGTGTCGCCTACCTTGATGCCCTGGGAATAGGGGCCAATGGCCTCGGGGGCCTGATCGGTCTGGATAACGGAACGATTGGGCATATCGCAACCTCATGGGTCGGGGCGCTCGCCCCGGTTCAGGCGGTCAGACGGCTGACCCGGACCACATTGGACAGTGTGCGGATGCGCTTGATTATCCGCGCCATGTGTACCCGGTCCCGCACCGTGGCCGTAACATTGATAATGGTCAGGGTGCCGTCCTTGTCCGCCATGGTAATGGTTTCAATGTTCGAGCCCAGCTCGGACAAATGCGTGGCCAATGTGGCCAGAACCCCTTTCTTGTTTATCAATTCAATCCGAAGGGCGGCACTGAATTCCCGATCCACGCCGGAATCCCAGTTAAGCGCCAGCGCCTTCTCGGGGTTGTCGCGCATCTCGGACAATAGATTCTTGCAGTTGTCACGGTGGACTACAATGCCGCGGCCAGCGCTCAGGTGGCCCACAATGTTGTCGCCCGGCAGCGGGTGGCAGCACTTGGCATAGGTGACCAGCAGTCCCTCCGTGCCGCGAATGGCCAGGGGCTTGCCGTCGGAGCTGGCCGCGCCCTGATCGGTTTCCGGGTAGCCGGCGAGCTTGCGCGCGACCAGGGGCGCGAGCCGGTTACCCAGGCCGATATCCTCCAGCAGATCATCCAGGGACGCATACTGATGGCTGGCCAGCTCGGCCACTACCCGCTCGATAGGCAGATCATTGATATCAAGATTGTCCTCGGCCAGGGCTTTTTCCAGCAAGCGCTCACCCAGTTGCAGCGAGTCCTCGCGCCGCTGGTGCTTCAGAAAATGCCGGATGTTGGAGCGCGCCTTGCCGGTGACCACAAAGTTGAGCCAGCCGGGACTGGGCCGGGCGTTGGATGCGCGAATAATCTTGACTGTCTGGCCGGATTCCAGGGGCTTGGACAGCGCCGCCAGCTGGCCGTCGATCTGGGCAGCGACACAGGTGTTGCCCACTGTGGTGTGAACGGCATAGGCGAAATCCACGGGCGTGGCCCCATTGGGCAGCTCCTTGATCTCGCCCTTGGGTGTGAAGATGTAGACCTCGTCCGGGAAGAGATCGACCTTCACGTTCTCGAGGAACTCCATGGAGTTACCGGCCTTCTGCTGCATTTCCAGCAGCCGGTTCATCCAGGCCTGGGCGCGTCCCGGCGCCCCGCTGCCCTGCTCTTCCTCATCGGATTTGTACAGCCAGTGCGCGGCGATGCCGTTGTTGGCCATGGCTTCCATTTCCTCGGTTCGGATCTGGATTTCCAGGGGCAGGCCGGTGTGGCCCTTGAGGGTGGTGTGCAGCGACTGGTAGCCATTCACTTTGGGAATAGCAATATAGTCCTTGAACCGGCCCGGGATGGGGGTAAAGTAATTGTGTACCGCCCCCAGGACCCGGTAGCAGCTATCCACCCGATCGACAATAATGCGGAAGCCGTAAACATCCATGATCTCGGCAAAGGGTTTGCGCTGCTCCTTCATCTTGGTATAGATGCTATAGAGGTGTTTCTCGCGGCCCAGGACCCGGCCCTCGATACCTTCCTGCTCCAGGCACTGCTCAATATTCGACTGCAGCTGGCGCAGGATTTCCTTGCGGTGGCCCCGCGCCTGCTTGACCGCGCGCGCGATGCGCTCGGCGCGCATGGGATAAAGGGCGTTGAAACTCAGATCCTCGTACTCCACGCGCATGTTGTACATGCCCAGGCGGTTGGCAATGGGCGCGTAGATTTCCAGGGTTTCGTTGGCGATGCGCTTGCATTTTTCGGGCGGCATGGCGCCCAGCGTGCGCATGTTGTGCAGCCGGTCGGCGAGCTTGACCAGCACCACACGGATGTCGCGGGTCATCGCCAGCATCATCTTGCGCAGGTTTTCCGCCTGCTGCTCGGCGCGGGATTCGAACTCGAGCTGATCGATCTTGGAAACGCCGTCGACCAGCTCCGCCACGCCCGAACTGAACAATGACGCCAGCTCGCGCTTGCTGGTGGCGGTGTCCTCAATGACGTCATGGAGCATGGCCGCCATTAGCGACTCATGGTCCATGTGCATATCCGTGAGGATGTGCGCCACGGCCAGCGGATGGGTGATATAGGGGTCACCCGTGCGCCGGTACTGACCCTCGTGGGCCTCCCGGGCATAGTCAAACGCCCGCTCGACTTGATCAATCTGATCGTCGTCGAGGTAGCTTTTCAGCCGTTTGACGAGGGGCTCAATGGAGGGCAAGAGTGTGCGCCAAAGGGTCGAAGTCCCGAATTCGTACAGGCAAGCCCGGGCCTGGCACTACGGGGTTGGCCATGCGGGGCGCCAGGCGCGGCTGCCGGCTTATTGCTCGCCCAGCGCTTCCGTTAGCAGGGCCAGTTCGTCCACAGCTTCGCCGCTTTCAGCGTCCTTTGCCGCAGTGGAAGCTTCGCTTTCCATGGATTCGGTACTGGTGAGCCCCTCGGAAATCTCGCGCAGGGCCACTACCGCGGGCTTGTCGTTTTCCCAGTCCACCCGGGGCTCTTTGCCGCCCGTCTGGAACTGACGAGCCCGTTTGCTGCCCACCAGCACCAGCTCGAAGCGGTTATCGAGCTGTTCCAGGCAATCTTCAACCGTTACGCGTGCCATTAAACTTCTCCTGTATCGGACGCTCCATTCTACTGCCGGCTGCGGCTCCCGGACAACAGCTCCGACAGGGTTTCACCCAGAGCCTGCGCCTGGCGCTCGAGATGGAGCCGTCGCGACTGGATGACAGCGGACAGATCCGAGAGCGCACGCGCAAAGTCGTCATTGATGACGAGATAATCGAATTCGCTGTAGTGCGTCATTTCGCGCTGGGCACCGGCCAGACGTTCGTCGATGACGGCCTCGTCATCCTGGCCCCGGCCACTAAGCCTTGCCGCCAGCTGATCCAGGCTCGGCGGCAGGATGAAGATGCCGGTGGCGTCAGGCATCAGTCGCCGAACCTGTTGCGCGCCCTGCCAGTCGATTTCCAGCACCACGTCCTCACCCCGGCTCAGGGTCTCATTGACCCAGTCGGCGGAGGTGCCGTAGAGGTTGCCGAAAACCTCGGCGTGTTCGAGAAAACGGCCCTCTTCGATCTGTTGCACAAAGACCGAGCGTTCCAGGAAGTGGTAATTGACGCCCTCTTGCTCGCCGGGGCGCTGGGGCCGCGTGGTGTGCGAGATGGACAACCGCAGGCCCGGCGTCTGTTCCACCAGGGCGTTCGCCAGGCTGGTCTTGCCCGCGCCCGAGGGCGCGGAAATAATAAAGAGTGTGCCGCGTTCAGCCATCGGGGCTCCCGGTTTTATTCCACATTCTGGACTTGCTCACGCATCTGCTCGATCAGCACCTTGAGTTCAACCGCTGCCCGGCTGGTTTCTCCGGCCACCGATTTCGACGCCAGCGTATTCGCTTCCCGGTTCAGCTCCTGCATGAGGAAGTCGAGC
>CAYPKI010000007.1:0-9747 GCA_964411265.1 uncultured Alcanivorax sp. | reverse complement strand
GCCGTCGCCCGACGGCGCCGCCTTCAGCAAGGACACGCTGGATTTCGTCGAGATGCGCTTCCAGCCGGTCCAGCTCTTCGGTTACATCCATTTTCTGTGCTGTCAGCGCCAGTTCCTGTTCCAGCCGCTCTGGATGGGCCTCACCCGCGAATTCGCGTACGCGCCGGAATAAGCGTGCCCGCAGGTGCTCCAGGATGTCCGGGAGGGCGCTACGCACACGCTCGGCTTCGGCCCGCGCTGCATCCAGCCGACTGTACAGCAGCTGGCGCAAGGCCGCGCCCTCGCGCTCGCGGGTAGCGATCAGCGTCTCGAGTGCCTCGTCGAGCAGGGCCAGCGCCTGGTTACTGCGGTCGCGCCCGTTGCGCTCCGCCGGCTCCATGACACCGGGAAACCGCAGTAACTCCAGCGGCGCCACCGGAGCGGGCTGCACCAGCCGGGCGGTCGCCTCTTCGCTCAGCCGCACCACCTCCTGGAGGCGGTCTTCGTTGAGCTGCCAGCCCCGGTCGTCGTCGGCGCGCAGCGTAACCTCCACCTTGCCCCGGGCCAGCTGTTCGCGGCAGCGCTGACGCACGGCGCTCTCCAGCTCGCGCAACGGTTCCGGCAACCGGGGCGAGACGTCGAGGTAGCGGTGGTTGACCGTTTTGATCTCCCAGCTCAGCTCGCCCTGTTGCGACGTCCCCTCGGTACAAGCAAAGGCGGTCATGCTGCGGATCATGGTTTTCCCCTGAGAGACGAGCCCGCCCGGGCACGAAGGCCGCTATTCTACAGACACTGCGGACGGAATTCATGCGCCGTGCACAGCGGGCGCCCCTTGGCTACAATGATGCGTCCTACCAACGCTCGAGGAGCCAGCATGCGACCTTCAGGCCGCGAACCGGATCAATTACGTCCCGTGGAATTTACGCGGCAATTTACCAAGCATGCGGAAGGCAGTGTGCTCGTCTCCTTCGGGGACACCCGGGTGTTGTGCACGGCCTCGGTGGAGCCGGGCGTGCCCCGTTTTCTCAAGGGCCAGGGCAAGGGCTGGCTGACCGCCGAGTACGGTATGCTACCGCGCTCTACCCATACGCGCTCGGGCCGGGAAGCGGCTCAGGGCAAGCAGGGTGGTCGCACAGTGGAGATTCAGCGGTTGATCGGGCGCTCGTTGCGCGCGGCGGTGGATCTCAAGCGTCTGGGTGAGAACACCATTACGCTGGACTGTGATGTTCTGCAGGCGGATGGCGGTACGCGCACCGCCTCTATTTCGGGCGCCTGTGTGGCCCTGGTGGACGCCATTAACGTCATGCTGGAAAAGGGTCAGGTCAAAGAAGATCCGCTGCTGGCGCTGGTGGGCTCGGTGTCCGTGGGCGTATACCAGAATCAGCCCGTGCTGGATCTGGACTATGACGAGGACTCCGTCGCCGATACGGACATGAATGTGGTCATGAACCAGCAGGGCGGCTTCATCGAGATTCAGGGCAGCGCCGAGGCCGAGCCCTTTAGCCGGGAGCAGTCGGTGACCATGCTGGAACTGGCCGAGCAAGGCATCGGTGAGATCATTCAAAAGCAACAACAAGTCCTGGGCTGGTGAAGGATTACCAGGAAGAGTTCATTCGCTTCGCGCTGGAGCGCGGCGCTCTGGGTTTCGGGGAATTCACCCTGAAATCCGGGCGCGCCAGTCCCTATTTCTTTAATGCCGGCGTTTTTCACACCGGCGACGCCCTGGCGCAGCTGGGCCGTTTCTATGCCCGGGCCATTGTTGACAGCGGGTGCGAGTTCGATATGTTGTTCGGGCCGGCCTACAAAGGCATTCCCCTGGTGGCGGCGGTCGCCATGGCGCTGGCGGAAGAATACGGCCGGGACTACCCCTGGGCCTTTGATCGCAAGGAAGCGAAGGACCATGGTGAAGGGGGCAATATCGTGGGCGCGCCCGTGGCGGGCCGCGTGTTGGTGATCGACGATGTCATCACAGCCGGCACGGCTATTCGGGATGTGGCCGCACTGTTGGCGCATAGCCGCGGGCAACTGGCCGGCGTTTTCGTGGCACTCGACCGTCAGGAGCGTGGCCAGGGCGACGCGTCCGCGATTGAGGAAGTGGAACAAAGGCTGGGCGTGCCTGTCGGAGAGATAGTGGGTATGGTGGATATCATCGGATATCTCGAAAACCACGACGCCACGAACCCCGGCCTGGAAGCCATGAAAGCTTACCGCCAGGCCTACGGAACCGAGTAACACCCATGCGGTTGAATCTCCTGTTTTGCACCCTGCTCTGTATGCTCCTGGCTATCCAGGACGAAGCCGGTCTTCCGCCGGGAGCGGTCTTTCGATATGAACGTGAGGACGGTAGCACGACCATCAGTAGTTCTCTGTCTGACGAGGCGATCGAGCAGGGCTATGAGGTACTGAACCAGAACGGTCGGGTTGTCCGCACTGTTGAACCGGCATTAACGGCCGAAGAGCGCAAGCAGCTCGAAAAGCAAGAGCAGCGCCAGCGTCGCGAAAAGAAACAGGCCAAGCGGGATGAAGAACTGCTGCGCATGTACGCCGGGCCGGGTGACGCGCGGCGCGCGCGCGATCGCCAGGTGGAGGCGCTGAAAGTCAATATCAGCTATACACGCAACACACTGCAAGGCGTCAAGGAAAAACTTGACCGGGCGGTGAGCAACGCCGCGAAATACGAACAACGAGGTGAAAAAGTCCCTGCGTCCGTCCAGGACTCGATCAATCAGTTTCAGCGTCGGATCGCGGAGCACAAAAAGGCAATCCAGCAGTACAAAGACGACATCGAGGACGTTAACGAGAAATACGAGCCCATGATTGAGAGGCTCAAGGTGATTGCCCCGGAAGGCGGATCGGAAGCCGAATCCGGCGCTGGTTCCGAAGCCGGTGAGACCGGTTCGGCGCGCAAGTCGTCTTCGACAGACTAACAGGCTGTTGGACAACCTCTTGCGCACTCAGCGTGGCCTGAGGCGTGCAGCTGGTGTACTTTGGTGCGAGGGACTGGGTGACTCCCTTTCCAGGGGCCAAGGTGCCGCAGATGGGCGCTTGAGGTCTTGCCCCCGGGGGCTTTCAGGCGGGCTCGCAGTCATCGTTGCCCTTTTTCGACGGGTAGACATCCGCCTTCAAAATAGCGCCTCGAGTGTGAACCAGCCTGAACGCCTGAGTACGCAACGGGTTTTTCAACAGCCTGCTAATCGCGAAATATCCCGGGGCGTAGCAGCGGCCACTGCTCCGCCCATTCGCTGCTGGGCCTGTCGCGAAAACCCGAGCGCACAAACCGGGCGATATGGCCTTCCGCTAGCGCCAGCAGGAGATTGGCCGTATGCGCTGGTGTGCTGCGCGTACGCAGGCTCTCGCGCAATTCGGCGTCGCGCAGAATCTGTTTGAGCTGGCTCTCGAGTCGGTCGAAAAATTGTTGAATGCGCTGGCGTAGCCGCTCGTTTTCCCCGATCAGGGCGTCGCCGGTAAGCAGCCGGGTAATGCCCGGATTGCGCTCGGTAAAGCCGAGCAGCAGCGTCAGGAGCTGCTCGATCTGATTGATCGCACCCTCGGTCTCGTCGGTGATCCGGTTGACCCGGGAGAAGATGGCCTCCTCCACGAAGGTGATCAGCCCCTCGAACATTTTGGCCTTGCTGGGAAAATGTCGATACAGAGCGGCCTCGGATACACCGACTTCCCGGGCCAGCCCGGCCGTGGTTATCCGCTCGCCCGGCTCCGCCTCCAGCATGTGCGCCAGGGACTGCAGAATCTGTTCCTTGCGCGAGGGTTGTGTTTCGCTCATCGGGGGTCCCTCAGGTCGGAGTGATCAGGGTGCCGATACCCTGGTCCGTGAGAATTTCCAGCAGGACCGCGTGGGCCACGCGGCCATCGATGATGTGCGTGGAGTGAACGCCGACCTGAACCGCTTCCAGCGCGGTGCGGATCTTGGGCAACATGCCACCGGCAATGGTGCCGTCCGCGATCAGTTCACGCACGCGCTGTGCGCTAAGCCCGGTCAATACCTCGTCGGCGTCATTCTTGAGCCCTTCTACATTCGTCAGCAGGATCAGCTTTTCCGCCTGCAGTACTTCGGCGATCTTGCCCGCCACCAGGTCTGCATTAATGTTGTAGGCGCTACCGTCGTCGTCCGCGCCCACGGGAGCGATCACGGGGATATAGCCGCCCGAGCTGGCCATTTCAAGGATCCGGGTGTCCAGGCTGTCCACCTCGCCCACATGGCCGATGTCGATGATTTCGGAACTGTGCAACTCGGGTGCGTCCTCATCCGCCTCCAGGTGCAGTTTTCGCGCGCGGATGAGTTCGCCGTCCTTGCCGGTCACGCCCAGGGCTCGGCCGCCATTGGCGTGGATCAGATTGACGATTTCCTTGTTGACCAGTCCGCCCAGCACCATCTGAACGACGTCCATGGTGTCGCTGTCCGTTACCCGCATGCCCTGAACGAAACGACTTTCCTTGCCCAGCCGATCCAGCAGATTGCCGATCTGGGGTCCGCCGCCATGAACAATAACGGGGTGCAAGCCCACCGCCTTCATCAACACCACGTCGCGTGCAAAACTGTGCTTGAGCTCGTCGTCCTCCATGGCGTTGCCGCCATACTTGATCACCACGGTACTGCCGGCAAAGCGCTGAATATACGGCAGCGCTTCGACCAGTACCTGGGCGGTTTCGCGGGCTCGGTCCTGATCCATATCGGCTCCGGTCAAAAAGGCAGTTTGAGTGACGAATCCACGTTTGACAGCCAGTCATGGAAGAGTTTCTGGATGCGCTCCAGCGCCGCCTGATCACGCCCTTCAAAGCGAGCCACGAGCTTGGGTTGGGTGTTGGACGCACGCACCAGACCCCAGCCGTCCTCGAAATCAACCCGCAGCCCGTCCAGGGTGAAAACACTGCCTTCCTCGGTTTCGCCCGCTGTGGCTACGAGCTGTTCGATGACCCGGAACTTGTTTTCGTCGGCGATCGGGACGGGCATCTCGGGCGTGGTCACGCCGGTCTGGAGTTGCTGGAAGAGGGTGTGGGCATCCTCGCTTTCCAGCGACAGGATTTCGAGCAATCGGGCGGCGGCGTAGAGCGCATCGTCAAAGCCGTTCCAGCGGTCGCCGAAGAAGATGTGGCCACTCATCTCACCAGCCAGCGGGGCGCCGGTTTCCTGCAGTTTCGCGTGGAGCAGGGAATGGCCGGTCTTCCACATCAAGGGCCGACCGCCCTGCTGGCTGATCAGCCGCGACAGTTCCCGGCTGGATTTGACATCAAAGATGATATCCGCGCCCGGCGAACGACTGAGCAGATCCCGGGCATAGAGCATCATGAGGCGATCGGGCCAGATGATCTCGCCCTGTCCGGTCACTACAACCAGGCGGTCGCCGTCACCGTCGAACGCTATACCCAGATCAGCGCCGGTTTCCTTGACCTTGTCGATCAGCGCCTTGAGATTATCCGGCTCGCCTGGATCCGGGCCATGATTGGGGAAGTTGCCGTCAACCTCGGCGTATAGCGGCGTAACGGTGCATCCCAGACCATCAAACAAGCCGGGAGCGATCTGGCCGGTAATGCCGTTGCCGCAGTCGAGCACAACATGGAGCGGACGGGCGAGCACGATATCGTCCTGAACGGCGCCCAGATAATGCCCGGTTATGTCGGTTTCCGACACATGGCCCTGACCCCGCGTCAGATTGTCCTGCGCGATACGCTCGCGGAGCCCGGTAATCTGCTCGCCATGCAGCGATGCCCCCTCCAGCACAATCTTGACGCCATTGTACTCGGGTGGATTGTGACTGCCCGTCAGGCAGACACCGTTGCTTGTATTCAACACGCCCACGGCGTAATACAGCAGCGGTGTGGGTACGGCACCGATCTTGATAACGTCGATACCGGTACTTGTCAGCCCGGTCACAAGCGCGTCCTGAAGCCCGGGGCTGGAATGTCGTCCGTCCCGGGCGACCAGCATGGATTCCTGACCTCGCTCAATGGCCTCAGAACCAATAGCGCGACCAATCAGACGAACATTTTCTTCACTGAGTTCGCCCTGGGTGCTGCCGCGAATATCATAGGCCCGGAAAATAGCCTCGGGTAACTCCACACCCTGGCCACGACCGGGTGCCCGGGCAGCCTCGTTTCCAGGCTCCTCGTCGAGCTGAGTGCCCGGGGCATCTCGGACTGCCGAAGGACCTGTAGACTGGGATGGCGACGCTTTTGATTCGGAAAGTTTCTGGGCCAGCTTGTGCATATTATTGGTAACCAGCCGCAGTGGCAGGAAGGAGAAATCGCCCCTTGGCAAGGTGTTGGTATCCCGGGTTAGCTCTTGCGCCAGATTGGACAGTATGGCGCCGTCCTTGCGGATGGCCTGGGCAACGGCACGGAAAACAAAAGCTTGAAGCAATAGGGCCACCAGAAGTCCGCCCAGCGTGATCAGCACGAACAGCAGCAGCAGGGCCGGATCCCGGGATGAGGCGGGCAGCTCCAGCCGTACACGAAGATTGAAGGGTGCCTGGCCGGATATTTTGACGCCGTCCTGGACATTGCCCCGGGAGAAGATTTCCGAGCCGCCCTGTTGTTCGATTTGCAAATGGCCGTCTTCCAGATCCTGGCTTTTCAGCTGACCCTGTAATTCGCCCAGCGGAGCACTCATCAAGACGGCACCTGGCGCCTCGGGGGCCGCGCGTGCACTCAACAACCGAGGTGTATCGCCAGGAATGACCACGGGCTCGGGCGTTGTCCCGTCCCGTGCTTTCTGCACCAGATCCCGGGCGGTAAAACTGAGATCGCGTTGACCCAGCGAGAGATTGTCAGGCAGCACATAAACACGGCCGGGCACCAGCTCCGCCAGCCGTTGTTCGGCCTGGCTTACCCGGCCTTTTTCCAGGGCCTGCCCGATCCATGCGCTGGAGGCGATCCGTTCGACCCGTTCATTAACCTGATTCAGCGAGAGTTCGAGCAAACTGGTCTGCGACTGCATCAGGGCATTCGCCAGCCGTTTCTCATTGAGGTCCTGGTGGCGCCCGAACTGGAGCCAGGCTAGCACCAGCGACATGCCCAGGATTGTCAGGGTGGTCCCACCCAGACCCGGTAGCGCGAAGTTGAGAATCCCGGATCCGGTCTTCCGCGACTTGCCCTGCTTTTGTTGTTCGCCCTTCTGTCCGGCTTTCTTTGCTTCTTCCTTGGACCCGGTTTCATTTTTCTTTTTCATGGTTCTCCCGGAGAGTCGTTATTGGCGTCCACTGTGGCCGAAGCCACCGCCCCCGCGTTCGCTGTCCGAAAATTCCTCCACGGCCTCCAGCTCCACCTGCATGACCGGGACGATTACCAGCTGAGCGATGCGTTCCCCCGGCTCGATGGTGAAACTCGCCTGACCACGATTCCAGCACGAGATCATGACTTCGCCCTGGTAATCAGAATCGATCAGGCCTACCAGATTGCCCAGGACAATGCCGTGTTTATGGCCCAGGCCCGAGCGCGGCAGAATCATGCCCGCATAACCCGGGTCTTCAAGATAGACAGCGATGCCCGAGGGCACCAGTACGGATTCCCCCGGCGTCAGAGTGACGGCATCACGGACCATGGCGCGCAAGTCCAGTCCCGCCGAACCCCGTGTGGCATGACCCGGCGGCGGAAACTCCTGACCCAGCCGAGGGTCCAGCACCTGATACTGCAACTTCATCCGCGATCCTCGTTTAATCCTGATACCGAATACCGATCAACTCGATCAGCTGTTGAGCGATCTGACGCTTGGACGCCAGCGGCAATACCTTGTGTCCGCCGGGCCAGATCACGGTGACCGCATTGTTGTCACTGTTGAAGCCTACGTTCTGGCCCGAAACATCATTGGTAGCAATCATGTCCAGCCCCTTGTTGGTCAGCTTGGTGCGTGCCGACTCGATGACATCCCGGGTTTCGGCGGCAAAACCCACGGTAAAGGGTTTGTTTTCATGACGGGCAACCGCCGCCACGATATCCGGATTCTTCACCAGGGTCAGATGAATTTCCTCGGTGGATTTCTTGATCTTGTGGTCGGCCGTAACGGCCGGCCGGTAATCCGCCACGGCGGCTGTGGCGATGAAAACGGCGCAGCCGTCCGCTACGGCGGCCAGGCCCGCATCGTACATTTCCCGGGCGGTCACGACATCGACACGCGTTACCCGCGATGGTGTAGGCAAATTCACGGGTCCAGCGATCAAGGTTACGCGCGCGCCGGCCTCGGCGGCGATCTCGGCGAGCGCAAAGCCCATTTTCCCGGAACTCTTGTTGGTGACGTAGCGCACCGGATCGATGGATTCGCGTGACGGGCCGGCCGTAATCACCACATGCTTGCCGGTGAGCAACTGATAATCAAAGACCTCCGCCGCCTGCTGCGTGATTTCTTCCGGCTCCAGCATCCGCCCCGACCCGTTTTCGCCACAGGCCTGTTCGCCGGAACCCGGGCCGAAAACATGCACGCCTTTTTCCTGCAGAATCAGCAAATTCTTCTGTGTGGCCCGATCCGCCCACATCTGCTCGTTCATGGCCGGGGCCACCGCGATGGGCGCGCCCGTGGCCAGACAGAGCGTGGTCAATAGATCATTGCCGTGGCCGTGGGCAAAGCGCGCCATGAAATCCGCCGAGGCCGGCGCGATCAGGACCAGATCCGCCCAGCGGGCCAGCTCGATATGGCCCATGCCCGCCTCGGCGCGCGGGTCCAGCAGATCCGTGTGCACCGTGTGGCCGGATAGCGCCTGCATGGTGAGCGGCGTAATGAATTCGCGGGCAGCCTCGGTCATCACCACCTGCACCTCCGCACCGGCCTGACGTAGTTGCCGCACCAGTTCCGCCGACTTGTAGGCCGCGATGCCGCCGGTGATGCCGAGCAGGATGCGCTTGTTGGCGAGTCGTTCCATTCCGGGTTAACTTTGCCGTTCCGCGGGAGAGCTCTAGGGTAGCACTGCCCGGCGCCGAAGCGTAGTGACCACACACTGACACAGGGATGGATTATGGCCATATCGGACTGGCCCGAAGGCGAACGCCCACGCGAAAAACTCATTGAACGCGGCGCACAGAGCCTCAGCGACGCCGAGCTGCTCGCCATTTTTCTGCACACCGGCGTACCCGGTACCACGGCCGTGGATCTCGCGCGCCGCATGCTGGCGGATTTCGGCGGCCTGCGTACCTTGCTGGAGGCACCGGTGGCTCGCCTGCGCCAACTGCCCGGCATGGGCACGGCGCGCATCGCTCTGCTGCAGGCGGCGCTGGAGCTGGGTCGGCGCTGGCTGGCCGAGGAGATCGAGCGCGAAGCCACGCTGACGCGCCCGGAAGACGCCGGCCGTTTCCTGATGGCGCGCCTGCGCGCCTATCCCCATGAGGTCTTCGGTTGTCTCTTTCTGGACAACAAGCACCGGGTGCTGGGTTTCGAGGAGCTGTTCCGCGGCACCATTGACGGCGCCGCCGTGCATCCGCGCGAAGTGGTCCGGCGCTGCCTGGAGCACAATGCCGCCGCCATTATCCTGGCGCACAACCATCCCTCCGGCGTAGCGGAACCCAGCGAGTCGGACCGCTCCATTACCCGGCGCCTGGTGGATGCGCTGGCGCTGGTCGACGTGCGCGTACTCGATCATCTGGTGATCGGCGATGGCGGCTGGGATTCACTGGCGGAGCGGGGGTGGTTATAGAAGGAGCGAGGCGCGAGGAACGAGGAGCGAGGAACGAGGAGCGAGACAAAAGCGACCCCGTGGTCAAAATTGCAGAGTTTTCGATTAGCCAATAGGCCTGGCAGGGATTGACAGGAATACACCGAGAGCGACG
>CAYPKI010000006.1:19145-25089 GCA_964411265.1 uncultured Alcanivorax sp. | reverse complement strand
GCCCGCCGCGAGCAGATTTCCCTGGGGGAGACCCCCTACTACCATTGCATAAGTCGTTGTGTTCGCCGCGCTTTTCTATGCGGCTATGACCGTTTCACCGACCGGGATTACGAGCACCGCCGGGGCTGGATCCGGGCGAAGATGGCGGAGCTGGTGGAGATCTTTGCCATCGACCTCTAGTCCATCCGGGACAAGGTCACTCAAATTTAACCGGCGCCGCTGGTCACCGGCGTTGCCGCCGACGACGCCGAACCGGACGGCCCGGCGCGATCCCCGCCAACACCTTGTCGGTGTCGCGCGGCTGGGCATCGACCCGGACACCTGGATGCAGGCGAATCGAGAACCTTTATGGACGCTTCCGCCTCATCACGCTTACCCGGCGTACCCTTGGTGAGCCCTCTCGAGTGTATCTATAATGTAGACACGCTGAAGCTCCTGGTGTAGTATCTCCATTGTAGATATACCCACGAGGTGCAACATGGCTGTCGAGAAACGCATTGCCCGGTGGGGCAACGCCAGCGCCCTGCGGATCCCGGGCATAATGATGGAAGAGCTGGGTCTGGACGAGTCCAGCAAGGTCTCGCTGGAGGTCCGCGAGGGCAAGCTGATCGTCGCCCCGGTTCAGGAGGAGTCGTCGTCCCTGGAAGAACTGCTGGAAGGCAGCTCTCGCGAGGCTTTTCGCGTGCCTGACGACGAAACCTGGCTCGATGACGAGCCCGTTGGCCGCGAGATCTGGTAATGCCTGGCTCAGAGGTTTATGTGCCGCAGCGGGGCGATATCGTCATGTGCGACTTCAACCCCGTGGCCGGCCACGAGCAGGCCCATCACCGCCCTGCTTTGGTCCTCAGCCCACGCGTATTCCATGAGCGCACGGGCATGGCCGTGCTGGCGCCGATCACCAATACTATCCGCGGTCACGGCCTCGAGGTCGAGATCGCCGGTCGCGATACGACTGGTGTTGCGCTGATACATCAAATCCGATCCATCGACTTTGAGGCTCGCCGGGCCACCTTCCGCGAACAGGCCACCCAGGCAGTCGTAGCGGAAGCCTGCCAGAAGGCAGGGTTGCTTTTTAAGTGACGCGGTGAAGCGTAACTCAGCTCATCCGGGACACCCCCAAGTTTAAACACCCTCAAATTTAATCCCCAGCTTACAACGGTTTGAGCGATCACTGATAGAGCCAGCCGGGGCGCGAGCTAACCTGTCGGGCATCGAGAAAATCCGGGACACCCCCAATTTCCCTAAATTCAACCGGATCATAGATGAGCTTCTTCCCGCCGTGCGCGAGATCTTTTGCACGACGGGTTAACCATGAATTGAGGCATGTCCCGGATTCATGCCTGCTACAAACGCAGCGGGCCTCGCTCAATCCTGCTTAAGCATTGAGCGCGCCTTATCAATGCTGTCGACCTTTTTCAAACGATAACGCTTCTCCGGGTTCTCCGTGTAGATGTCGCCGACGCGCTTGAGTTTGGTGTCACCGACCTCGAGCTCGCCATCGCCGCGCTGGCACTGCGCCGAAGAGGAGTCCCAGGCCTTGTCGCGCCGGTTCCACTTCCACTCGGTGCAGCCCGACTCGTCGAGCTCGTAATACTCGAGGCCGGTACAGGCGAATACGCCTTCATCCGTCTCGACCGCCACGGCGGTACTGGCGTAGCTCTGTTTCTTGCCCATGGCCACTTTCAGTGACTGCCCGCTAGAGCTACCCTGCATGCTCTCCTGGACCAGTCTGACCTCGCACGGGGCAAACAGCTCTACCTTCAACGTCTTTTGCTCGATCTCGCCGGTCTCGAGATTCCGGTCGTAGAGCTCAAGCTGATCTCCCTGAACGTGCCACACATTCCGAGTGGCCGGAGCACCGAAATACTCGACCCAGACCCCCTGAAATTGCCGGGCAAAGCGTTCGCGATCGAACTCATTGCCGAAGCGTGAACGGCTGCTCATGGGAATATCCACAGGCTCCGCTGTTGCACCGGCCGACCCGGAGTCGGCCTCGGCGGCGAGAGCGTGCTGAGCCCCAGAGAAGCTGGCGGCCACCGTCGCGATCAAGATACCTGCAACCCGCATCGGGGTACGTGTCAAATCCTTCAAAGAGAGCATAGACCAGGACCTCCCCCTGATTTCTGTTGATATCGCTGACAACTGAAACCTTCCAAAATGATTACCGGAAGACGAAATCCGGCACATCCATAAATTCACAGGCTACAACGGTTTGAGCGATCGCCGCTAGTCTCCCGGACCTCTCACCACCCGGTCGTGCCTGGTCCGCCCTTGAAAGGCCCCTGGATCTCGCGGGTGATCCAGCCGCCGTAAAAGCTGCCGGCCTGGGCCTGGACGCGCTCGCCATCGACGTAGCAGGCATCGACCTGGCCCGGGTAGAACGAGACCAGGCCCGCGATCGCGTTTTGCGACTCGACGGGATTCGCATACGACCAGCAGACATCAGGGATTGTGCCGGCATCGGCGAGCAGCGACCAGTACCGTGCGCGGCCCTTGAACTCGCACAGGGTCACGGTCGAGGATTCGACCAGCCGGCTCCAGTCCACCGATTCGGGCGGCAGGTAGAAACAGGGCGGATGGCTCGTCTCCAGCAGCCGGTAGCCGGCATGCGTATCCGCCAGCACGCGGCCGTCGTGCACCACCTGCAGATGCCGGGTGTTCGCCTCGATCCGCGGCGGTCGCGGATAGTCCCATACACTTTCAATCGACGTATTCATTTCGGCTCCATGACGTGGTCGCATGCGGGGTCTTTATAGTGAATCCCCGGCTCATGATTACAACACCCCCGGCCATTACTACTACCATCTGCAGGATTACTGCTGACGTTGCCGGTATTCGCCGGGCGAACACCCCATCCAGCGGCGGAACGCACGGGTAAAGCTGGCGGTATCGGTGTAGCCCAGATGGATGGCGAGTTCGTCGAGTTTCATGTTGCTGCCGGTGAGCACTTGCAGCGCGAGTTCGCGGCGTTCGTCTTCCACCAGTGTTCGGAAACTCGTGCCTTCCCGATCCAGTTTGCGGCGCAGACTGCGTTGGGACAGCCCCAGCGCATGCGTGATCTCGTCCAGCGAAGCCAGCAGACCGGCCGAGCCGTGCAGCTTCTGGCGCACCTGGCCGGCCCGGGTGCTGGTCTGCAGGCGCTCGAGGCGTTGGCGGCATTGATCGTCGAGCATGCGGACCAGGTGGGGGTCATAGGTGGGCAGGGGCTGGTCCGCTGCCTCGGCCTGAACCTGGATGCCGTTGCGTTCATTGCGGGCAATGGGCGCAATGCCGCACAGCCGCTCGATCTGCCGGGCATGGCCGTCGGGCAGTTCGCGAAAGGTCAGCGCCGCAATGTCGACACGGGACAGGCTCAGCTCTTTCAGCAGGTGCACGGCTGTGGCCATCTCCCTTTCCAGGAAAAACTGACGCAAATGATCCGGGATGCGCGTCGGGTCCGTGCCGATGCCGAAGCGGCCGGCCTCGGCAAACTCGAAGACGTGGCAGTACGCGGTGCTCAACGGCAGGTAGCGCATGGCCCGGGCCACGGCCTCGCGCAACGTCCGGCTGGTACGCAGGGCAAAACCCCAGGTGCCGAAGGTGGCGAGGTTGTACGCCAGGCCCAGCCGAAAGCCCAGGGCGGGCTCGTCGGGCAGCGCCAGCATCAGGTTCTCGACCAGCCGCGTCTCCTGGCCCCGGGTGATCCACGCCTCGCCATCCTGGAGATTCTCGTCGGTAATGCCCGTGCCCAGCAGGCAGGTGTCGCGGTCCACGCCCAGGCCGGCGGCAAAGTTCACCATGACGTGGCTGATGGCCACCGGATGCAGGATGCTTTCGAACTCGGACATGCGGCAAGTCCAGCCCGTCACCGGCGTACTGGACAGGCGTTCGTGGGCTGGCCGCAAATGCCTGTGGAATGGCCATTGCGGTCCTGTCGGCCTGTACCGGAGCTGGATAATCAGCCCGGTCCGGAGTTCTACCATGTCCGACGATCTTGCCGCCCTCAACAAAGAAGCTATCGCCGCGGCCCGGGGGCACATGGGCGCCGTCGCCTGGCCCCCTGTGGCGCTTAGTCTGGGCACGCTTGCGGGCTATGTGCTGAACCTGGCGTTCTTCGCCGCGGGTGGTGCCGGCCTGGGCGCCGCTGCTTCTCCCGGGGTAGTGCGCTTCCGAATGGGACAAGCAAAGGGGGAGATCCGGCGTCCGGCTCCGAAGGGCCGGGTGGCCCATCCGCTGGCCTGCCGGATAGACGTAGTATCGGGCCTGCCGACCGCTTCTGACTATCAGCATGCGCGCAAACTGGCGTGGAATTTGCCTACAACATCTTTCTGCGTATCTGGGCGTCGTCCGCCGCCAGCCGGATGCGTCCATCGGGGCGCAAAATCAGGGGGTCGCCGGTGGCCCGCAGTTTGTAACAAACGCCTATTGGCTGTCCTCGGCCACGATTTCCTTCAACGCCTGACCAAAATCCCGGTTCCGGAAACCCAGATCCCGGGCCGCCTTGCTGTTGTCGGTGCGCAAGGCAATGGGCAACGGCAGCGCGAGCACGCGCGGACCCTTGCCCCGTGCGCGGGTTACAGCGCGAACGAAGCTGGCGATTTGCTGGCTGTCACCGCCCAGGTTGTAGGCCTGGTTGATGGTCCGGTCATTGGCCAGAGCCTTCACTGTGGCATCGGCTACGTCGCCGGCATAGGCCATGGGGAAGCCGATGCTCGGCATCAGCAGCAAAGGCCATTGCATGATCTTGTAGATCATGCCCATGGTATTCGGATCCCGGGCGCCGTAGACGGCCGTGGGGCGGACCACGGTGAGCTTCAGCCCGAGCTCGTAGGCCAGTTTCCAGGCGAGTTCTTCGCTCATCTGCTTGGTGGCCCGATAGGCACCGCCCTCGCGGTTGTTTCCATCGACTTGCGGCGAGTCTTCATGGATAAGCCTGAATACCGACCAGCGATAGATGCCGAATGTGCTGATATGCACTATTCGTGTCACGCCTGCCTTGTGTGCCGCGTCCAGAACGTTCTGCGTGCCCTCGACATTGGCCCTGCGGTGGGCATGCCAGGCCGCAAAGCTTTTCGCGGCCACGTACATGGCGGCATTGGAGATGACCGCGTCACAATCGGTGAAGGCCTGTTCCAGCGAAATCGCGTCCATGAGATCCGCCTTGCGGAATTCCACGCCCTCGGTGGCCAGAAAGGGGGCCTTGTCCGGGTTGCGGACCACGCCGACCACACGGGCGCCGGCGGCCAGCAGGCTGCGGCACAGGTAGGTGCCCAGCATGCCGCTGGCACCGGTTACGGCCACGGTTTTTCCATGCAGATCCATGCGGGTTCCTCCGGCTATTTACCCAGCGCGCTACAGCATAGCGCGGCAACTTCCGGGCTGGCCATGAGTGCCTTCCCGGATTAGCTGACACTGGCTAAGCAATGCGCCACACGGGCACGCCCCAAATGGGGGCTGATACGGGTCAGCAGTATCGGCACCGGGGTACTGGTTCGTGCCGGGCGCGGACTAACAAAGGCTCGGTCCGCGAACCTGGCGGGCTTCAGTCCGCCTTTTTGTGCTCGGCCTCGGTGGCCTGCAGGCGCTGGTAGTGTTCTTCCGCCTCCATCCGGAGTGTCGACGACGTCCGCAGATCGCCGTTGCGCTCACTGGAGAGCGCCTGCTCCAGTTTTTTCTGATATTCGCGGCGTACCTTCTCCACTGATGCCGTTTCAAAAACCCAACATCTTTTTTACCCTCCCTCTCTTATATCCGTCCCCAGGTCCGGAGGTTGCAGGAGGAAGGGGCCGTGAAGCCCGGCTTTTGCATCCCGGTTTTCACGATGGACCGCTGCCGGGGCCGGCAGGCGCGAGCGTTGCAAGCGGGCGTGCAGGGCAGACCGCGTACCCGACCCGTCCGTGTTGCCCCGGAGCGGTCGCGGAGCAGGGACAAGCCCGCGCGCAGGCGTTATCCTTCGACCATAATC
>CAYPKI010000006.1:5809-19135 GCA_964411265.1 uncultured Alcanivorax sp. | reverse complement strand
GCAGGCCATTCGCCATGCGTTCCGAGTCCGCCACGCCAGATTTTCGCACCCAGTACCGCGCCGGCATGGCCGCGGGCTACTCCGGGCGGGTTCATGCCGCCTTTGTCTTCGGGGTGGGCGCCGCCGTGGTGGCGTTCTGCCTGACGCAGGCCTCGGACGTTTCTCCATGGCACTGGCTCTGGGTCCCCGCCGGTTTGTTGCTCGTTAACGTGGGCGAATACGTGGCCCACAGGGCCCTGGGGCACAAAAAACGCGGTTTCGCCCGGATGTTCTACGCCCGCCACGCCGCGGATCACCATGGTTTTTTCCATCACGATCAGTACGAGATCCGCGATCATCGCGACCTGCGCGTGGTTTTGCTGCCGTCTTATTTCCTCTTGGTGGTCTGTGCCGCGGCGGGTGTACTGGGCGCGCTGCTGAGCCTGGTGACGGCTGCGGGGGCGGGCTGGCTCCTGGCCGGCGGAATTATCGCCGGGTATGTGCTGTACGAGTTCGTCCACTTCTGTGATCACCTGCCCGCGGGTCGGGCCATCACGCACCTGCCCGGGCTGAGCCGGATGCGTGAACATCATCGTGTGCACCATGATCCGCAGCTGGCCACGCGCTATAACTTCAATGTCACTTTTCCCTTAACAGACTGGTTATTGCGTACGACCTACAAGCCTGACGCTTAACCAGGCTGGAGGTTGCCGCCCTACCGGGGCGAGCGCTGATCGCTTGGGCCTGGCTCGTGGCAGATTACACGCTGTTCTGGTACGCGAAACCGATGAATCGTTTTCCGGAATTCTGATGGAACGCGCTCATACCTTCGCAAGATCGACATTCTTCCTGCTTGCTTGCCTGTGTGGCGCCATAGCGAGCGCTCAGGGGCTCGACTACGACGAGCTCGAGGCCCACCCCGGTGGCCTCGGCCCGGTGGAACTGGGCATGACGGTTGCCGAGGCATCGGAGGCACTGGGACTGGACCTTGGCGACGACGCCATCCAGTACAGCGACGGCGCCTGCTCGTCCTATGCGCTGGGGGCATCCATCTATGAATGGGACCTTCGTTTTACCGCGCGCAAGAACACGATCGTGCGGGTCGATATCTTTACGGATCGCATCAAGACCGAAGCCGGCGTGGGCAATGGCAGTGCCGCTTCGGCAATCCGCGCTGCCTATGATAGCGAATTCCGTGTTCAGCCGGGCCGGGACAAGGGCGAAAGCACGATGCAGATGGTCACAGACGCCGGTGCTGTCATGGCGTTCGTCGGGCGCCGGCCGGGCCCGGCGCAAGGGGATGCCTCGGGGCCACTGGCCGCGCCCGAGAAGGTACGCCGGTACAGCGTCGGCTTGCGCGGCAGCGGCGCGACTGAGGGTTGCCTGTGAGTCCCTGGCCGTGTGCTCGGCATGGGCGCTGACTCGAGCTCAGCAGCCCCGGCGCCCGCAAGTGCCAAAAACCCCGCGACGCGTGTTTATGGAGTCATCGGGGATCGGGCGCGGGCTGACCGGTAAGCGTTTGATGGTCGAAGACGCGCGCCAGTGGCGTCTCCATGGAGGAATCCCGGTGACCGCCCGGCACGGGCACAAAACGCGCCGCTCTGTCCGTTTCCAGGGAGGTAAAGAGACGACCACCGGTTTGCATCCGGATGACGCTGTCACTGATGGCATGAAACCGGGTAACGGGAACAGCGAGGTGGCCGGCATAGGCACCGGAGTCGAGCTAATCGCCCATACCGGCGCACAATGGACCCAGCCACTGACCGCAGACGTCCGCCACTCGGTCAATGGTATTGAAGAGGATCAGGCGATCGATGTCGGGCTGCTCGGCAGCCGCTGCGATGGCGGCATGCGCACTCAGGGAGTGGCCCACAAGCATAATGCGCTCGTGTCGATCGCGCACGACCGGTCGGATAGCGCTTTTCCGCATTTCAGGCCCGGTGGTCGGGCCCTTTGCTCCGTAATAACCCGGATGAGGCGGACTATAGACGTGGCCATAGGTGCGCAGCGCCTCCTCCGATCCCGTGGAAATCGATCAATGCCCGGTGCGTGTCGGTTTTCCTGTCGGTGGTGCCGGTAACACCAATCGTTCGCGACAGCGGTGTGATTATCGTGTTGCGCCAGTGACGGCGTCGGCCGGAAGGTTGTATTGAACCCATAGGAGACCGGTATCATCAGGGTCGGTGGCGTCGTGAATGTGATCAGGCCAACGAGGGCCGGACCCGCTACTGCCAGCATTACCGGGCTTTTCCGGAATTGCCCGTGCACTCCATGCGCCTTTGACGTACCGCGCCTTGCCGCGTCGATTCAGCCGGATGGTGTCTACTCATTCGCGGATATGTGCGCCAAAGGCGCGAATATCCTCCAGGCGCGCGGGACCGATGCCGTGAATCGCGGTGAGCTGTGAAAGATCGTTCAGCGGGCGCATGGCCATGACCTGCTCCGCGCGCTCCGGGCCCAGATGCGGAATGGATTCCAGTTCCTGCCGGGTAGCGATATTCAGATCGATGCCCGGCTCGTTAGCGGTACCGGCATGCACTTCCGGTTCCGTGCCCGTATCCTGGCCCTCTTTGTCCGGGTCCGCGGTTTCCGGTTCCCGGAAACGAATACCGGCGAAATCGGCGAAGACTTCCAGCAATACTTCCTGAAGCCGGGTGCGCGGATCCTGCTCCAGAGCGAGCTCGTCCGTCTGGAGTATGGCTTCCGCGGTCATCTCTGGTGTCAGCCTGGTTGCCATCTGCCGGCCTAGCAGGGCGGCGCAGGTCTGAGGGATGGTATCGGCCTCGTCGCCGGCTTCGTTCCGGGCGACTTCCAGGCGCCGGGCCACCTGACTGAGCACGGGCGAGGCCTCGCGCATCACGGCATCCGCCGCCATGGCCTCCAGCGCCGGCTGGATCTGCTCGGCCGTGCTCACCGCCTTGCGACCGCGTCCCCAGCCCGCGAAGATCAGCAGCAGGCCGGCAAGCAAATCCGCCCGTGGCCACTCCGCCGGCGACGCCGCAAAAAGCGCCTCGACGTCCGCGCTCTTGCCCTCTAGGCGCCGGTTACGCAGGCGTCGGCGGAGAACGCGCACGGCATAAGGCGTGGCCAGCGCCAGGCGGTAGAGCAGACCCAGCAGGGCGAGCAAGGCGTGCCCCAGCCAGACCACCAGCTGCAACAGGAGCTGGAGAAGGGTGGTGGTGGCCACCAGGAGCATGTAAACCGCCTGAATATGAGCGGCCTTGTTGCCCCGCACCTGGATGCCGGCAAATTTAGCGGATGAACGCTGGGGTTGGAGCCAGTTAAATGATCCCAGCTCATTGCGCGTCGCCACCGAGACACCGCTTTTGGAGAGGTTTAGATTGAACGGACCGGTACTGTAGCGCCCCTTGAGAACGAAGCGTCCGTTCTGCAGCGCCACCTGGGTATTCTTGAGCGGCGTGCTGGAAGCGCGAAAACCGGTGCTGGTGTTGGCGGTCACATTCACGCCCGCGGCCTTTGCCTGCGCACGCAGCGCTACACCGCCGGTGCGGCTGGCGCGCAGGTTGCGGCCCCGGTGCTCAATACGGCGCTGGTTGCCGTATTCGTCCGTGCGCCCGAGGTTGAAAAAGCTCATTGGTGCCACCCTGAACTGTTGCGATCGGGATGCCAAATCCCGGACGCGTTATGCTAAAGGGTCTGCGTGACGTTGCCACGTCGGATACACTCTATGGCACGCTCTCTACCAAAGCCGGCCGCAGGGACAACGCGATTTTATTAAAGGAAAGGGTATGCGAGCACTCGATTGGTGGCGGGCCCGGCCAGGCAAACACAAGCTGGTAATCATTGCCCTGGCCCTCTACGGGCTCTATGGCCTGGTTGGCTATTTCGGTGGTTCCCCCTGGCTGCGTTCCGCCGTGGTGGACGGCATTTCCGAGGTCACCGGCCGCGAGGTTCGACTTGAGCGGGCCGTATTCAATCCCTATGCCCTCGCCGTAACCCTGGACGACTTCGTCTTGCTGGATCCGGACGGCGGCGATTTCGTTGCCTTCGATCGGCTTTACTTCGACTTCGAGCTTTCGTCGCTTTTCCGCTGGAGTATTCATTTCGATGATTTTGAGCTGGAGCGGCCCCGCGTCAACTTGACACGGGAAAACTCCGGTGAATTCAATTTTGATGATCTGCTGGCGCTGGGCGAGCAGGGGTCGGCACAAGGAGCCGGATCGGCGGAAGACCCGAACATTCTGCCCGTGTCGGCGGGTCGGCTGGCGCTGTCGGCAGGCGAGGTGCGCTACCGTGATGAAAGCCGGGGTGAGCCGCACACCATGGTGCTGGATGAGCTGGATTTCCAGGTGGATGATTTCTCCACCCGGGGCGATGGCACGGACGGCAATGACTATGCGCTGAACGTCACCAGCTCGGAGGGCGGGCGTTTTCGCTGGACCGGCAATTTGACCCTGGAACCGCTGACCCTGGATGGCCGTCTGGCGCTGAGTGAACTCGCCCTGGGGCCGCTGGCGGGCTTCTATGAAGATCGGTTGCGCTTTGATCTGCTGGGCGGCGAGGTGGATATCGCCACGGCCTATACGCTGGATCTCGGCGACGATGCCCTGAGCTACAGCCTGAGTGGTGGCTCCGTCACCCTGAGTAACCTCCGGGTACGCCAGCCCGAGCTGGATGAGGACACCCTGGCGGTGCCGAAGATGACGATCGAGGGCATTGCCCTGGACTCGGTGGCGACCAGCCTCGAGGTGGAACGGCTGGCCCTGGAGCAACCGTCCTTGCTGGTGCGCCAGATGGAGGAAGGTGTGGATCTCGAATCCCTGATTGTGACCGGGGCGAGCCCGGCCGCGCCGGGTGAAGGCGATTCGCAAGCGGCGCCCGAGCAAGCCGGAGCGGACACCGCGCACGATGCGGCGGAGAACAATGTCGCCGAATCCCCCTGGCGGTTCCGGCTGAACACCCTGGCGTTGACGGACGCCGGGCTACGTTACAGCGACCGCACGCTCCGCTCGCCCGGCGAATTGGAGCTGCAGCCCCTGAACCTCACCGTCAATGGTATTCAGTGGGGCGGTGAGGGTGGTTTCGAATACGAGGGCAACACGCGACTCAACGGAGCCGGAGACATCCAGGTTTCCGGTGGCGGCAACCTGGATCCGGTCCGGACTGATCTGCGGTTGCAGGCTCAGGCGGTGGCGCTGGCGCCCCTGGAGCCCTGGATCCAGGATAGCGCTCGTCTTGCGCTTACCTCCGGCACTATATCCATCGATCTCAACGCCAGTGCAATGAAACTCGGGGCGAGCCCGGTTGTTAAGGCCACCGGCGAGCTATCCGGCCAGGACATTGAGCTGCGCGAAGGTGGCGACCGGCCGCTGTTCCAGCTGGATGCGTTCAATCTGGCCGGCATTGATTTCAAGCTCGGCGAGCGCAGCCTGGGTGCTGACCGGCTGGATCTGAACGGCCTGGCCCTGGAATCAGTGGTCGACGAGCAGGGTCGTGGCACGATGAAGCGCATTCGTCGGGACGGCGAGCCCGAGACTTCCGACGGCGCGAAGGGGAACGAGGCCGAACCCTGGCGCGTCCGGCTGGCGGACATCAATGTCCGCAATAGCCAACTCGAATACGCGGACCGCTCGCTGGAGCCCGATTTCAGCCTGGGCCTGTTCGGGATCAAGGTGGACATGGCGAATTTCGACACGCGTGGCGATCAGTCCGCCCGATTCGCGCTTAATGCGGCCGTGGATCGCTTTGCGCCCCTGAAGGTCAACGGTCGCATCAAGCCGGATCCGGGCCAGCCCTTTGCCGATCTCGGCATCGTCCTGAAAAACTACGAAATGAACAGCTTGACCCCCTACACCGGACGTTACCTCGGCCGAACCGTAAAAAGCGGTCAGCTGGCTCTCGATACGGACTTGAAGGTGGTCGACACGAAGCTTGAGTCCACAACCGATTTGCGGGCCCGGAGCTTCTTTCTGGGCGATAAGATGCAAAGCGAGCAGGCCGTCAACGCGCCGGTCCGTCTGGGACTGGCTCTGCTGCGCAACCGGGACGGGCTCATTCGCCTGCCGATCACGGCCTCCGGGGATCTGGCCGATCCCAGCGTCAGTGTGAGCGGCCTCATTTTCGGAGCGATTACCAATGTCCTGGTAAAAGCCGCCACGTCCCCGTTCAGCCTGCTCGCCAATCTCGTGGGCAGTGAAAACCTCGACCGCATCCCCTTTGCGACGGGTGCATCCGAACTTGCTGACCAGGGCCGCGAGCGCCTTCGGAAGCTGGATCAGGTGCTGACCAAACGGCCCACACTGCAGATGAAACTCGCCGGCTCCTGGAACCAGGCGGATCGCCTCGCCCTGGCGCGCGAGGAGCGGATCGCTGCCTGGGGCGCGGACGAGTGGCCGGGCGTGGAAGTCGCCGCGGAGGGAAACGCTTTCCGGCAGCATATCCGCCAGGCCTATCGCGCGAACCTGGATCAGAACCCGGATGATCTCGTCGAGCTGTCTGACGGCGCCAATGCCGACGCCCGACGCACGCACAAGCGCAAGGTGGCCGTGCGTGCCTTCGAAGCACTCGTAGAAAAGGGCGCGGCCAATATCTCTAAAGCGCGCCTCCAGAAGCTCGCTTCGCAGCGCGCCGGTGCCGCCAAGGCGTACCTCGTGCAATCCGGCGGTATCGACGGTGGCCGGCTCTTCCTGCAGTCCGAGCCCCTGGAAGGACAGGAACCGGTTGCGGGTGTGCAGGTGGGGCTGTCGGCACCCTGAGGTGCCCTGCCCCATTCGGCGTAAGTTGATGCCGGCCCACCGAGAAAACCAGCGACAGTCCCGAGCAAAATGTTTATAATCCAGCAACTTGGCGGCGAAATCCCTTGCCATGAGCTATAAGACCGTCCACTCCCGACTGCTGGATCCAATACGTAGAGCCAATTCCCGCGGGGCCGCACCAATGGCGCTCACCCCTGATCAACGCTACTCTCGCTTGCGGCCGAGCTCGGTCGCATGGCGGCGGCGAATCCCGTCGTTTTTTGGTGCCTTGCGCAGGGTCAATTCTCTAGCCACGTGGTGACGATCGGCGCTGCGTGTCGCAGCCATGACATGGATATAAAATTGGGCGCGATCAACCAGGCTTTCCACCCCTGCGGCTGTGGGTCGTAACACGGTGGTGTTCTTGGAACTTGCCATCCGGAAGAAGCGTACAGGGCTGACTCCGGCGCTCTCCCAAGAGGGCGAACTCCGGGAGAGCCAAACGAAAATAGCCCGGTGTGGTGGTTGCCGAGATTTCTTCTCCAAATGGTTATCGGGCACCGACCGTCCCGGATAATGCGATGGAGCATTTGTATGGTTTCAAGCAGTCCCCGGACAGTAACCAGAATTCCAGGTCATCACCTCCATATAATCGGGTGTTCAACACGGTCGGGCACGACACTCCTGCACCACCTGATCCGGACATGCTTCAATATTGATGATACGTGTAGCCATGAAGTTAGTGCCTACCATGTGCGCACCTATCCGGGCGCGATCTACTGTTCCAAGTATCCGCATGATACGCCTTTCATAGAGCCGCTTCTCCGGATCAACCCGAATTTTTATTGTATTTGTCTTATTCGTGACCCTCGAGATGTGATCGTAAGCAAGCACAGAAATTTTAAACACGCGTATCATTCCAATTTGCGTGTATGGAAGCACTACACGGGCTTCGCACAAAAGCTGCGAAACCATCCCAGATTGATGTTTGTTCGCTATGAGGATCTGGTCAGCCAGCCTGATCACGTTCAACAAGCGATACGCGCGCAGTTTGATTTTCTGGAACAGAGGCGGCCCTTTTCCCGGGCGCATGAAGTGGACGATGTGGACGAGCAATCGCGGCGCGCTTTGCATGGCTGGCGCGAGGTTTCCACTGACAGCATCGGTCGGTGGCAGGCGCATCCACAGAGAGTCGCCGACCAGATCTGGCGTCATGGCAGTATTGATGAAACATTGCAATACTGGGGCTATGAAAGCTCCACCGCCTGGAAAGACAATCTCCCGGCGCCGAGCTCATCCATGGAAGATAGCAAGCTTCAGGAAAATCTCGGTGTTAAGAAACGAGTAACCCGGAAATGGCGACAGCTTAGCCGGTGGCTTCGCTACTTTCTTCGCTATTTCATGTACAAAAAGCTTCTGGGACGATAAACGCGACCGGAGCTCAACACGACGTTCTGGACAGATCTGTGTTCTTCCCGCGGAAAAAGGTAGATGAACTCCCGCCGCCGTCGAAACTTTACTAATCCAGTACTACGTCAATGCCAGCAGGCTCTTGAGAAACGCATTGCGCGCTTCAAACCGCGCCCTGCGGAGCTTTCAGGCTGGTCTGCCCTCGTTGTTGCCATTTTCCGACGGTGCATACCCCGCCTTCAAAGCGGCATCTCGATGGCGAACCAGCCGATAAACGTGAGCACGCAAGGGGTTTTCAACAGCCTGCTAGCCGACTATCCGGTGCATCGGATGAGCGCCTCATCCTTGCGCCTGGAAAGGTGCTTTCCGGACATATTTCGTTTGCCGCCAACTGATATCAAATCCGGCATATTATTATCAGCGGGCCAGTAATCCGGGCCCGGCATTAGCGCTGGGCATCCGACGGCTCCGTCACTCGCCTGATTCAAAGCTGAGATCTTTACCGAGCCAAATGGCTTGGCTAAGGACAGTAGCCGACCCCCCTTATCCACGCATGGTCGGGGCCGCGTCGGCCTCGTGCACAAAAAAAGCCCGGCGGACCGGGCTTTGCAGATGGGACCGAAAGCCGCTACTTGATCATCCTCTTCATCAGGTTGACCTTGTCCTTGTAAGGCGGATACCGGAACTTGATATCGAAGAGTGTGCCCGCCTTGAGGATGCTGCGCTTGTGAGAAAAGGCATCAAAGGAATTCTTGCCGTGATAGGCGCCCATGCCCGACTCGCCCACGCCGCCGAAGGGCAGGTTGGGGTTGGCCAGATGCATCACCGTATTGTTGATGCAGCCCCCGCCGAACTGGGTCTTGTCCAGCACTTCCCGCTCCACTTCTTCACTTTCGGTAAAGAGATACAGCGCCAGTGGATAATCCGGCAGGTTGCGGATGTTGCCCACCATTTCGTCGATGCTGCTATAGGTTAACATCGGCAGTACTGGCCCGAAGATTTCCTCCTGCATGGCGGAATCGTCCATGGAAGCATCCTTGAGGATGGTCGGCTCGATAAAGCGCCGGGATTCGTCGGTGCCGCCACCGCTGACCACCTTGTTCGGTTCGATCAGGCCGGACACGCGCTGGAAGTGCTTGTCATTGATGATGTGGCCCAGATCCGGGCTGTTTTGGTAGTCATCACCATAGAACTCTTTAAGAACCTCGATCATCTGCTGTTGGAATTCATCCTTGATGTCCTCGTGAACATGGACATGGTCGGGTGCCACACAGGTTTGACCCACGTTCAGCATCTTGCCGGCAACAATGCGCCGCGCGGCCACCTTCAGTTTGGCGTCCTTGTGCACAATGGTCGGACTCTTGCCGCCCAGCTCCAGGGTAACCTTGGACAGGTGCTTGGCGGCGGCCGCCATGACAATGCGTCCCACCCGGGCGCTGCCGGTAAAGAAGATGTGGTCGAAGGGCTCTTCCAACAGCGTGTTGGTGACCTCGGAGCTGCCCTTATAGACCGACACAAGCTCATCATCGAAGTACTCGTTCATCATCTTCTCGATGACGTCCGCCACCGTGGGATTCAGCGACGAGGGTTTCATGATCGCGGTGTTGCCCGCGGCCAGAGCGCCGATCAGCGGCTGCGCCAGTAGTACAAACGGATAGTTGTAGGGACCGATCAGAAAGGTCACACCCTGAGGCACGGACTCGATGCGGCTCTTGCCCGGCTGGGCCCACAGAGTGGTGGGCACCTTCTCCGGCTTCATCCAGTTGCGCAAGTGTTTAATGGTGTGCTTGAGATCCTCAAAGGCCGTGGCGATCTCGATATAGGCCTCCATGGGCGGGCGGCCGATATCCGCTTTGAGCGCGTCCTGGATCTCCTCCTGGTACCTCGCGATGGCTTCCCTGAGCTTCTTGAGCTGCTCGATCCGGAAGTCATAACTGCGCGTCGCGCCGGACTCGAAAAACTGACGCTGCTTTTCATAGGCCTGGGTGGCCCAGGTGGCCTCGCGGGCCGACTGCTGGCTTTCTTCTACCGCTCCCATGCTTGCCTCCTGTTGTTCGCGGACGGGGTTCTCCCGAGTGCCTTCATTTTTCCATGGAAAGCCCGCCTGTGCACTAGCGGGCTGTTGATAACCCCCTCGCGCGCTTCAGGCCGGGCCCTGCGGGGCTTTCAGGCTGGTCCGCCGTCGTTGTTGCCATTTTTTGACGGGCGCACGCCGCCTTCAAAATGGCGCCTCCACGGCGAAGCCGCCGGAAAGCCTGAGTACGCAACGGGTCTCAACAGCCTGTTTGCCGATCCGGCGGGAAGTTGATCAAGACTACGGGTAGCGCTGGATGTCAGCCGGTTACGTAGTCGGGTGCGTCTACCTTCGGCTGGCTTTCGCCTCGTTCGTGACATTGCGGGGGTTGCTGTCGGATCCGATAATCAGACGCCGACCCCGCGACCGCCTCACCGCGCCGGGTTCGTTGCTCTCAAGCGCTGCCGGAGCCGCATCTTATGAACATGGATCGCAACCAGAGGGTCTGTATCGATACCCGGGCGCTGGCCTGGGAGGCTTCTCCCATGAACGGGGTCTGGCGGAAAAAGCTCGAGCGCGAGGCGGCCGAGACCGGTCAGGTCACCTCGGTGGTGCATTACGAGCCCGGCACCGATTTCCGGCCACACGACCATCCCCTCGGAGAGGAGATTTATGTGCTCGATGGAGTCTTCAGCGATGAGCACGGCGACTATCCCGCGGGTACCTATCTGCGCAATCCGCCCGGCTCGCGTCATCAGCCTCGTTGCGACCCGGGCTGTCAGCTCTTTGTGAAGCTCAATCAGTTCGACGCTCAGGATCTGGAGACCGTGCGCCTGCCGACCTCGGGCCTGGTGTGGCAGCCCGGGGCGGTTGAGGGGCTGGAGGTGCTGCCGCTGCACAGTTTCGGCGTCGAGCATACCGCTCTGGTGCGTTGGGCTCCGGGAACGGTGTTCCAGCCGCATGTCCATCCGGGCGGCGAGGAAATTCTTGTGCTTGACGGCCTCTTCCGGGACGAGGTGGGCGAATACACGGCCGGAACCTGGCTGCGCAATCCGCCCTACAGTGAGCACCAATCATTCAGCGACGAAGGCTGCACGCTGCTGGTGAAGACCGGGCATATTGCGGAGGCCGCCGTGTGACGCTGTGCTGGCGTTGCCGGAGCCGGCCTCGCTTTCCCGATTGAATGAACGCAAGCCTGCCCAGGCCGATTGGCCCCGGGCAGCAGCCAATTGGGATCAACATGCTCGGCCGCCGGTATCGCCAGGAGCGTACGGCCTTCGAAATCCCGCCGGCAGGTAGCATCCAGCCACAGTCGTGATTCACAACCGGGTCGGGGCCTGGCTCCTGACGTTTCCTGCCGCTTAGCGGGATTTCTGCAAAGTCGTCGAGGCGTCCATGAGGGTCTCATGCCAGAAGGCAGGCGAAGAGCGTGAACCCTGTGTCCGCTACACTTGTCTTCAGGGCTCGCAGGCTGTTGAAAAACCCGTTGCGTACTCAGGCTTTCAGGCTGGTTCGCCATCGAGGCGCCATTTTGAAGGCGGGTGTCTACCCGTCGAAAAATGGCAACGAAGATAGCGGGCCAGCCTGAAAGCCCCGCAGGGCGCGACCTGAAGCGCCCATCTGCTGGACTTTGTCGCTCGGAAAAGGAATCACCCTGTCCGTCGCAACAAAGTACGACAGCTGCACGCTTCAAGCCGTGCTGAGTGCGCAAGGGGTTTTTCAACAGCCTGCTAGCTGCGGGCGCTCGATGCGCGCCACGCGCGCTGACACCGTTTGCTCGACAACCGGTCGTCAGGCGCCATAGTTGAAATTTACAAAGATATAGCCGCCGCCGCTGTTTTGCAGCATGACCGGGCCATCGCCTTTTACGAACGGGCTCGACTGCACCAGCTTCTTGAGCCGGACATTGCTCAGTCCTGCGATGTCGTCATCGACGAAAATCAGGCTCTCGCCGCTGATGCCCTGCCAGTTCCAGTGCTGGTGGAGCGCCGGATAACCATCCACGTCGACCGCTCGGCTTTTCCGGACCTCGGTTTCGGGGTCTGCCGGCACATTGTCGAATTTGCCGGTCATGACGTTCAGGCGCTCGCGCTGGCGCGCTTGCTGACGCTCGCATACCAGCGCTCAATATTCGCGGAGCCCTCGATCGAGCCCACCTTGACCGCGGCGGCGAAGTCCACGGCGACCATGGCCGAGATATCGGCGATGGAGAATGCCTCGCCGGCCACATGGGTGGCTTCGGCCAGGCGAGCGTCCAGGGTCTGAAGGAAGTGGGTATAGCGCAGCTGGCCGCGCTCGGCGAGTTCACCGCTCTGGGCGTAGTTGTGCGGCCCCGGCAGGGCGCGGTCCTGAAAGGCGGGATGGCCGTTGCGGAAGGCCTCGGCCACGGCCTGAAGCCCCTCTTGCTCCACCCGGCGGTTCCACATGTCCACCACGGCCTCGTCCTCGGCGCCGGTGCCGAGCAGGGCCGGCTCGGGGTGCGCCTTCTCGAAGTACAGGCAGATGGAGGGCACCTGGTTGATGACGGTGCCGTCGTCCAGCTCCAGGCAGGGCACGGTGGCGCAGGGGTTGAGCTCGAGGAAGGTCTCGCCGAGCTGCTCGCCATTCCGCAGGTCCACCTTTCGCAGGGGCACTTCGACACCCTTCTCCGCGAGGAAAATACGAACCCGCCGCGGGCTCGGAGCCCATTCCGCGTCATAGAGCTTCATTCGGTTTCTCCTGAAAACGGGGTTTGCGGTAACCCTAACGCGTGGGCCGCAATTGAGCCAGCACGCGGCCTGTAACAGGCGGGGCCCGCGCATCATCCCTGTTACACTGGCGAAAATCGGCAACCCTGACGTTTTATGATGAATCAACTGAAAAGCGCCCTGGGCCTGGGCGGATCCAACCGCTCACCCGAAGAGCAACAACGCGTTGAACGCGAGGCGCAGAAGCTCACCCTCTATCATTTCCCGAGCTGCCCCTTCTGCATGCGTACCCGGCAGAAAATCAAGGAGCTGGGTCTGCCCATCCGCGAAAAGGATATCAACCGGGATCCGGACGCGCGCGAGGAGTTGATCGAAGGGGGCGGCAAGAAAACCGTGCCCTGCCTGCGTATCGACGCCGACGAAGGTACGCGCTGGATGTACGAATCGGCCGACATCAACGCCTGGCTGGAAGAGCATTTCAGCCCGGCCTGAAGTGCCCCTTGTGGTAGCGTAGACACAGGGCGCGCGGGAAAAGATGGTG
>CAYPKI010000006.1:2522-5799 GCA_964411265.1 uncultured Alcanivorax sp. | reverse complement strand
CCCGGCCCAATCCGGTGATCGTCATCCCCGGGCTGATGAGTTCCCGTCTGCGGGATCCCGTAACCGGCCGCGACGCCTGGTTCGGTCCCTGGTGGCGCATTTACTGGCACGACTACCATGACCTGGCACTGGAGATCGACCCGGAAACCCTGAATCCTCGCCCCTCCAGGCTGGAGCCCTCCTCGCTGCCCCGAACGGTTCTGGGGAATGACTTCTACGGGTCCCTGTTTGATGTGCTGGAGCAGGGCGGCGGCTACACCTACACCGAGCCCGGCACGCCCTATACCCAGCGCGAACGGCGCTATTACCGTTTCCCGTACGACTGGCGCTACGGCAATGTCAAAAATGCCCGCCGGCTGGATGAACTGATCGAACAGATCCGGCGCGATTACGAGGATCCGGATCTGGAGGTGGACATTGTCGCGCACAGCATGGGGGGCCTGGTGGCGCGCTATTACATGCGTTACGGCACCCGGGACGTGCTTGACGACAATGCGTTTCCGGTCAATCTCGAGGGTGCGGCGAAGGTACGACGGCTGGTTCTGCTGGGCACGCCCAACCTCGGGTCGGTGCTGACCACGCACCGGCTCATGGCGGGCTACAAGATGATGTTCAACCGCATCCCGGTGGAAACCATCGCCACCATGCCCAGTGTCTATCAGTTGTTGCCGCACCCCCTGGTGGACTGGCTGGTGACCACGGACGGCAAGCCGCTCGAGCGCGACCTCTTCGATGTGCGGATCTGGCGGCGCTTTGAATGGGGCATTTTTGATCCGGATGTTATTGCGCGCATCAAGGACAACGCCGACAGTCCCGAGGCCGGGCGGCAACGCGTGGATTTGCTACAGGCCTATTTCGAGAAACACCTGGAACGTGCACGCCGTTTTGTCTGGTCGCTGACCGTGGATATTCCCGACAATGCCTATGAAATCATTGTCTTCGGCGGCAATTGCCAGGCCACACCGTCGCGGTTGGTCGTGGAGGAAGTGGATGGCGTGTCGCAGGTGCGCCTCGAACCGGATCAGATTCATGATCCCGACCCGAAGATTGACTATACCCGCTTGATGTATGCACCGGGCGACGGCACCGTGACCAAGCCTTCGGTGCTCGCGCGCGACTTTCTCGACCCCACGATCAAAAGGCACAAATACAATCATTTCCCGCTGGATTATGCCTTCTTCCTGTGTACGCCCCACGGCCAGCTCACCAGCAACGTCAGCTTTCAGGACAATCTGCTCAACGCGTTGCTGTCCTGGTAAATCGAATCGAGCTCAACCCGGCGGCTGGTGTTCGCGCTGACCGCGGGTTTGCGAATACCACTGCGGATCAATGGAATCGAGGTACGCGCGCACCGGCTCCAGCGTGCTCCGGATGTCGTAAAAGGCCTGACGCTTGATGACCAGCACTTCGGTGTCCTCTGTAGCGTTGAGCTGGCCCGTGCTCATGCCGCCGTGATCAAGAATCCACTCGCCCCAGTGCTCGCCGGGGCCGATTCGTTTTTCCATGGGGTTGCCGTCGGCGCTGTCCGCCTGAAAGCAGAGTTCGCCCGATACGACCGTATAGAAGCCATCGACACGCTCGCCCGTATTGAAGAGAACCGAAGCACTGTCATACAGGCGCCTTTCGACCGAGGTTTCATCTCGTTCTTCCATATGTACGACATTGCGCGGCAGGAAATAGTCGAAGAGCCAGTTGAGCATGACGCGAACGCGCGCCGCCAGTCCGGGCAGCATGCCGATATAGAAACCGCGCCATAGCAACCAGGCGAAGAGCCCCTTGAAGCGCAGGGGGCCAATCGAGGCTACAGCCTTGTAATGGCCCAGCGAGGCCATGACGCCCCGGGGCTGATACTGGAAGCGGGTAAGCGAGCGCCCCTCTTCACGGCAACGGATGTTGTCAGCCAGGCGCCGGGCTTCGCGCAAGGCAAACTGGGCCGTGGGCGGCGCCTGCGTTCCGTCCGGCAGGGGGACAGCAGCCATATCGCCCAGTGCCCAGACATTGTACTGGTTCTCGACTTCCAGGGTGGGAGCCACACAGATCCGGCCCCGGTCGCTGGGCAGCTCCAGTGTCTGTGCCAGTTCGGAGGGCCCGTTGCCGATGGTACTGATCAGGTTGCGGGTGGCGATCCGACTACCGTCGTTCAGTGTGACGGCGTTGAAGGAAGCCTTCGCCAGGCCGGTTTCCAGTAAACATTGCACGCCCCGGGCTTGCAGATGCCGGCGCGCATAGCGGCCCAGTTCGGCCGGGAGTTCGGGCAACAGCTCGGGCTGCATGTGAATCAGATAGAATCGGATCTGCTCCGTGGGCAGATCCGGATAGGAATCACGGGCGCGGTCAACCAGCTCCACCAGTTCGCCCATGGTTTCCACGCCTGCGAAGCCGCCGCCGGCCACCACGAAGGTGAGTGCCTCCTGCTGAACCTCGCGACTCCGCGTCGCTTCGGCCAGCTCCAGCGAGCCGATCACGCGGTTGCGCAGCGTGCGCGCATCCTCCAGGTTGCGCATGCTCAGGCTGTGGTGATCGAGCCCGGGCAGAATGCCACTGAGAGGCTGCTGACCCCCGGCCAGAACCAGATGGTGATACCGGTGCTTGAGAATGCGCCGGCGTCGCCCCTGGATGTAGTGAACTTCGCCCGCAGCGAAATCGATATCAAGCACCTGCGCCTCGATCGTGGTAACACCGGGAAGCAACGAGCGCAGGGGCGAGACGGCATCCTCGCTGTTGATGGTGCCTGCGGCCACTTCTGGCAGCAGGGGCTGGAACACAAAATAGTTGCGGTCGCTGATGAGTACGATGTTGTAACTGCCCGGGTCGAGCTTGCGCCGCAGTTCGCGCGCGGCAAAGATGCCGCCGAAGCCGCCCCCCACAATCACCAGTGTCCTGCGCTGATGGGCGTCCATGGGCTCTCCTTGTACGGGTCATCGACAATCGGCACCGGGTCGCGGCCCGGAGCCGCTTGCTGGGGCTCCGATGGTGCAGCGCTTTTGTTGTTACAGCCTCGCGTCAGGCGTCGGGCGTGCCGGCCTGCCCCGGCCCCGCGGTGGTGCAAAGCCGCGATGAATCCTTTAGGTTGGGAATGAGGCCTGCGGAAGCCGACAGCCCGGGGCCCGCCCGTGCAGCTGTCGCTACGCGTGCGCTTATCAACAACAACAAAAACGGATCGGCCATGCTCAGGCTCGTACAGGTGGTTTTGGTGGCGCTCATCTTCGCCCTGGTGCCGGCCGGGAGTTCGAGCAACCGGTCCGACCGGAGGTCCTCGACCTCCAGAACGGCCGCG
>CAYPKI010000006.1:0-2512 GCA_964411265.1 uncultured Alcanivorax sp. | reverse complement strand
CTGCAGTATCGGGCGATTGCCGAGGAAAAGGATTCGTCGGACCCCCTGGCCGTCCTGGGTTCCGATGAGTGGCGCACCACCGAGCGGGCCAGCCCCAACTTCGGCTATGGCCAGCGCGTCTACTGGTTCCGCCTCCGCCCGCGGGTGCCGGCGGATGAGCCCGTCGAGCGCCTGGTCAGTATCAGTTACCCCCAGCTGGATGATGTGCGTTTTTATCTGGTCCGCGACGGCCAGGTGACGGACCAGCTGATCACCGGCGACCGGCGGCCCTATGGCGGCCGTGCGGTGCATCATCCCTATTTCCTTTTTCCGGTGACGCTCAAGCCACAGCACGACTATCAGGTACTGGTCCGGGTGGTTACCGAAGGCGCCATTCAGGTGCCGCTGGAAGTCTGGGCACCCGTGGAGCTTTTCGAGCACCTCAATTTTCAGGACCAGGCCCACGCGCTTTATTACGGCATTTTGCTGGTAATCATCTGTTTTAATCTGGGTTTTTTCCTGGTGCTGCGCGAGCGCACTTACCTCTACTATGTTTTGACCATCGCCAGTTATCTTGCCTTCGTGGCGAGTATTCGCGGGACCGCTTTCGCCGTGCTCTGGCCGGATTCGCCCTGGCTGCATAACCAGCTGGTGCTGGTGACCGTGCCTAGTACCATTTTCTTTTCGGCCTTGTTCGCACGGTCTTTCCTGCGGCTGGATCGGAACAATCCGGTACTGGATTATCTGGCCCGCGGCGGCATCCTTCTCGGCGCTGTGGCTGTCGTGGGTGCTTTTGTGCTGGAGTATTCCGTTTCCACGCGTTTTTCCGTGCTTCTGGCATTGCCCGCCTTCGGTATGCTGTTGGTCATCGGGCCTATCGAATGGACCCGTGGCAACCGGGCGGCGAAGTTCTATACCGTGGCTTGGGCGGCGCTGACCATTGGCGCTTTGCTCGCCGCACTCAACAAGCTGGGGGTTTTGCCCACCAATGTGTTCACCGCATACGGCGTGCAAATCGGTTCGGCGGTGGAGGCCATACTGCTGACCCTGGCGCTGGCGGAGCGTCTTTACCGGGAGCGCTCGGAACGCATCCAGGCTCAGGATCAGCGCTTGCGCGAGTACGCGGAACGGCGCGCGGCGGAGCTGCGGCTGGTGGATCAGGCTCTGCATCATCCCATCACCGGGCTGCCCAATCGTACGTCGTTTGAAATGACGGTCAGTAATGTGCTGCGTGCCCACCCGCACCAGCGCCATCTCGTTGTGGTGCTGCAGATCACCAATTACCAGGACATTCTGAAGACGCTGGGCCACGCCAATACGGAAGAGTTGATGGGTGCCATTTCTGTACACCTGGATGAGAAGGCGCGGCGTTTGTCCGCCGTCCGTTGGGTGGAAGATACCGATCGTGCGCAACACCAGGTTTCGTCGCTGGAGACGGCACGCTTTGCTCTGTTACTGGATGCCGATGATGAAGGGCGCGGCCATGGAGAACTGAATCCTCTGGTCGAGCGCCTGCGCGAGCCGTTCGAATTTCTGGGTATGCAGCTGCCGCTCAACATCAACGCGGGCTTCGCCGTGCATCCGGACCATGGGGATGATGCGAGCACGCTGATCCGTAGAGCCTTTATTGCCCAGGAATCGGACGAGGCCCGTTTGAACCACCTGGCCCGCTACCAGCCCAATAGCGATATTTACAGTACCGAACGCTTGACCCTGGCTGCGGATCTCCGCCGCGCAATCGAAGCGGATGAACTGGAGCTTCATTTCCAGCCGCAGTTCGGCTACGCGGGCAACCGCGTGTGCGGGCTGGAGGCCTTGCTGCGCTGGCCCGACCAGGATCTGGGGCTGGATCTGGTGGTGGCCGTGGCCGAGGAAACCGGCCTGATCAAACCGCTTACGCGCTGGGTCGTGGCGCAAGCCCTGCAAATGCGCGAGCGGTTGGTAGATGCCGGCCACGGCGACATACGCGTGTCCGTAAATGTCTCGGCCAACAACCTGCGCGAGCCGGATTTTGTGAGCTTCGTGCGGCGGCTGCTGGACGAGCGTCCGCGGTCGGGCCGCGGCTTGATCATCGAATTAACGGAAACGGCTATGATGGTGGATCCCGGGGCGGCCATGCACGTGCTGAGCGAACTGAACGAAGCGGGCGTGCGTATGGCCATCGATGATTTCGGTTCTGGCTATTCCTCGCTATCCTATCTCAAGCAGTTGCCTGCTTCGGAGATCAAGATCGACAAGGCTTTGATACACGACATTCAGCACCAGCCGGATGCGCGGCTGATTGTGCGCACCACTGTTGAGATGAGCCACAGTTTGGGCTATCGGGTGGTGGGCGAGGGCGTGGAAGATGCCGCTACGGCGGAATTGCTGCGGGAACTTGGTTGCGATCTCATCCAGGGCTATTACCTCGCCCGCGCGATGCCACCCAATGATTTGATCGAATGGCTGAACCCATCCGCTTCCGGATAACCGGCCTTGAATCCGGGGGCAGAGCTCCATGAGCCTGTTAAGGCCATCGTCGGGTAGCAATAGA
>CAYPKI010000005.1:15807-25286 GCA_964411265.1 uncultured Alcanivorax sp. | reverse complement strand
CTAGCAGGCTTTGCAGCCATCGAGGTTTACTTTGAAGGCGGGGGGCTGCCCCCGTGGAACAATGGCAACGATGCCCGCGGGCCAGCCTGAAAGCCCCAGCACGGCGCGCTGAGTGCGCAAGGGGTTTTTCAACGCCTGCCAGCGCGGATGACCCGGGTTCGCCTTTCAGGGACAATGGTGGCAAAGCTCGGACGGAGAGAATCGTGAACTGGCTATTGATCGTTGCCACCGCCCTGCTGAGCAGCCTGCTGACCTGTGTCATGGCTTTCGCCTGGTTTCAGCTGTGGATCCGGCCCAGCCTCATGAAACAGCTGGATGATGAGTTTCGCTACCGACTGGATGAGGCGTCGGAGGTCATCGGCGAGCGTGTGGAAGAGGCCGTCCGCGCCGGTCTGGTGGAAGGAGTGACCGCGCTGGGTAGCCGCGAGGTCCTGGAAGGCACTACCCGGAATCTGGCGCGGAGCAGCGCGGAAATCGTGGAGGAGCGTGTCAATCGCGTCTTTGGTCGCTCTCGCGGCAGCCGCCGCCGTAGCCGCGACTAACGGTCAGCTGTAGCGATGGCCGAAGAGAATCCGCGATAGAATCAGCGTCAGCCCCAGGCTGCCCAGCAGCAGGGCCTGGGTGGCTTCATCGCCGGTTACCACCAGCGGCGGTAAGTGGCCGCTGGCAGTCGCCAGTGCGCCCATCAGCAGCGCCAGGCCCGTGAAAAGGCAGAACAAATCCAGCCGCCTTTCACGACTCAGGCTGACTTTCAGGGCCCGGATCTCGGCGAGGATATCTTCCTGCAGCAGGCGTTGACGGGCCAGTTCCCGGTTGAGCTCCTGCATCTGCGCGGGCAGGCCGTGCAGCTGGCTCAGCCATGCCGGATCCTGGTGTCGCAGCAGATTCAGCAGTTGGTCCAGCTGGACATGCTTCTCCAGCCATTGCCGAATGCCTTCCCAGATGCCGAAGGCCTCCATGGCGCGTTGCAGCTGGAGGACCTGTTCATCCGGGCCCAGAACACGGATATTCTCGCGTGCGGCCTCGCTACCGGGCGCGATGGTCCACTGCAAGAGCGCCCCCAGGGGCGCGCGGACGCGTACGTCGACATGGCCCTCGAAGTCCTGCATTACCTCGACGCCATCCTCGTACACCAGAATATAGAGCACAGCCATGGGCTTTTCCATGCGCACCCGCACAACGGTCCCGTGCAGCGGCGCCAGGTGCTCGCGTGCATCGGGCGAGAAAACCAGGGTCTGGTTGAGCAGCGTTTCCAGCGTGCCCAATACCAGTAATCGTGTTGCCGAAGACTGATCGTCCATGGGTTCGGATAATCTCGCCCGAAAACCGTTATTTTACATTGAACCGGGCTTTCATTGCCCGGAAACAGTACAAATTTCCGGCAACGGCTTACCTTCCGCGCGCGCGAGCGTATACAATGTTTTCAGCCTCGATGGTAGAGGAGGCCGCCCGGGGGCAGGCCTGCCGTGCCGGGGGGTTCAGCTTTTTTTCAGGGCTGGGAGAAGGACGTCTGTGCCTCCTCCCGTAGGGGAGTCTTCGTTCGCATGCTGGAATCCTGGCTATCTGATCCGGATTTTTTCAAATACCTCGCCCTTCCGTTTATTGCCGGTGGTGTAGGCTGGGTCACCAACTGGATGGCGGTCCAGATGACCTTCTTCCCGCTGGAATTCGTTGGTATCCGTCCCTATCTGGGCTGGCAAGGCATTATCCCCGCCAAGGTCACCAAGATGGCGGATATTGTCGTGGACAAGACCCTGCAGAAGCTGGGCAGTCTGGATGAGTTCTTCCGTGAGATGGAGCCCGAGAAGATTGCCGCCCACCTGACGCGCTCCACCCAGGCGCGTATCGAGGAGTATACCGACGAGATCATGAGCGAGCGCAATGGTGTCCTATGGGATAACCTGCCGCTGGTGGTCAAGCAACGCGTCTACAGCCGGGCGCGGCGCATGGTGCCGGAGCTGATCGACAATCTGGTGGACGATATCAGCACCAATATCGAGAATCTGGTCGATCTCAAGCACATGATTACCACCCAGATGGAATCGGATAAGGAGTTGCTGGTCCGGGTTTTCAAGGAAGTGGGCGAGCCGGAGTTCAAGTTCGTCATTAACTCTGGTTTTTATTTCGGTTTCCTCTTCGGCATGATCCAGATTCCGGTCTTCATTATGGTACCCATGAACTGGGTCCTGCCCTTCTTTGGCTTTCTGGTGGGCATCGCCACGAACTGGATGGCGCTGAATGTGATTTTCCGGCCCCTGAATCCGGTCAAGGTTGGTCCTTTCCGCCTCCAGGGCCTGTTTCTCAAGCGCCAGAAGGATGTGGCGGAGAGCTTCGCCCGGCTTACCACGGCCGAGGTGGTAACGCTGCACAACATCATGTACCAGGTGCTTAACGGCCCCCGGGGGGACCGCACCAAGGCGTTGATCAAAAAGCACCTCAAGCCCCTGCTTGATGGCGGCGTGGTTCGCACAGCCGCGCAGCTCACTGTGGGCCCGGAGGGGTATCACGACATCAAGAAGGCCGTGGAAGAGAAGGCTATCGACTTTTCGCTGGAGCCGTTCGAGGATGAAGAGTTCAACCGCGAGCGTGGTCTGGTGGTGGAGCGCATCATGCGCGAGCGCATGGAAGAGCTCAGTTCCGAGGAATTCCAGAACCTGCTCCGGCCCGCCTTCCAGGAGGACGAGTGGATCCTGATCCTGGTAGGCGGTTTCCTGGGCGCCACGGCCGGGCTTTGCCAACTCATTTTTATCTTTGGACTGGCCTGACACTCCGCCCGGCGAATCACGGGTTATTTTAGCGCTCGTCCTGCCTGACTGTTCGACAATTTTTGCCGGTTAATAGTAGCCAAGTCGTTAGCCTAATCATGTATTCACGCGTTGATTCTGTTGTTGGCCGTATTGGCTGACGGTATTGATCTGAGGAGAACGTCGGACATGTCCGATTCGCAGGAAGAAGAAGAGGATGGCACCAACCCGCTTAAGGGGCTGAAGGGCGGTCCTCGTGATCTGCGCAAGTATACTCATCAGATCTGGCTCGCGGGTCTAGGGGCCTTTGCCCGCGCCGAAGAAGAAGGCAGCCGGTTTTTCGATACTCTGGTGGATATCGGCCGGTCGCTGGAGTCCAGTACCCAGGACAAGTCCGAGTCCCGGGTCGAGGAGATCAAGGAGCGGGTGCGCAGCCGCACCGGCGAGACCATGGACAAGATGGAAGGCGCCTTCGACGAGCGGCTGAACAAGGCCCTGTCGCGTCTGGGCATTCCCAACAAGCGCGAGGTGGAAGCCCTGCAGCAGCGGGTACGGGAACTCACCGAAGCGCTCGAGGAACAGTCCGGCGAAGAGCAAGAGGATAGTAGTGATCGCGACAGCGATCGAGACGAGCAGTAATTCTCCAGGTGCATACCGCCAACCCCTGGCGGTGTTCTTTACGGGCAACATCCCCTGTTGCCCGTTTTTTTTGTCTATAAAGCGGGCAATGAGACTGCAGCCGGAAGCTCGGGCCCGGCAAGCGTCCAGAGCGGCTCAACGGTGCTGCAGAGCCGATAAAAGGTGGAGGCCCGCTAACTTCCTGTCGGCACGGGCTTTTTCGGCACCAGCGTACCATAGCCCCGTTCTCCCAGTGTAAGTTGCTGTTTTTAAAGAAAATAATAAGTATTGTTTAAAAATAAACCAATTCGGGACAGTGCAGGTTTCACGGGCGTTTCACGCGCGCTGTCACCTGTTATTCACAAACTTATCCACAGTTTTTGTGGAAAATAAGTCGGACGGGCAATCGCTGCACCGGTTCCCCGAACTGCTCATTTATCCACACTGGCCCGGCCCTTGTACCAGTTATAGTTTATCCAGCTTTAGTAACAATAGACGTGAGGAAAAATTTTTAACTATCTGATTTAAAATAAAAAAATAGATTGCCGTTATACCGTCTTGACTTGGCGCGTGAGAGGTAAGCGCGGACTCTGAATCGGGGGTTTTTTTGTCCCCAAAGTTGTCCACAAACCGCTGAGCGGCGGATCAGGATCGGAATAACGGCTGAATTTGTGATTTTGTACACAGGTCGGCAGGGGAGTCGGTCCGGGTTCGAGGCCCGGACCGGTGTGGAAAGGCTCAGAAGCGGTATTCGTTGTTCTCCACCGCTTTCTGCTTTTCCGGCGTGAAGGGCTGGTAATAGTCCTCGCCGGGTAACCAGGCATAGACCGGATTGTCCTGCTGGCTCAGGTCATAACCTTCTTTCTTCAGATCGGTCTTCTGGTGCTTGAAGGTGCCGGTGGTCTGCATGGCGCTCGTGGTTACACGGATGAAGATCGGGATGGCATAAGGCGGGAGCTCTTGCTTGAGGAAGTTTGCAAGATTCTGCCAATCGAAATTTTCCGCCTCTGTATCCAGGCGCACACAGGCCATGCCGGCCCGGCCGTTGGTGCCGGGAATTTCCACGCCATAGACAACCGTCTCGGTGACGCCGTCCGCGCCATCCATGATCTGCTCCACCTCGGTCGTGGACACATTCTCGCCCTTCCACCGGAAGGTGTCGCCCAGCCGATCGACGAACTGCGCATGGCGATAGCCGATATCGCGCATCATGTCGCCGGTGTTGAAGTAGGCGTCTCCCTTTTCGAAGACGTCCCGGACAATGGATTTTTCGGTCTTTTCCTTGTCGGTGTAACCGTCGAAGGGGGTCTCGTCAGTGATCTTGCCCATGAGCAAGCCTGCTTCCCCCTTTTTGACGGCCATCATGAAGCCGTCCTTGCCCCGGATGGGTTCTTCATTTTCCTGATCGAACTTGACGATGGCGTAGTCCACAGGCGAGAAGCCCACGGTATTGTCAAAGTTGAACACATTGGTGAAAGCGACATTGCCCTCGGACGAGGCGTAAAGCTCGACTACGCGCTCAATGCCGAAGCGTTCCTTGAACTGCTTCCAGATATTGGGTCGCAGGCCATTGCCCACGATGGTGTGAACCTTGTTATCCCGGTCGTTGGGTTTCTCTGGTTGTTCATAGAGGTAGCGGCACAATTCGCCCACATAGCCGAAGGCCGTGCAGTCATAGTGACGGATATCGTCCCAGAAGCGCGTGGCCGAGAACCGGCGCGCGAGTACCAGCCCGGCACCACCGGCAATGGCGGAGGCCCAGCAGATGACCATGCCTGTGGCGTGGTAGAAGGGCAGGGTGCAATACATGCGGTCATGCTTGTCCAGGCGCACGGCGGTAAAGCCGAAGCCCCCGAAGGCCTTCCACCAGCGGCCGTGGTTGAATACCACTGCCTTGGGCAGTCCTGTGGTTCCGGAGGTGTAGATGTAGAACAGCGGGTCTTTCATGTAGATATGATTGACCGTATCCGGGTTTTCCGAAGAGCAGTCCCGGATCACCTTGGCCAGATTGGTATAGCCCGCGGGTTCCTCGCCCGGCGCTTCCAGGGTGTCCTGATCGGCAAGCCAGTAGAAGCTATCTTCCGCCAATTCCAGCTGGTCCCGCACTTCTTCGATCTTGTCGCGCCGTTCCTCGCCCACAAACGCCAGTTTGGGCTTGACCAGGTTGTAGCTGTGCACCAGCACTCGGCCTTTCTGGGATGTGTTGATCAGCGCGTTGCAAACCCCGATCTTGGCGCAGCCCACAACGATGGCCAGCAGCTCGGGCCGGTTTTCGATATCCACCGCCACCACGTCACCCTTTTTCAGACCGATGGAGAGCAGGTAGTCGGCGATCCGGTTGGCCCAGGCGTTGAACTGTGTGTAGGTAAGCTGCGTGTCGCCATGAAGCACGGCGGCGCCATTGGGGTTCATGTCCACGGCGCGCTGGATGCCCAGCCCCAGACCGATGGGCTCGTTCGGGTCGTTGAACTTGCTCATCTTCTGGCCCTTGATAAAGCTGGGCAGATTGGCCATTACTTTGGGCACCCGGGAAATAATCTGGGGCAACGTAATCAGGTCGTCGTTGCTCATGGGAGCTCCGTTTGTCTTTTCTATTTGCCCGGACCGCCAGGACGGGTCCGGAATGATCCAGTCGCGGTGGACGCGGCAGGCGTCACCGCCGTGTATACCAGCGGACGCTAACCTTACCCGCCCGGTACGGTTCAGGCAAGAGACCGGTGTTACTCCTCGTCGGCCGTCAGTTCGACCAGCAGTTGTTTCGCCTTGACCTGGTCTCCGGTGTTTACAGAGACGTCGGCCACCTCCCCGTCCCGGTCGGCGGTGAGCGAGTGCTCGATTTTCATGGCTTCCAGAAGCACCAGCGCATCCCCTTTCTGGACGCTATCGCCCGGGGCACAGCGCACATCCAGCACGGCCCCGTCCATGGGGGCGCGGATGCGGCCGCTGCCGGCGCCCTCCGCAGCCCGGGGCGGCAGATGAGTCTGATCCTCCAGGCGCAACATGCGCCCCGGCCAGGCCAGCCAGAGTTCGTTGTCGTCGCGGTGCCAGGCAAGCTCCCGGCGCACGCCATCCAGTTGCGCGCTAACGCGCTCGGCTGTAAGCATCTCCAGACTCAGCTCCACGGCGGTACCATCGACATCGGCTTCCAGCGCGGATCGGCCACTGTGCAGGAAGACGTTGCGGGTCTGGTCGCCATAAGCCAGTAGCGCCGACCGGGTTTGCCGCTGAGCATTGCTCCAGTCGCGCCTGGGTCCATGAGGCTGTCCCAGCAGTGCCGCCGCCAGGGCCAGAGCCTGTGCCGGTGGTTCCGGGGCTGTGGCGTCCTCCCGGGGGAAGTCTTCTTCCAGGAAGGCGGTAGTGGCCTCGCCCCGGGCAAAAACCGGATGCCGCAGGATCGAGGCCAGAAAATAGCGGTTGTCCTCCAGCCCCATGAGTATGGTGTCCTCGACGGCACGAATCAGCCGTCTCCGGGCGTCCTCGCGCGTGGGGCCCGATGCGATCACCTTGGCCAGCATGGGATCATAGTGACTCGTGACCGCGTCGCCCGCGCGCAGGCCATGGTCCAGTCGCACGCCGTCCCCCGCGGCGGGTATGAAGTTCAGGACAGGCCCCGTGAGCGGCATAAAGTCCCGCGCCGGATCCTCGGCATAAAGACGCACCTCCATGGCGTGGCCCTCGAAGCGAACCTGATCCTGATCCAGCGGCAACGCCTGTCCGCGCGCCACGCGGATCTGCCACGCCACCAGATCCTGACCGGTAATGCATTCGGTAACCGGGTGCTCCACCTGCAAGCGCGTGTTCATTTCCAGGAAAAAAAAGTTGTGGTCCCGGTCCAGCAGAAATTCCACCGTGCCGGCACCGACATAGTCGCAGGCCCGGGCGGCATTCACCGCCGCCGCACCCATTTGCTCGCGCAGTTCGGGTGTCATGACCGGGCAGGGCGCTTCTTCCACCACCTTCTGGTGCCGGCGCTGAATGGAACAATCCCGCTCGCCCAGATGGATAACGTTGCCGTGGTGGTCGGCGAAAACCTGGATTTCCACATGGCGCGGTTGAAGGACGGCCCGCTCCAGGATGAGCTCGTCGGACCCGAAGGCGTTCTTCGATTCCGAGCGCGCACTGCGCAGCTGTTCCGCGATTTGATCCGGGTCCGTGACCACGCGCATGCCGCGGCCGCCGCCGCCGGCACTGGCCTTGATCATGAGCGGCAGGCCGATGCGCTGTGCCTCGGCGATCAGGGTCTCGTCGTCCTGTTTCTCCCCGTCGTACCCGGGAATACAGGGTACGTCCGCTTCCTGCATGGCGATCTTGGAGTGGCGCTTGGAACCCATGAGCCGAATGGCCTCGGCGGGCGGGCCGATAAAGGTGACGCCGGCATCGGCACAGGCGGCCGCGAAATCCGTGTTTTCCGAAAGAAAACCATAGCCCGGATGCACGGCGTCGGCGCCGGTCTTGCGGCAGGCGTCGATCATTGCCTCGATGGATAGATAGGACTGCGCCGCCGTGGCCGGGCCGATGAACACCGCTTCGTCGGCCAGCGCGGACGCGCGCGCCTGGCGATCTGCCTCGCTGTAGACCGCTACCGTCCGGTAGCCCAGGCTGCGCGCGGTCTGAATGATCCGGCAGGCGATCTCGCCCCGGTTGGCGACCAGGATTTTTTCGAAGCTCATGGTGTCAGCCTTCTTCCGAGTCGTCGGTAGCCCAGGCAGGGGCCCGTTTCTGCATGAAGGCCAGCGTGCCTTCCTGACCTTCCTCACCGGCCACCGCCGCAGCGAAATCCCGGGCTGCGCCGTCCAGCAGTTCCTCCATGGGGAAACGGCCCACGTCCAGCATGAGCTGTTTGGTGCGCCGGCTGGCATCGGGCGCGCACTGGCGAACGGCGTCCAGCGTGGCTTTCAGGGCTTCGTCCAGCTGCTCAGCCGCGTGCACCTCGTGCACCAACCCCAGCCGGAGGGCCTGCTCGCCGTCGATGCGCGCGGCCGTAAGCGCCAGGCGCCGGGTCTGGGTCAGGCCGATTCGTTGCACCACAAAGGGCGCGATCTGCGCGGGGATGACACCCAGGGAGGTTTCCGGCAGGCCGAACTTCGCGCCGCTGTCCGCCAGGGCAATATCGGTGACACAGGCCAGGCCGAAGCCGCCGCCCATAACGGCGCCCTCGAGTACCGCCACCATGGTTACGGGCAACTCCTGGGCGCGGGTAATCATTTCGCCGAAGCGGCGGTTGAGATGGAAGAACGCATCCGGGTCGCCGTCGGCGGCTTGCTGCCGCGCCCCCGACATGTCCTTGATATCGCCGCCGGCACAGAAGTGGCCGTCGGCGCCGCGAACAACCAGCGCGCGAATGGCCGTATCGGCTTCCACGGCATCAAATACGGCCAGAAGTTCATCCACCATCGCCAGGCTCATGGCATTGCGGCTTTCGGGTCGGTTGAGCGTTATATGCAGAAAGGGTCCGCTACGTTCCAGCTTGATTGTCTCGGTTGTTGGCAGGGTCATGGTGTCGTCCCCTTGAAGAAGATAATCAGCATACAGCGGGCTATTTCTTCTTGCCCGGTAATGTGCCCATGGTCTTGGCGATAATGCCCAGCATTACCTCGTCGGCGCCGCCGCCGATGGACGCCAGGCGCCCGTCGCGCAGATGCCGCGCCGCGGGGTTTTCCCACATGAAGCCGTTGCCGCCCCAGTACTGCAGACAGCTGTCCGGCACCTCGCGAGACAGCCGGCCGGATTTGAGCTTGGCCATGGATGCCAGCTGCGTTACGTCGCCCCCGTTAATGTATTCCTCCGCGCCGCGCCAGATCAGCGAGCGCAGCTCCTCCACTTCGGTCTGCAGCTCCGCGAGGCGGAAATGCACGGACTGGTTATCCAGCAACGGCGTGCCAAAGAGTTCCCGCTCGCGGGCATATTCGATGGTCTTCTGGATCAGCATGTCGTAGCCCTTGATACCGCTGGCCGCGCCCCAGAGGCGTTCCTCCTGGAACTGGATCATCTGCATCGTGAAGCCAGCGCCTTCCTCGCCGATCAGGTTGCGTTGTGGTACGCGGACATTGTCGAAAAACACCTGGGCGGTTTCCGACGAACGCATGCCCAGCTTGTTGAGCGGCTGGTCCACGTTGA
>CAYPKI010000005.1:0-15797 GCA_964411265.1 uncultured Alcanivorax sp. | reverse complement strand
GGGGCGTCGCCGGGCACTACGATCAACGACTTGTTTTGATGGGGCTTGCCCTCGGAGGTGTTGGCGAGCAGACAGAAAAAGTCCGCCGACGGCGCATTGGTGATCCACATCTTGGTGCCATTGATGATGTAGTCGTCGCCGTCCTTGTCCGCGCGGGTCTTGATGCCCGCCACGTCCGAGCCCGCCTGGGGCTCGCTCACGGCAATGCTGGCCACCTTTTCGCCGGCAATAGCCGGGGTCAGAAATTCACGGCAGAGTTCGTCGGAGCCGAAGCGCGCGAGTGCCGGTGTGGCCATATCCGTTTGCACGCCGATGGACAGGGGGACGCCGCCGCACTCGCAAAGGCCGAGTTCTTCCGCCACGGCCAGGTTGTAGGAATAATCCAGACCCAGGCCACCGTATTGTTCCGGCTTGGACACGCCCAGCAGGCCCAGATCCCCCATCTTCTTGAAGACTTCATGGGTGGGGAATCGACCGGCTTCTTCCCATTCGTCGACATGGGGATTGAGTTCCTTCTCGACGAAGTCCCGCATGGTGCGGCGCATGGCTTCATGTTCTTCGGTCAAAATCATGGCTTTTCTCCACTTCACAAAACGCGGCCGTCTTTGGGCCTCTAGAGTCGGGCGACTCCGAAGGTGTTGCTCTTGAGATCGCGGCGCTGGGCGTCGCGGCAGATATCCAGGCAATACGCCACGACTTCGCGGGTATCGCGCGGGTCGATCAAACCGTCGTCCCACTGGCGGGCCGTGCCGTACAGCGCCGTGGACTGACTGTTCAGGTTCTGGGCCGTGCTTTGTTCCATCATCTCCAGGGTTTTCTCATCCGGCTCCATGCCCTGGGCCTTCTGTTTTTCCTCGGCGACAATGCGCATGACTTTGCCCGCCTGTTCGCCCCCCATGACCGCCGTGCGGCTATTGGGCCAGGCGAAGATGAATTCCGGGTCCAGCCCCCGCCCGCACATGGCGTAGTTGCCGGCACCGTAGGAGCCGCCGATGACGATGCTGATGCGGGGCACCCGGGCATTGGCCACGGCCTGGATCATCTTGGAGCCGTGTTTGATGACGCCGTTCTGTTCCGAGTCCGTGCCCACCATGAAACCCGTGGTGTTGTGCAGGAAGAGCAAGGGCCGGTCGGATTGATCGCACAGTTGAATGAACTGCGCCGTCTTGGCTGCACCGCGCGGGGTGATGGGGCCATTGTTGCCGATCACACCTACGGGGTGCCCCTGGAGCTTCATCCAGCCGCATACGGTGGCGCTATCCCAGTCATTCTTGAAATCCAGAAACTCGGAATCGTCAGCAATGCGCGCGACGACCTCGCGCACATCATAGGGTTTTTTGGGATCCTCGGGCACCACGCCCAGCAATTCCTCGGCGTCATAGCGCGGCGGTTTGATGTCGTTGTCGTGTTCGGGCCCATTGGCCGGATCCCACTGCAGCATGTCCAGGATTTCGCGCGCCTGGCGAATGCCGTCGGCGTCGTTCTCGGCCAGATACTCGGCCGTGCCCGCCATCTCGGCGTGCATTTCTGCGCCGCCCAGGTCTTCGTCCGTGGCGACTTCGCCGGTAGCGGCTTTCAACAGGGGCGGACCGGCCAGAAACATCTTGGCCTTGTTGCGCACCACAATGCAGTAATCCGACAGCCCGGGCTGATAGGCACCCCCGGCCGTGGCGTTGCCGTGCACCACCGTGATCTGGGGTACGCCCTGGGCGGACAGGCGCGCCTGATTGGCAAAGGTTCGCGCGCCCTTGACGAAGATTTCCGAGGCGTAGTTGAGATTGGCGCCGCCGGACTCGGACAGGGCAATCATGGGCAGTTTCTGCTGGGCCGCGATTTCCTGCAGCCGCAGACTCTTTTCCAGCCCGGCGGGCGAGACGGTGCCGCCCTTGATGGCGGAGTTGGAAGCGGACACCAGACAGCGCACGCCGGCGACATAGCCGATGCCGGCGATGCTGCCGCCGCCCGCCTCGGTGCCGTCCTTGTCGTCATGCATCTTGTAGCCGGCCAGCCCCAGCAGACTCAGCCAGGGCGAGCCCGGATCGAGCAGACGCTGGACGCGTTCATGGGGCAACAGCTGGCCGCGTTTTTCGAACTTCTCGCGCTTGCTTTCCGCGTGTTCTGTAACTTTTTGTTCAATGTCGCGGAATTCGTCCACCGCCGCCAGCAAGGCCGCATGGTTGCGCTGAAATTCCTCGGAGTGCGTGTCGACTTGTGATTCCAGTACCGGCATGATGACCTCGGTCCAGCGGACTTGATGTGCGTTACAGATCCTTGAGTGCTTCCGGGATCACCGCCCGATGGAAGCCCTCGAAGGGTCGGGAATTGTCGTGATCAGGGAGCGGGAAAATGGCCGGATTGCCCTGGCTCGCGGCGCCGTCAATGCGCAGGGTGTCGCCACTGATAAAGGCGGCCGCCTCGCTCAGCAGAAAACAGATAGCGCTCGAGACTTCCGCCTCCATACCCATGCGTTTCAGCGGTACGGCGTCCTTGAGCGTCTTGACCACCTGTTTGAAGCCCTCGGGATAGGTGTCCATGCCGCTGGAGGCGATCCAGCCCGGTGCCACCGCGTTTACGCGTACGCCCGAGCTGGCCCATTCTACCGCGGCGGTTTGGGTGAAGTTGTCCATACCCGCGCGCGCCGCACCCGAGTGGCCCATGCCGGGCATGCCACCCCACATATCGATGTTCACAATAGCGCCGCCATTCCGGTTCATGCCCTGGGTGTAGACCTCACGCGCCATGATGAAACCACCGGTCAGGTTGGTGCGCACCACGGTTTCCCAGCCCTTCTGGCTGATGGCGGCCAGCGGCGAGGGGAACTGACCGCCCGCGTTATTAACGAGGCCATGCACTACGCCCTGTTCTGCGTAGATGGCACCTACTGTTTCACGCACCTTGTCCTCGTCGCGGATGTCACAGCTGTGCCAGAACGCCTGGCCGCCGTCTTCATGAATCTCGGCAGCCACGTCCCGAAGCTTGTCCTCCGTGCGGCCTACCAGCACCACGCGCGCGCCCAGGCTGGCCAGCTCATGGGCGACACAGCGTCCGATGCCGCTGCCACCCCCGGTGACAATCAGGGCCTGATCCTGAAAGAGATTTTCTTTAAAAACGGAACGATAGGGCATGTCGATATCCTGTTTCCTATTCCTCGTTGTTTCTGAAAGCTTCGTTGCGGAAGCGGCTTCCGTGGGAGGGGCGTCCTCGCCCCGACGGCCTTCCAGAATCTCTGGAATGGGATCGGGGCGAGCACGCCCCTCCCACAGCGGCAAGGAGCGGATTCACGCACTTACCTCCCGCGCGATTTCGCTCGATACCGGTACCGGAAACTCCAGCAGCTGCTGGGCAAAGGCCTTGCCCTGGGGGTCAATGCGCAGTGAGGCGATGCCGCCGCCGCCCAGGGCATTGCGGAGCAGGAAGTTGAAGGCGTCAAAACCCGGCAGCTCCCAGCGCTCCACCGAGCCGGTGTCCGGATCCAGTACATGGTTCATGAAGGCGGTCACCGCTGCCTCGGACAGGGCGGCACGCAGGTAGGGGAGATACTCGGGTTTGCGGGCGATCACGCCGATATTGGCGTGATTACCCTTGTCCCCGGAACGCCCATAGGCCAGTCGGATCAGCGGCACGGTCTTGTCGCCCGTAGCGGTGTCCGTTCCGTTCGTGTCCGGCAGAGCGCTGGTATCCAGGGGCTGACCCTCGGGCGGGGCTACCTCAAAGGTCTCGCCGTTCAGGTCCACCTGTGCGGGCACCTTGTTTCGGTCCACCAGAGTGGAAAAGAGCCGGATGCGTGGCTGGGGTTTGGGGCGGCCGCCCACCAGCCCGGTGAGTCCGGGGGCCATGCCCGTGGCCGCCTGGGCGATTTCGCGGCCCAGAATCGCCAGTGCCTTCTTGTCATCATGGAGAGCCGCCAGCTTGACCACGACTTCCCGGGTATCCGAACGCCGGCCCTGAGCACCATAGGTGGTTTCGGTTCCGAGCAGTTCGACATTGACGTCGCGGAAATCCGCCATGGCCATCTGCTGCAGAATACCGCGCACTTTGGTGACGATGGCGTCGGTGGTGCTTTGCGCTTTCCGGGGCGCGTCCATGCCCGCGATAAGAAAGCTCGCGGTTAGCCGCTGACCGTCGGGTATTGTGGCGGACACCTTATATTGATCCGTGGGGGGCCGACCGCAGGCGCCTGTGACCCGGACCCGGTTCTTATCCGATTGTTCCAGCTGTACCCCGGTAAAGTCGCAAACCACATCGGGCAGTATATAGGCGCGGGGATCGCCGATTTCATAAACGATCTGCTCGCCCACGGTCGCCGGTGTGACGAGACCGCCCGTGTTGTCCGGTTTGGTCACGGTAAAACTGCCGTCGGCCGCGCATTCGGCTACCGGGAAGCCCATGTTGTCGTAGTGGGGCACGTCCTCCCAGTCCGTAAAGTTGCCGCCGGTGCACTGAGCGCCGCATTCGATGATGTGACCGGCCAGTGAGCCCTGGGCCAGCTTGTCGTAGTCGTCCGCCGACCAGCGGAATTCGTGCAGCAACGGACCCAGTACCAGTGCCGAGTCGGTGATGCGGCCCGTCAGGACAATATCCGCGCCTGCGTCCAGCGCCTGTTGAATCGGCGTGGCTCCGAGGTAGGCGTTCATGGTCACTGTCACCGGGGGCAGGGAGGCTCCGGTATCCATCTCGGTGCACGCGCTGAATTCGTCCCGGCGCTGATTCAGGTCGTCGCCTTCCACCAGGGCAATTTTGAGTTCCACGCCCGCGGCCTCGAAGGCTTCCTGCAGTGCCTTGCGGCAGGCGTGCGGGTTCACGCCACCGGCGTTGCTGATCACCTTGATGTTGTTGTCCCGGATCTCGGTGGCCAGCGGCGCCATCACCTGCTTGACGAAATCATGGGCATAGCCGGCTTCGGGGTCCTGCATGCGCGCGCCGGCCATGATAGACAGGGTTACTTCCGCGAGATAATCGAACACCAGATAGTCCAGCGGCGTCTGGCGCACCAGCTGAAAGGCGGCGCTGTTGGTGTCGCCCCAGAAGCCTGCGGCACAGCCGATACGGATAGGTTGGTCACTCATGATGCCCCCTTTGCGCTGGGTTGAGCCCGCGGAAATCGCAACGGCTTTTGCAATTCCTCATCTTTCAGGTACGCTACCAAGCAAGCGCTTGGTGTGTAAACCGAGTGACAACATCCCGGGTATTACGGACCGCGTCGACACCATCCGGGCTCCCGGTTTTGTATTCAGGGGCATGAGATGACGGCAAAGGCGCCATTGATTAACGGCATGGAGGATTCCCCGCGCGGCAAGCTGCTGAGTGCGGCGGCCCGGCTGTTTCGCCAGCACGGCTTCGACCGCACCACGGTGCGCGCCATTGCGCGTGAAGTGGGCATCCAGAGCGGCAGCCTCTTCCATCATTTCAATTCCAAGGAAGACATTCTCTTTGCCGTCATGGAAGAGGTAATCCGGTTCAATACGCAGCGCTTGCGCGAGCTGATAGCGGCGGAAGACACGGCCGAGGGGCGTTTGCTGGCACTGATCCGGGGCGAACTGCAGTCCATTGTGGGCGACACCAGTGAGGCCATGGTTGTGCTGGTCCAGGAATGGCGTTGCCTGTCCCCGGATCGCCAGCAGCAGGCGCTGGCGCTGCGCGAGATCTATGAACAGCTCTGGCTGGATGTGCTGGGTGAGTTGCACCAGCAGGGCAGCTTCCGGGCGGATCCTTTCATTATGCGCCGTCTGCTCAACGGCATGACCAGCTGGACCGCCAACTGGTTCCATCACGACGGTAGTGTGGACATGGAAGAGCTGGCCCGGATCATGCTAGAGCGGGTCATTGGCGAAGGGCAGGGCTGATATGAGCCAGATCGCGGTTCCCGCTGTATGGATGCGCGGCGGCACCAGCAAAGGCATTTTTTTTCAGCCGAAAGATCTGCCCGCCGATCCGGCTGTCCGGGATCAGTTGTTTTTGCGCGTGCTGGGCAGCCCTGACCCTTACGGTAGCCAGATGGACGGTCTGGGTGGTGCTACCTCCAGTACCAGCAAGGTCTGTGTAGTGGGGCCCTCGGAGAACGCGCACACAGATGTGGATTATCTGTTCGGTCATGTCGCCATCCGTGAACCTCATATCGATTATTCCGGCAACTGCGGCAATCTCACAGCGGCCGTGGCCGCCTTTGCCGTGGATCAGGGTCTGGTGGCCGTACCCGCGGGCACCGGCGAAGTCCGCGTGCGTATTCACCAGTGCAACCTGGATCAACAGATCGAGGCGCTTGTGCCGGTGACGCCGGACGGCTTTGCCGCCGCGGAGGGCGATTATGCGGTCGACGGCGTCAGTCATGCCGGCGCACGGATCGCCGTGGATTTTCTGGAGCCGTCGGGTGAGGCGGGTGTGCTGCCCACAGGTTCGCCCGTGGATGAACTGGACGTCGCCGGCGTAGGCCGGGTGGAGGCCACGCTGGTGGACGCCGGTAATGCCACGGTTTTTTGCCGCGCCCCGGATTTCGGTTGTACGGCCACCGAGACCCCGGCGGAGCTGAATGCCGATACCGGATTGCTGCACAGGCTTGAGGCTGTCCGGGCCGCGGCCGCGGTGCACCTGGGGTTGGCCGGTAACGCCCGAGACGCCAGCCGCTATCGCCCCGCTACGCCCAAGATCGCGTTGGTGGGCCCGGCCGCCCGGTACAGCACCACCAGCGGCTCGATTGTGGCCGAGGATGAAGTGGCGCTGTGTGCGCGCATTTTATCCATGGGTCGGTCTCATCATGCCTTCACCGGTACAGGTGCGGTCTCATTGGCTGCTGCGGCGGCCCTGCCGGACACGCTCGTGGCTGAAGCCCTGGGTGGCGAGTGTCAGGATCAGCCCCTGTGGCTGGGCCATGCCGCCGGTCGCATGGAGCTGGCGGCACGGGTCTATCAAGCGCGCACGCACTGGTATGCTCAACATGTGACGCTGGGCCGTTCGGCTCGGGCGCTCATGCGGGGCGAAGTCCTGGTGCCCGCGCTGGCCAATGGGTGAACAAGCGTCGAGAAATTCGGCCAGGGACGTTGACACCACAGGGCGAATCCCTAGAATAGCGCTCTCTCCCCGGGTGGTTAGCTCAGTTGGGAGAGCATCTGCCTTACAAGCAGAGGGTCGCTGGTTCGAGCCCAGCACCACCCACCAGAAGCGGACCGGTAGTTCAGTAGGTCAGAATGCCGGCCTGTCACGCCGGAGGTCGCGGGTTCGAGTCCCGTCCGGTCCGCCATTTCTTCGCCCGAACCGGGAATCGATCCCGGCGGGAATCCTGTTTTCAACGAGTTGTAACACGCGCGCACCAGACTGCGCATGCCCGGTCTTCAGACCGGTGTGTCTATAGTCTCAACAACAGCAAGAAAAAGGAGGGAACGCCATGGATGAATTTCTCGAGGAACAGCTTGAGGACCGCCTCTGGTTGGAGGACCTGGACGAACTCATGGACGAGCAAGCGTGCGAAGCAGGCGAGGGCGAGCTGGAACGCTGACGCTCGCTCTTTCCACCCGCTTTCGCTGACACCCACGTCCGGCATCCCCCCGACTTCCCCTTCTCCCTGACGATGGCGCTTTTTCTATGCGGCTATTGACTCGGAGCAGCACTACGCAGACATTATTTGTCAGAATGACCCATAAGGGTGCGTTTCCATGCAGCCACCGGTTAAAAGGTGACGCTTGTGATCCCGTTTTCGGGATCGTTCCATCCGCGACCACAACAAGGGTGTTTCCGGGCACCCCGGCAAACGGACAGACCAGTATGAGTGCATCCCCCGCGGCTTCCGAGGCGGTTCTGTTTTACGGCGACGAGGGCGAGGGCGTGCTCAAGAGCATGCTCTACACGGATTTCGACTCGATTGTCGACCACATGGTGGGCATCCCGGAATATGCCGGTAAAACCATGAAGGGCGCCTACTGCGCCGTGGACGGGCAACTCAAGGTGGTGGCGGCCGTGCTCTTTCTGCTGGAGTTTAACGAGGACGGCATGGCAGATCCGGCCTGGAACATTCCTTTGCGGCACCTGGCAGAGCATGCCAGCCAGGGGCCGGATCTCGGTGCCGGGCCCATTCGTCTGGCCTGTCGCAGCCAATGCCCGGTGGCCTGGCATCAGGACCAGCTCTGGGACCCGGTCATGAAACCGGGCGTTAATGATTTCGTTTTCATGCGCGACACGCTCCGAGAGCGCGGCCGCCGCTTGGGCCTGCTGGTGGAAGAGGCGCCGGCTGCGGCGGAAATCGCGCCCGCGCCGGCTTCGGCGTCCGCGGCCGCGTCGGCAGATGATGTGCCGACCCTGGAGCCGGCCGACGATGTGCCCACAGTGGAACCCGAGTCCGAGTCCGACTCCGACTCCGAGCCCGGGGAGGAGGAACGCAAGCGTCTGGCCGGCATGATCAAGGAGCTGCGGCTGCGCATCCAGACCATGGAGAAAAAGCACAAGGACGAAATCGATCAGCTCCAGTACGCGCGCCAGCAGAAAGAATCGATTCTCAATACCCAGCTCGAGAAGGTCTTGATGCAGTTCAAGACACTCAAATCCCAGAATACGGCCCTGCGCGAGGAATCCGAGTCGCTGCGTGAGCAAGTGAGCTCACTAAACAAGAGTCTTGAGGAGCAGGCGCGGGGTAGCGAGGAGCATGGCCATGAGATCGAGGTGCTCACCGAACAGTATCGCGTGGCGCTGGAGCAGCGGCTGGAAGAAGAGCGTGCGCATCTTAACGAGCAAGTGCACGCCCGGGACATGGAGATTCACAAGCGCGACGAGCGCATCGCCGAAGTAGAGCAAGAGCTGGAAGAAGCCCGGCGCGAACAGACCAAGATGGCGAATACCGGGGCGGAAAAACTGCTGGAAAAACTCCAGGGGCTGGGGTTGAACTTTATTGCCTATCACCCGGGCGCCGGTCATATTTCCATCAACGCCAACGAGATCTCCGACTACATGCAGAATCCCACGGCCTTCGCGGCGCGCAAGTGCATGGTCACCGAGGATCACTACCGCGCCTGGCTGGAGCACTATGAGAATCCGGTTTGCAACATTGAGGTGGGCAATGGTCAGATCTGCGGCAAGCGTGTGATCCGCGTGGATGAACCCAATCAGTTCACGCCCGGCGCTTCCGACCGGAACCAGAACCGCTGCCAGAACTGCCGTGAAGACAGCGCCATCGACAATGTACTGAAATTCCGCTGACCCCGGACCCCTGGCGTCGGGGGCCATGGACTGCGCGGCCGATACCTTTCTGGTATTCTTTCTTCTGCAGTAACGTGTCCCCACGAGGTGCTTATGTCGGGCGGTGAATCCATAGACAAGAATCTGCTCCAGACCTTTGTTCCGGTGAATGCCCTCACCGGGGATCACCTGGATCGGCTACTGGACTACCAGGAAGTGAGTCATTACAGCGCCGGTGAAGAGCTCTTCGAGCGGGGCCAACAGGACAACACCACGGTTTATCTGCTCAATGGCCGGGTGGAACTTGAAGACGCTGACGGTAACACCGAGGTAATCCACGCGGGCGGCATGGAATCCTGGCACCCGCTGGATCATTATCAGCCCCGGCGCACTACGGCGCGTGCCCTGGATGAAGTCAGCGTGGTGCGCTTTGACAATTTCCGGTTGGATACCATCCTGTCCTGGGACCAGTCCGCCGGCTATGTAATCCTCGACATCAACACCAACGAGGCCTACCGAGACGACCGCGACTGGATGATCAAGCTGCTCAAATCGCGGCTTTTTTATCGGGTACCGCCGGGCAATATTCTGGAAATCTTTCGCCGGCTCAAGCCGCGCCGGTGTCGCGAGGGTGAGGTGGTCATCGAGCAGGGTGACGAGGCGGACTGCTGTTACATCATCAAGGACGGCATGTGCGAGGTCTCCATCCGCGCCGAGGGGGCCACCGAGGCCATGTCCGTGGCCATGCTGGAGCAGGGTCAGTGGTTCGGCGAGGAAGCGCTACTGTCGGGCGCCCCCCGTAATGCCACCGTGACCATGGTCACTGACGGTATTGTGATGCGCCTGGACCGGGCCGACTTTGACGAACTGCTGCGCGAACCCGTGGTAGCAACCCTGTCGCCGTCGGAAGCGCGCCGACGTGTAGAAGAAGGTGAGGCCAAATGGCTGGATGTGCGCACGCCGGATGAATACGAGCAAGCCCATTTGCAGGGAGCCACCAATATGCCGCTCAATGTCCTACGGCTCAAATCGCGCATGCTTGATCCGGGGCGCAGTTATATTGCTTGTTGTGATACCGGCAGGCGCAGCGCCTCTGCGGCTTTTTTGCTACAGAACGCCGGTCTGGATGTCTATGTGCTCGAGGGCGGGTTGCAGACCGGCGACGAAAATCTACGGGATCTGCTGGATAGCTGAGTCGTGGCCGACCGCTTTCGCAATATTGGACTTGTAGCGGGGGCCGAAGCGCAGGCGGGCGATTCCTCGCTGCGCCAGCTGGTGCGGCTCCTGCAGCATCATGGTTGTAACGTGATTGTGGAAGAGGCGCTGGAGCCCGTGCTGGAGGATCTGAAACTCCAGGCCGGCTCGCGCACACAGCTGGGCGAATCCTGTGATCTCGTTATTGTGGTGGGCGGGGATGGTCGTCTGCTCGGCGCGGCGCGCACCTTCGCGCGACACGATCTTGCGGTGCTTGGCATCAACCGGGGGCGCCTGGGGTTTCTTACTGATATCCGGCCTGCGGAAATCGAGGACCGGATCGGTCAGGTGCTCAACGGCGATTACCATATCGAGCAGCGTTTTCTCCTGGATATGGAGGTGCGGCGTGGCCGCGCTGCCATTGGTGAGGGCAGCGCGCTCAATGATGTGGTGTTGCTTTCGGGCGAGAGCGTGCACATGATCGAGTTCGAGTTGTTTATTGACGGCGATTTTGTCTACGGGCAACGCTCGGACGGGTTGATTGTGGCCACACCTACCGGTTCCACCGCCTATGCCCTCTCGGGCGGCGGGCCCATCATGCATCCCAGGCTCGATGCCATGGTGCTGGTGCCGCTCAATCCCCATACCCTGACCAGTCGCCCGCTGGTGGTGGATGGCAACAGCGAGATCAAGATCCGCCTGACTAGCCCGAACCTCAAGCCCCTGGTGAGCTGCGACGGTCAGGAGGGTGTACGCCTTCAATGTGATGACGAAATCCGGGTAAGCAAGAAGCCGCATCGTCTCAAGCTGTTGCATCCCCCGGGGCAAGACTTTTATGAGGCGTGTCGCTCCAAACTGAGCTGGAGCAGTCGCCCGGGTGAATCCTGAGCCTCAGCGCTCGCGTAGCTACAGCGTCGCTCGAACCAACCGGAGTCAGCATGCAGGATCGCGATATTCAGGTATTGATCGAACAGATGGATGAAGCGGCGGTGCAGCGAATGCGCGAGGCCGTGGAAACCGGGCGCTGGCCTGATGGCCACAGCCTGCCCGAGGACCAGCGCGGGCTCTGCATGCGCGCCGTACTCGCCTGGGAAGCCCGGTTCCTGCCGGAAGAAGAGCGTACCGGTCATATCGAACGTCCGGATCGTGCCGCGGCCGATGACCCGGAGCGGGCGGTGCGCTTCCCTGACAGCGGAGGAGATGACGATGCGTGACAATCACGCCCCCAGCCCCATTCGCCGGGCTGACTATCAACCGCCAGCCTTTCTGGTGGATACAGCGGAACTCGAGTTTTTTCTGGAGGACGACAGTACCCGGGTCAAGGGGCGGCTGCAGATGCGGCGCAATCCGCAGCGTCCGGACGGCCCGCGCCACTGCGAACTGGATGGCCAGGGTCTGACACTGCACGGTCTCTGGCTCGACGATCGGGCCCTGGCGAACGAGGCGTTCGAACAGGGCGACGAGAGCTTGGTGCTGTTCGATGTGCCGGAGCGTTTTGTGCTGGCCACCGAGGTGGAAATCCACCCGGCCAGCAACACAGCGCTGGAAGGGCTCTATCTGTCCAACGGCATGTACTGCACGCAGTGCGAGGCCGAAGGTTTCCGGCGTATCACCTTTTTCCCCGATCGCCCGGACGTGCTTTGCCGTTTCACCACCACCATTCATGCCCAGCGCGAGCGCTTCCCGGTGTTGCTGTCCAATGGCAACCCGGTCGCGACGGGCGAGGAAGCGGAGCGGCACTGGATTCGCTGGGAGGACCCCTATCCCAAGCCCGGCTATCTGTTCGCCCTTGTTGCCGGGGATCTCGCCTGCGTGGAAGACGAATATAGCACGGGCTCCGGCCGCCGGGTGGCGCTGCGCATCTATGCCGCGCAGCGTGATCTGGCCAAGCTCGATCACGCCATGAACTCGCTCAAGGCGGCCATGGCCTGGGACGAGCGCAACTACGGCCGGGAATATGACCTCGATATCTACATGGTCGTGGCTGTGAGTCACTTCAACATGGGCGCCATGGAGAACAAGGGCCTGAATGTGTTCAACACCGCCTGCGTGCTCGCTCACCCGGATACCACCACGGATCAGGGCTATCAGCGCGTGGAGGCGGTGGTAGCTCATGAGTATTTTCATAACTGGTCCGGAAACCGCGTCACCTGCCGGGACTGGTTCCAGCTCAGCCTCAAGGAAGGCTTTACCGTCTTTCGTGATTCGCAGTTCTCCGCGGACATGAACTCCCCGGGGGTCAAGCGCATCGAGGACGTAGCGCTGCTGCGCGCTGTTCAGTTTCCCGAGGATCAGGGGCCCATGGCCCATCCTGTGCGCCCGGACGAGTACCACAAGATCGACAACTTCTACACCATCACGGTTTATGAAAAGGGAGCCGAGCTGGTGCGCATGCAGTATCACCTGCTCGGCCCCGAGGCCTTCCGGCGGGGCGCGGACCTGTATTTCGAGCGTTTCGACGGCCAGGCGGTGACCTGTGACGATTTTGTCGACTGCATGGCCGAAGCGGGCGGCATGGATCTGGACAACTTCCGCCGCTGGTATCGCCAGGCCGGCACGCCCCGGCTGACGGTCGAGGACGAACATCGCGACGGCATCTATCATCTGCGGCTGCGCCAGCACACACCGGATACCCCGGGCCAGAGTAACAAGCAACCCGTCATGATCCCGCTCCGGCTGGCATTGCTCGATGCTGAGGGGCAATCGCTCGTGCTCAACGAGGAGGGCGACACCGAGACGGTGCTGATTCTGGAGGAGGAAGAGCAGGAGTTCGTGTTCTCCAGTCTGGAGAAGCCGGTGCCGTCGCTGTTGCGTGGTTTCTCGGCGCCCGTGGAACTGCGCTATCCCTTTACCACCGAGCAGCTCACCTTCCTGCTGGCCCGCGACGACGACGGCTATTGCCGCTGGGATGCGGCGCAACGGCTTTATCTCGATGCACTCCAGCGCCTGCGCGAGGAGCCGGGCCGGGCCCGCGTGGAGGCCGACCATCTGGTGCCCGTGCTCACGGAAGTGGCCCAGCGTGCGCAAGAGGATCCGGCCCAGACAGCGCTTTTGCTCACGCTGCCGGGTGAGGTAACCATCGGCGACCGTCACGACGGCCCGATTGACCCGGAGGCTATTCATCAGGCCCGCACCGGCCTGCTCCGGGAACTGGGTGAGGCCATGGCGGATACGTGGTGGTCACTGGTTGAGCAGATGGCTACGCCCGGGCGCTACAGGCCCGAGGCGTCGGATATCGGACGCCGGGCGCTACGCTACCGAGCCCTGGAATACCTGGCGGCCGCCCAGCCGCGGGAAACGGGGTTGTATCTGGCCCGGACGTTCGAGGAAGCGGACAACCTGACTGACCGGCAGAATCCGATTCGGCTGCTGCTGAGTCATGGCCTGGACGGAGCGATCGAGGCACTGGATGCCTTCTACCGTGGCTGGAGCGATGAACCCCTGGCGCTGGATCAATGGTTCGCTTTACAGGCGGCGGTGCCAACGCCGGAAACCATTGATCAGGTGGGTGGGCTCATGGACCACCCGGATTTCGACTGGCATCTCCCCAATCGGGTCCGGGCATTGCTGGGCACACTGGCCAACGCCAATCCCGTGGCATTCCATCGAGCCGACGGTGAAGGGTATGCGCTGTTCGCCCGTGCGCTGAAAAAGCTGGACGGCCTGAATCCGCAGATTGCGGCCAATATGGCGGGGGCTGGCTCGCGGCTGGTGAGGCTGGAAGCCACACGCCAGGGGCGCTTTCGTGAGCAGCTCGAGCGGCTGCGCATGGAAGGTTGTTCCGACAACCTCGCCGAGGTGCTCGGACGCATTCTCGACTGACTGTTCTCTACCCGCGGGCTGCGCGCTCGCTGGCCGGCCCGACGCCGTTGTCGGGCCCGGGCACCAGCGGCGCCCCTCGCCCCGAGTCAGGGGCGCTTGCGCCTTCCCCTGGCTTGATCCCTGCTCTCCAGCTAAATCAATCCGATACCGCCCGCGTCTGCACGGTTTCCATTGTCCCATTGACCCCGTGCTCTGCCCGATCGGTGGAAACGGGACTATCGGGTCATCTTTTCGGCGGCCGATTCAGGATTCTTGTATTTCCATAACGGTTCGCGTCTGCTACAACAGGATGAGGCGGCCGCGTCAGGCACGGCCTGGAAGCCAGCGTCCGGACGAGGACAGGACCGCTCGGCTACTGGCATGGGCAGATGCAATCCGGCCCCATCGTGCGCTGACCGGCTCGAGGGAATAACAATAAAGCCAACTGGCCAATCACGGAGTAGAACAATGCATACCCGACCCATGTCCCAGGCTCGTCTGGTTCAGGCCGTGATCGCGGCCGGGCTCTATACGGCGTCCCTCTCCCCCGCGAGCGCCGTCCCGTTGCAATTCGACAACCGCGACCTCAAAGGAAGTCTGGATACCAATATCTCGGTAGGCGCGCTCTGGCGAACCGAGGGGCAGGACAGGAAGCTCGAGGCGGACGAAGACGTAATCGAGATGGCCCGGGAAGGCTATTCAACCCAGCTGAACAAGAACGACGCCAACAACAACTTTGATCCGGGGCTGGCGTCCATGGTCACCAAGATTACGCCGCAGCTGCAGATTACCTAGCAGAACCGCTATGGTATCGAAGTCAGTGGTACCCAGTTCTATGATTCGGCGATCATGAACGGTGGCCATGATGGTGGCATCCTGAATCCGACCGGTCCCAGTGTGGATAACGGCTTTACCCGCTATGCGAGCTATTCGCAGTATCCCAACAATGGCATTGGCTCCGACTTTAGCGAAGATGGTCGCCGTTATGGTGGCGATTTTGGTCGCATGCTGGACGCCTATGCCTGGGGCGATTTCGATATTGGCGAGATGCCGCTTAATGTGCGCCTGGGCCAGCAAGTGATCAACTGGGGTGAGGCGGCCTTTATCCAGGGCGGCATTAACACGGTGAATTATTTCGACCTCAACTCGCTGCGCCTGCCCGGCTCGGAGATCAAGGAGGCGTTGCTGCCGCTGGACAGCCTCTTCTTTAACCTGGGTGTGACCAGAAACCTGAGCCTGGAGGCGTTCTACCAGTTCGAATGGAAAAACAACTTCGCCGCGCCCGCGGGTACCTACTGGTCCACTCACGACGCCTTTCCGGGCGAGGGCGCGGACAATGTGATCGTCGATGGTCGTCTCGCGGCCGCGCGGCAAAATTTGCCGGGACTGGAAAATTCCTTTGCCAGTTACACGCGGAACACCTATGGTCAAAGCGGCTCGGCTTATCCCTATGAGCAGACCCAGGTTACGGTGGATCGCCTGCCCGACGATGAGGCCGAAGATGGCGGCCAGTTCGGCCTCGGGTTCCGCTATTTCGCGCAACAGCTGAACGGCACCGAATTCGGCTTTTACTATACGCGCACACATTCCCGGTTGCCGGTGGTGGCTTCGCGCATCGACGATCCGGGGCCCAACTTGCAGGG
>CAYPKI010000004.1:24599-27396 GCA_964411265.1 uncultured Alcanivorax sp. | reverse complement strand
GACGGGGTAGACACCCGCCTTCAAAATGTCGCCTTGATCGCGAACCAGCCTGAAAACCTGTGTACGCAACGGATTTTCAACAGCCTGCTAGCTCAAGCGCGTCCATTGCCAGTTCGCGCTCGCGTCCGTATTTTGTATAACGCTACCGCACCTGCCGAAGCAGCAGAGCTCAAGAGGCGCCGCGATGAATGAACAGGCCTGGAGCGAGCTGACCGCCTTCGTTGCTATTGCCCTGGCGCTGGGGGTGCTCTCCGAGGCGCTGGCCTGGCGGCTGGGTTTGTGGCTCTATAATCTGCCTTGGGTGCGTGCATTCAATGTGCTGGTCACCTTCGGCCTCATCTATGGGGGCTTGAGTTACGCGCTCGCCGATCAGGGCTTCGGGGTGCAGTTTCTCGCGGGTGCGTCCCTGGGGCTGGTAAACGAGGCGGCCAATGACCGCTGGTTCCGGGCCTGGCACTTCCCTGGCCGTTCGGTGCCGTGGCTCCGCGGCAATACGGCCGTCGTTGTGATCGGTGCGCTCTGGGGCCTGGTGCCGCCCATTGTCGCGGGGCTTCAGTTTACTCTGCAGACCTGATGCCTTCGCGCGCACAGGCCGGCCACCGGGTTTTGTGCATTGCCGACACCAATTCTGGCGCTGATCGACAATCGAGTGAAAATACCGATGCCATCTTGCCTACCCGGGGGCAGATCAATATACTCTGCGAGCCGCAGTCGGGGGTGCCCGAGATCCAGGCACTGACAGGGGTAACGAGTCGCGGGTTCCCCGCGTACACCAGGGATTTGCGGTGAACCGAGAGAATTGGCGAGGCCCCGGGACAGGTTTCCGGAGCCTTTTGGTCGCTCAGGCCCTGGGCGCACTGATAATAGGCTTGGGTCTTATCTGGTTGCCCGCGCCTGCAATGGCCGCGCTGGCTGGCGGGGGTATATGCCTTGCGGGCTACGGCTGGGCGGGCTGGCAGCTACGGCCCAGACCGCGGGGGGCGAGTGCGCAACGAGTCTTGGCTCGGGTGGTCTGGGCCCAGATGGGTAAAGTAGCCATTATTTTGACGCTGTTCGCGCTCAGTTTTCGTTTTGCGCCGGACACGCACGAGCCGAAAACACTGGGGGGAATGCTGGCCGGTTTTATCGGCGCCCAGGTAGCCGGCTGGTTTTATATGGCCCGCTTCGGCGGGATTGAGGGGACCGGCGAAGGGGCCGGCAACCAGGATCAGAACTAATCAGGTACGCAGATGGCCTACGACACATCGAAGGAATACATCACGCACCACCTGCTTAACCTTACCTACGGCAAGCTGCCTGAGGGTGCGGAGACCTGTAACGGCGAAGTGGTCAATCAGACCAGCTGGCAAATTGCCCATTGTGCCGAGGAAGCGCAGCAAATGGGCTTCATGGCCTTTCACCTTGATTCGCTGGGCTGGTCCGGTGGCCTGGGGGTTCTGTTCTGTCTGGTTTTCTGGCTCATGGCGCGCAGGGCGACGACGGGTGTGCCCACCGGGATGCTCAACTTTGTCGAAGCCATTGTGGAGTTTGTGGACAATCAGGTTCGTGATTCCTTCCACGGTCGCAGCAAAATTATCGCGCCGCTTGCGCTTACGATCTTCGTCTGGGTTTTCCTGATGAATCTCATGGATCTGGTACCGGTGGATTTCATCCCCACCGTGGTCATGGACTGGGGCTTCGGCGTCCCCTACCACAAGATCGTGGCCACGACCGACCCGAATATCACTATGTCCATGGCGCTTTCGGTCTTTCTGCTGATCATCTTTTACAGCATTAAGGTTAAGGGCGTAGGCGGCTTCGTGGGCGAGCTGACGCTCCATCCGTTTAACGCACCCAACAAAGTGGCTCAGGCGTTCCTTATCCCTGTCAATTTTGTATTGGAAACGGTGTCTTTATTGGCCAAGCCCATTTCGCTCGGTATGCGACTGTTCGGCAACATGTACGCCGGCGAATTCGTCTTCATCCTGTCCTCGGCGATGCTGGGTGCGTGGCAGGCGCTGGGCTCCGTGCCCTGGGCGATATTCCATATTCTGATCATCACCTTGCAGGCCTTTATCTTCATGGTACTGACGATTGTGTACCTGAGTCAGGCGTGTGAGGACACACACTAACCAGCTTCAACCATCTGACGTGAAAAACGGGAGTGGAAAATGGAAGATGTGAATCTTCTCGCAGCAGGCATCATGGCCGGTCTGGCGGCTCTGGGTGCGGGCATCGGCTTTGGCCTGATGGGTGGCCGTTTCCTGGAATCCGTGGCGCGCCAACCGGAATTGGGCAACATGCTGCAAACGCGCATGTTCATCATTGCTGGCCTGCTGGACGCCGTGCCGATTATCGCGGTGGTACTGGGCATGTACCTGATGTTTGCAGCCTGAGCCAGGTTACTGTCGTCCACCCCTAAGGAGGCGTCATGAATATTAACCTTACATTGCTCGGCCAAGTAGTTTGGTTCGCCATTTTTGTGTGGTTCTGCATGAAGTTTGTGTGGCCACCGATTACCCGGGCCATGGAGGAGCGCAAAAACAAGATCTCCGAGGGTCTGGGCGCTGCCGACCGTGCCGAGCGGGATCTGGAACTGGCGCAGGAGAAGGCCTCGGCCAATCTCAAGGAAGCTAAAGAGCAGGCTTCCGAGATCATTGAGCAGGCCAACCGCCGCGCGAGTCAGATTGTCGAGGAAGCCAAGGGCGAGGCGCAGACCGAGCACGACCGCATTGTCGAGCAGGGCCGCTCCGAAGCCGAGCAGGAAATGAACCGGGCGCGCGAACAGCTTCGGGCGCAGGTTAGCCAGCTCGCGATT
>CAYPKI010000004.1:15980-24589 GCA_964411265.1 uncultured Alcanivorax sp. | reverse complement strand
AGGGCATGCTCGACGAGCTTGCCGCGGAGCTATAGATCATGGCGGAACTGACGACAATTGCACGCCCCTATGCCAAGGCCGTTTTCCTCTATGCACAGGATAACGAGCGCCCGGAGCAGTGGGAGTCTATGCTGAACCTGGCCGCGGCCGTGGTGCAGGAGCCGACCGTGCGGGGCGCGCTGGATGATCCGGCGCGCGGTGCCCGGGCTTGTGCCGATCTCCTGGCCGACGTTTGCGGTGACGAGCTGGATGAATCGGCCCGGAACTTCATTCAGCACCTGGCCTATAACAAGCGGCTGATTCTGCTACCCGAGATCGCCCGGCAGTTCCACGACCTCGTGGCCGCGCGGCAGCGATTCCGGGATGTAGAAATCCTGTCCGCCTACGAGCTGGAAGACAGCGAAACCGAGCAACTAGCGGAAGCGCTCCGGAAACGCCTGGCCCTGGACGTGAATGTCTCCGGCCGCGTGGACGAATCGCTGATCGGCGGTGTCGTGATCCGGGCCGGTGATACCGTCATTGATGGCAGCGTGCGTGGCAGGCTTGACCGCCTGGGCGAGCGTTTGAACTCCAGAGTTTGAGGGAATAGAGCATGCAGCAACTCAACCCGTCCGAAATCAGTGAGATCATCAAGCAGCGTATTGATCAGCTTGATACCTCCACCGAGGCACGGAATGAAGGCACGGTCGTTTCCGTGTCCGACGGTATCGTGCGCATTCATGGTCTCGCCGATGTGATGTTCGGCGAGATGATCGAGTTCGAGGGCGGTATCTACGGCATGGCCCTCAACCTGGAGCGCGATTCCGTGGGGGCGGTGGTACTGGGCGATTTTCTGCCCGTTGCCGAAGGCCAGAAGGTCAAATGTACCGGCCGCGTTCTCGAGACGCCGGTGGGGCGCGAAATGCTGGGCCGCGTCGTGGATGCGCTGGGCAACCCCATCGACGGCAAGGGTCCAACCGGCGCCAGCGAGAGCGACGAAGTGGATAAGGTGGCGCCCGGCGTGATCTGGCGTTCCGAGGTGAATGAGCCGGTCCAGACCGGGCTTAAGTCCATCGACGCCATGACGCCCATTGGCCGCGGCCAGCGCGAGTTGATCATCGGTGACCGCCAGATCGGCAAGACAGCGATCGCCGTGGACACCATTATCAATCAGAAAAACAGCGGCATTAAGTGCATTTATGTCGCTGTGGGTCAGAAGCAGTCCACGATCGCGAACGTGGTGAACAAGCTGGAAGAGCACGGCGCCATGGATAACACCATCGTGGTCAATGCCGGCGCCTCGGATCCGGCTGCCATGCAGTATCTGGCACCGTTCTCGGGCTGCTCCATGGGCGAGTTCTTCCGTGACCGCGGTGAAGACGCGCTGATCATTTTTGATGATCTGACCAAGCAGGCCTGGGCCTATCGTCAGATCTCGCTGCTGCTGCGTCGTCCTCCGGGCCGTGAAGCCTATCCCGGCGACGTGTTCTACTTGCACTCCCGTTTGCTTGAGCGCGCAGCCAAGGTCAACCCGGAGTATGTAGAGCAGAAAACCGGGGTTCAGGGCAAAACGGGTTCGCTCACAGCCCTGCCCATTATCGAAACCCAGGCGGGTGACGTCTCGGCCTTCGTGCCAACCAACGTAATCTCGATTACCGACGGTCAGATTTTCCTGGAAACGGGCATGTTCAACTCCGGTATTCGCCCGGCTATGAACGCCGGTATTTCGGTATCGCGTGTGGGTGGTTCGGCGCAGACAAAGGTCGTGAAAAAGCTGGGCGGCGGCATTCGGTTGGCGCTGGCGCAGTATCGCGAACTGGCGGCGTTTGCGCAGTTCGCTTCGGACCTGGACGAGTCTACCCGCAAACAGCTTGAACACGGTCAGCGCGTGACCGAGTTGATGAAGCAGGCGCAGTACAAGCCCTATTCCGTGGCGGAAATGGCGCTGGTGCTCTTCGCCGCCAATGAGGGTTATCTCGAAGATGTCGAGATGGACAAGATCGGCGACTTTGAGGGCGCGCTGCTGAATTACATGAACAGCGAGCAAAAGGCGCTGATGGACGAAATCAACGAGAGCGGCGACTACAACGACGACATCGAAAAGCGTCTTCACGACGCCGTTAATAAGTTCAAGGCCACGCAGACCTGGTGATTCGGGGTTGTTGACGGAAAGGAACGGTTATGTCCGGCACTAAAGAAGTCAAGAACAAGATCGGGAGTGTCCAGAGCACCAAGAAAATTACGGGTGCGATGGAAATGGTGGCCGCCAGCAAGATGCGCAAGGCTCAGGAGCGCATGACCCTGGGTAAGCCCTATGCCGAGCGCATCCGTAACGTAGTGGCGCATCTGGCGCGCGCTAACCCGCAGTACGAGCATTCGTACATGCAGGAGCGCGTACCCAGGCGTGTGGGCTATATCGTCATCACTACGGACCGCGGCCTTTGTGGCGGGCTTAATGCCAACCTGCTCAAGCAGGTCGTGAAAAACTCGAAAGAATGGACCGACCAGGGCGTGGAAACGCAGTACTGTCTGATTGGTAACAAGGGCCAGGCGTTCTTCCGTTCCGTGGGCGGCAACGTTGTGGCGAGCACGGGCGGTCTGGGCGAGCGACCGCACATGGATGACTTGATCGGCTCCATCAAGGTCATGCTGGACGCGTTCGAGAATCAGGAAATCGATCGTCTTTACCTGGCGTACAACGAGTTTGTGAACACCATGGTACAAAAGCCCAGAATCCAGCAGCTGCTGCCCCTGGAGACATTCGAGGATGACGAGCAGAGTCAGTATCCCTGGGACTATATTTACGAGCCCGCCCCGGAAACCCTGATCGACGGGCTGCTGGTGCGCTTTATCGAGTCCCAGGTGTATCAGGGTGTGGTGGAGAACAATGCCTGTGAGCAATCCGCGCGCATGATTGCCATGAAGGCGGCAACGGATAACGCCACCGAAATCATTGATGACTTGCAGACGCTGTACAACAAGGCGCGGCAAGCCGCCATCACCCAGGAAATTTCCGAAATCGTTAGTGGTGCCGCCGCGGTTTAGGGCCGAGCCCGTCAACGCGGCAAAACGCAAGCAGAGAGGATGCAAGCATGAGTAGCGGTCGTATTGTTCAGATCATCGGTGCCGTGACGGACGTGGAGTACCCGCGTGACGCGGTGCCGGGGATCTATGACGCTCTGACGGTAGACGGTACCGAGACTACGCTGGAAGTGCAGCAGCAGCTGGGCGACGGCGTTGTGCGCACCATTGCCATGGGTTCCACCGAGGGCCTCAAGCGCGGACTGCGCGTAATCAACACCGGTGAACCCATTCAGGTTCCGGTGGGCCATGAAACCCTGGGCCGCATCATGGATGTTCTGGGCAACCCCATTGACGAAGCAGGACCCATTGGTGCGCAGGAGCAGGCCTCCATTCACCGCGAAGCGCCCACCTATGAAGAACAGTCCGCCGCGAACGAGTTGCTCGAAACCGGAATCAAGGTGATTGATCTGGTTTCGCCCTTTGCCAAGGGCGGCAAGGTGGGCCTGTTTGGCGGTGCTGGTGTGGGCAAGACCGTGAACATGATGGAGCTCATCCGGAACATCGCGATTGAGCACTCGGGGTATTCGGTCTTCACGGGCGTGGGCGAGCGGACTCGGGAAGGCAACGACTTTTACCATGAAATGCAGGATTCCAACGTCCTGGACAAAGTGTCGCTGGTGTACGGTCAGATGAACGAGCCGCCGGGTAACCGTCTGCGCGTTGCGCTGACCGGCCTGTCAGTAGCGGAAAAATTCCGTGACGAGGGCCGGGACGTGCTCTTGTTCATCGACAACATCTACCGCTACACCCTGGCGGGTCAGGAAGTGTCTGCGCTGCTGGGCCGGATGCCGTCCGCGGTGGGTTATCAGCCCACTCTGGCCGAGGAAATGGGTGTGCTCCAGGAGCGCATTACCTCGACCAAGACGGGTTCCATTACCTCCGTCCAGGCGGTTTATGTACCGGCGGATGACCTGACGGACCCGTCACCGGCAACCACCTTCGCGCATCTGGATGCAACCGTAGTGTTGAGCCGTGATATTGCCTCCAAGGGTATTTATCCGGCTATTGACCCGCTGGATTCCACCTCGCGCCAGCTCGATCCCAAGATGCTGGGCGAAGAGCATTACAACTGCGCGCGTGGTGTCCAGACGGTGCTCCAACGGTATAAAGAGCTCAAGGACATTATTGCCATTCTGGGGATGGACGAATTGTCCGAGGAAGACAAGCAAACCGTGGATCGGGCGCGCAAGATCGAACGCTATCTGTCCCAGCCGTTCTTTGTGGCAGAAGTGTTCACCGGCTCGCCCGGCAAGTACGTGTCCCTCAAGGAGACAATCCGGGCCTTTCAGGGTATCCTGAACGGTGATTACGACCACATCCCCGAGCAGGACTTCTACATGAAGGGCACCATTGATGAAGTGGTGGAAGCCTACAACCAGCGTGATAGTCAGTAAATCACGCGCGGGGAGGAACTCGGATGGCGATGACCGTGCATTGCGACATTGTTAGTGCAGAAGAAAACCTCTTCGGCGGGCTCGTCGAGTATGTCGTGGCGACCGGCGACGAAGGCGAGCTGGGCATCTGGCCTCATCACGCACCGCTGCTGACCCGGCTCAAGCCGGGCCCCGTGCGCGTAAAACTGCAAAACGGCGAAGAGGAAATCTTCTACGTCAGTGGCGGTTTTCTCGAGGTGCAGTCGCGTCTCGTCACAGTGCTGGCCGACACGGCGGATCGCGCCGAGAACATGGACCAGGCGGCCGCGGAGCAGGCGCGCGAGCGAGCACGCGAAGAGCTGGCGGGTCAGAAGTCCGAGATGGATTATTCGCGCGCGGCCGCCGAGGTCGCCGAGGCGATGGCCCAGCTTCGCACCATTGAGCAACTCAAGCGCCAGGCATCGCGCGCGCGCGGATAGGCGCCGTAGCGTTGCCGGCATAAAAGGGTAGCCCGGCGCTGCCCTTTTTTTGTTGGTACTCTGTACAGAACCCGTGTACTTTAACCTGTCTCGGGGATGGCGGTATTCAGGGGGCCGGGATATGAGTCTGGCGGTAGTTGTTCTGGCAGCGGGCAAGGGCACGCGCATGCGCTCCGCCCGCCCCAAGGTTCTGCACGAGCTTGCTGACCGTTCCTTGCTGCAGCACGTTATCGATAGTGCCCGGGCGTTGCGTCCGGATCGAATCGTGATCGTCTACGGGCATGGCGGCGAAGCCGTACGCGAGGCGGTGCCGGGCGCGGATCTCACCTGGGTGGAACAGGCTGATCAACGCGGCACCGGGGACGCGGTGAATCAGGCCCTGCTGGCGGTCACCGAGGATAATGTGCTCGTGCTGCTGGGCGATGTTCCCCTGATTCAGTCCAGTACTCTGTCGGATTTCGTTGCCCGGGTGGATGAGCACGCCCTCGCGCTGATGACCCTTGCCCTGGACGAGCCCGGGGGCTATGGCCGTATCGTCCGGAATGAAGCCGGCTCGGTGTGCCGGATTGTTGAATACAAGGATGCCACCGACGACGAGCGTGCCATTGGCGAGATCAATACCGGTATTCTGGCCGCACCCCGTGTCTTTCTGGAGCAGGCTCTTCCGGCTCTGTCGGCGGCCAACGCCCAGGGTGAATATTATCTCACCGATATCGTCGCCATGGCCGCGAATCGGGGCATGGCCGTGCGCTCGTCGCGGCCCGAACGGCCCTGGGAGACGGACGGCGTCAACGACCGGGTCCAGCTGGCCCGACTGGAGCGCGTCTGGCAGCGGGTCCAGGCCGAAGCGTTGATGCGCGCGGGGGTCAGCCTGCGTGATCCGGACCGGATTGATATTCGCGGGAGCCTTGACGGCGCCGAGGATGTGAGCATTGATATCAACTGCCTGTTCGAGGGTGAAGTGGCACTGGGCTCCGGCACTTCCATCGGGGCCAACTGTGTACTTATGGATTGCTCCCTCGGAGCCAACGTAACCGTGTTGCCGCACAGCCATCTCGAAGGTGTAACGGCTCAGGCGAATTGCACCATCGGCCCCTATGCCCGTCTGCGTGCGAGCACCGAGTTGCAGCAGGGTGCCCGGGTCGGCAATTTTGTCGAGACCAAGAACGCGTTCATCGGCCCTTTCAGCAAAGTGAATCATCTTGCCTATATCGGGGATACGCGTATCGGTGAGGACGTCAATGTCGGTGCGGGCACGATTACCTGCAACTACGACGGCGCGGCCAAACACAGCACAGTGCTTCAGGACGGCGCCTTCATCGGCTCCAATGCCTCGCTGGTGGCGCCGGTCACCATCGGGCGCAATGCCACCGTGGGCGCCGGCAGCACCATCAATCAGGATGTCCCGGACGAGGAGCTGGCCGTGGGCCGGGGCAAACAACGCAACATCGAAGGCTGGCAACGACCCCAAAAGAAATAGCCGGGCAGCCGCCCGCGCCGGCTAACAGGAGAGACAGCGTCATGTGCGGCATTGTAGGGGCGATTGGGCATCGCAACGTTGTGCCCATTCTGGTGAACGGACTCCAGCGCCTGGAATACCGCGGTTACGACTCCGCGGGTGTGTCGATTCTCAACGAACAGCGGCTGCAGCGTCTGCGCCGCTCCGGCAAGGTCAACGAGCTCGCCGACGCCGTTGAACAGGCAGGGCTCGAAAGCAATATCGGTATTGCCCATACCCGCTGGGCCACACATGGTGGTCCATCCGTGGACAATGCCCATCCGCATGTCTCCGGGCAGGATCTGGCACTGGTCCACAACGGCATCATCGAGAACCATGAGCCGCTGAAGCATGAACTCGAGGCTGCCGGCTATCAATTTGATTCGGACACGGACACGGAAGTCGTGGCGCATCTCCTTCACCAGGCCTGTGCCCAAACCACCGATCTGGGCGCGGCTGTCGACTCGGTGGCGCAGCGACTGGAGGGCGCCTATGCCCTGGCTGTGCTCTCCGCAGACGAACCCGAGCGTTTGCTGGCCGTGCGTTCGGGCAGTCCGCTGGTGATCGGCCTCGGTTTCGAGGAGAACTTTATCGCCTCGGACCAGCTCGCGCTGTTGCCGGTAACCAACCGCTTTATTTTCCTCGACGAGGGGGAAGTGGCCGAGGTTGGTCGGCACGAAATCCGTATTACCGATCGCGGCGGCAACAGGGTCGAGCGTGAGGTTCGCGAATTTGATGGTAGTTATGAGGATGCCGAAAAGGGTGAGTACCGCCACTTCATGGGCAAGGAAATCTTCGAGCAGCCCCTCGCGCTGCAGCGCACGCTCGAAGGCCGCGTGGATAATACCGCGGCGCTCACCGGCGCCTTGGGCGAACGCGCCGGCGAGCTTCTGCCACGGGTAGACAACGTCCAGATCGTCGCCTGCGGCACCTCCTTCCATGCGGGCATGGTGGCGCGCTACTGGATCGAGGCGCTCACGGGACTACCCTGCCAGGTGGAGGTGGCGAGTGAGTTTCGCTACCGCAAGCATGTGGTGCCTCAGGATACCCTCTTCGTGACGGTCTCCCAGAGTGGCGAAACCGCAGATACTTTGGCGGCCCTGCGCGAAACCAATTCGGCGAACTACCTCGCTCGGCTGGCGATCTGCAATGTCGATGCATCGTCGCTGGTGCGCGAATCCGAGCTGGTCCTGTTGACCCGGGCGGGGCCCGAAATCGGGGTGGCTTCCACCAAGGCTTTTACCACCCAGCTGGTCGGATTTTTGTTGCTGACCCTCGCCCTGGCTCGTTGCCGCGGCCTAGAAGAAAACGAGGTTCAACAGCGGCTGGATGAACTGCGCCGTTTGCCCAGTTTGATGGAGCAGGTGCTGCAGCTTGATGATCGCATCGAGTCTCTGGCGGCAAAGTTCGTGGAAAAGTACCATACGCTTTTCCTTGGTCGCGGCCCGCAGTACCCGCTAGCCATGGAGGGCGCGCTCAAGCTCAAGGAAATTTCCTATATCCATGCCGAGGCTTATCCGGCGGGCGAACTCAAGCACGGGCCGCTGGCACTGGTGGACCGGGACATGCCTGTTGTCGCCGTGGCTCCGAGAGATGATCTCATTGAAAAGCTCAAGTCCAACCTCCAGGAAGTGCGGGCTCGCGGCGGCGAACTGGTGGTGTTCGCGGACCGGGATGTCGCTCTGCAAGAGGGTGACGGCATTACCGTTTTGCGCTTGCCGCCGGTGCCCGAATGCCTCGTGCCGCTCGTCTATACTGTGCCGCTGCAGCTGCTGAGCTACCATGTAGCGGTCGCCCGGGGTACAGACGTGGACAAACCGCGTAATCTGGCCAAGTCGGTGACGGTGGAGTAGCAACCGTGACACTCGACTGGACGCGGAGCCGTAAGGACCACGGGCCGAGGGGAAAGCGCATGACACGCTCGCATGGACACCGCGGATTTACACTGATCGAGATGCTGGTGGCGCTGGGGATCATCGCCATTCTCGCGGCCGTTGCCGTACCCCAGTTCGCGTTCTACATGAATCGTAAGTCCGTGACGGATGCGGTGGAGCTGGCCGAGCCCATCCGCAAGGACATTCGCGCCTTCTATCGCAGAAACCAGGCTTTCCCCGTCGATAACGACCATGCCGACGTGCCGCCCAGCGACAAGCTGCTGGGCAACGAGGTGACCGCCATGAAGGTGGATAACGGGGC
>CAYPKI010000004.1:13386-15970 GCA_964411265.1 uncultured Alcanivorax sp. | reverse complement strand
CATCCACATCCATTTCGGCAACAAGGCCCACGACTACCTGCAGGGCAAGACGCTCACCCTGCGCCCGATTACCGTACAAGGTTCGCCGGAAAGTCCCATGTCCTGGGTCTGTGGCAACAGCCGGGTGCCCGATGGCATGACCGCAAACGGACGCAACCGCACCGACATCAAACCGGGGATGTTACCGCTCAACTGCCGGGAGCTGGGTGCCGGTGAAGCGGACCGCGACGACTGACGCCGACCGAGCAAACTTTCTGCCCCTGGAGCAGCCCATTCTCGCCCCGTTTGCCCGAAGCAGCGAATCTGTTTCCAGCAGAGGCCCTCTTTCCGGATGAGCGAGACGTACGTGTCGGGTTGGGCCGCCCTGGCTCTGCGCCAACGCCCAGTTTATCAAAGCCAGTTTCCCAGTATCCCTAGACCGGATCCTGACCGCTCCGGGTATTCGCGTAGGTGCCGCCCCGACTCTGTTCGCACAGTAACTCATGCATCTCGCTTTCCGGGATGGGTCGGCTGATATGAAAGCCCTGGATCATGTCACAGCCCATCTCTCGCAAAATCTGCAGATGCGTGGCCGTCTCCACGCCTTCGGCGACTACACGCATGTTGAGACTGTGTGCCATGTCGATAATGGCGCGCGTGATCGCGGCATCGTCCGGGTTCTGATCCAGATCGCGCACAAAGGTGCGGTCGATCTTGAGAATATCCATGGGAAAGCGCTTGAGGTAATTCAGCGACGAATAGCCTGTGCCGAAATCATCCAGGGACAATTCGATGCCGCGCTCGCGCATCCGGCTCAGCAGGTCAATGTTCTTGTCCAGGTCCTCCATGATCAGGCTTTCCGTCAGCTCGAGCTCCAGCATGCCGGTGGGCAGGTCGGTATTGGCGATGACCCGGTCGACGACCTCGAGCACATCCCCTTTGCGAAATTGCTGCGGTGAGAGATTGACGGACACGGCCACATCCCCGAGGCCTTCCTGCTGCCAGAGACGCGCCTGGTGACCGGAACGCTCGAGTACCCATTCGCCAATGGCACCGATCAGGCCCGTTTCCTCGGCCAGGGGGATAAAGTCCTTGGGCGGCAGCAGACCCATGGTGGGATGCTGCCACCGAACCAGCGCCTCCACCGAAGTAATCTGGTGGCTCTCAAGATCCACCTTGGGCTGGTAGTAAACCACGAATTCGTCCTTGAAGATGGCTTTGCGCAGACTGGTCTCGAGGGCCAGTTGTTCCCCCGAGGCTGAGCGCATGTCCGAGGAATAAAACTGGAAGTTATTACCGCCGGCACGCTTCGCCTGGGTCATGGCCAGATCCGCCTGGTTGATCATGGATTGGGCTTCCTTGGCCGTGTCCGGGAAAATGCTGATACCGATGCTCACACCCAGCAGCAATTCATGCTGATCGATATGGAAAGGCTTTTTAATCATTCCAATTAACTGCCGACAAAGCGTTTCCAGCTCCGCCGGCTCCTCGTAGTCCTCGACAACAATGCCGAAATCGTCCGACCCAATACGGGAAAGTTTATCCTCTGGCACATCGCATTCGCGGATACGCTCCGACGCCACCTGAAGCAGCTGATCGCCCACCTCATGGCCCAGAGATTCGTTGATGGGCCGAAAGCGATCCAGATCCAGATAAAGCACAGCCACCTTTTTCCGGTTCAACCGGGCCATCGTTAGTGACTTATGCAGGCTTTCGCGGAACTGGTGGCGATTGGCCAGGCCCGTAAGCTTGTCGTAATTGGACAGGAACTGCAGTCGTTCTTCGGCTTCCTTGCGCACGGTCAGATCAGAGAACATGCCTACATAGTGGGTAATTTCATTGTCATCGTTATAGACGGCGCTAATCTGCAGCCATTCCGGGAAGCGCTCGCCGTTCTTGCGGATCTCTTCCAGCTCGCCCTCCCAAAAGCCCTCGTTATAGAGCGTCTCGCGAATCTCGCGGTAGCGTTCCTCGTTCTCGGCATTGCCGATCCGGTTTAGATGTTCGCCCAGAATGTCCGTTTCCGTGTAGCCGGTGATGCGCGTAAAGCAGTCGTTGATGGCAAGAAAATTAAAATCCGGATCGAAGATGTAAATCGCTTCCGAGGCGTTTTCGAATACGGTGGCGGCGAGTCGTAGTTGGTCCTGGCTCTCCTTGTCCTCGGTAATGTCGCGTCGGGTGCCAATCATGCGGGCCGCCCGACCTTCGGAGGTCCATTCCACCACCTGGCCCTCGTCTTCCAGCCAGAGCCAGTGACCATTGGCATGCTGAATGCGGTACGTGACCTGGTAATGCTCGGTGCGGCCCTTGAAATGATCCACCATGGACTGGCGGATATAGGGGAAGTCATCAGGGTGGACAAGAGGTTCCAGATCGCCCATGAAGTTCTTGATTCTCTCCGGACTATAGCCCAGCAAACGATCAAAGTTGGAGTGGTAGGTCTCGCCGCTTTGCAGATTCCAGTCCCAAAGACCCACATTGCTGGCATCCAGCGCGAGTTGCAGCCGTTGTCCGGTTTCGGCCAGCTCGCGATTGGTCTTCTCCAGCGCGCGGGTACGTTCATGGACCAGGGTTTCCAGGCGCTCCTTGCTCTCCTGGAGGCCTT
>CAYPKI010000004.1:12554-13376 GCA_964411265.1 uncultured Alcanivorax sp. | reverse complement strand
CCTTTGCGCGCCTACATGCGTTCGAACACCTCTTGCGACAGCTTCTGGTTGAGGGCTTCGGCGTCATCCCGCGCGCGGTCGAGGTAGTCGATCAACGACTGGTTTTTGAACTGCAATCGAAGCGTGCTTACTGTGGAGCTATGGACGCGCCGACTGGCCAGCATCAAAAAAACCACGAGGATGGTGGCAATAATAATGAGCATGGGCGACTGTGCCGCATCCAACAGGGCCAGATGAGCCAGGGGGGGAGCGATAGCGGCCAGAATATAGAGCACCGCGGCCGGCAAATAAACGCCGTAGCTGGTTACGGCGACGATGGCCAGGCCGGCCATCAGTGCGGCGGAGATCGTCTGGGTTTCCACCAGGGCTGGATCGAAGAGCGCAGCCCCGGGGTTGAAGGTGATGCCCGCGTACCCGTAAAGGGCGCCGTTAATCGTGATTGCGGCCACCAGAGCGCGCCGCCAGAGCCCGAAATGAGCCGTCTCCGGCGCCAGATGTCGGAAGAGAAGGGCCCCTACCACGCGCAGTATGACGACGCCTATGACGGCGAGGGTCCAGCCCACCACGACTACGGGGGAGGCCACCGTGTCCCAGTACAAACCCGCCACAATCAGGGCGCAGACGGGTTCAAGCAGATTCATAACCGGCAGCGCCTGCATGAGCAGGCGCGTCTGCTCGTCCCGCAGTTCATTGCCGTGGCGGAACTGTTCTGAAAATCTGGAGATGATGGTCGGCCTCCCACCGGTCCGACTGCCCCGGGATAGCCCCCTCAGCGGGAGCCTGGGTACGCAAGGTGTTGTTTTTCCTCCAGTGTACCGGTGC
>CAYPKI010000004.1:6470-12431 GCA_964411265.1 uncultured Alcanivorax sp. | reverse complement strand
GCTGAAGACCCGCATTTACTGGTACTCGCCGGTGCCGGCTCCGGCAAGACGCGCGTACTGGTCCAGCGGATTGCCTGGCTGATCGCCACCGAGCAAGTCTCGCCCTATGCCGTGCTCGCCGTTACCTTTACCAACAAGGCCGCGGCGGAAATGCGCGCGCGCATTGAACAGCTGCTTCAGATGCCCGCCTCGGGCATGTGGGTAGGAACCTTCCACAGCATCGCCCACCGGTTGCTGCGCGCGCACTGGCAAGAGGCCGGGCTGGCGCAGAACTTCGAGATCCTGGACGCGGAGGATCAGCAGCGCCTCGTCAAGCGGGTTATCCGCGAGGAGCAGCTGGACGAGAAGCGCTGGCCGCCGCGCCAGGCCCAAGGGTTTATCAACGCACAGAAAGATGAGGGGCTGAGGGCGCGGCACATCGAGCCCGGCGACGACCTCTTCCTGCGAACGATGCAAAGCATTTACCGGGCCTATGAATCGGCCTGTGAGCGCGGTGGCCTGGTGGATTTCAATGAGCTGCTGCTGCGCGCGCTCGAGCTCTGGCGCGATAATGATCATCTGCTGCAGCATTACCGTCGCCGTTTCCGCCACATGCTGGTGGACGAATTCCAGGACACCAACGCCATCCAGTATGCCTGGCTGCGGTTGCTGGCCGGCACGGACACCGGGGTAACCATCGTGGGCGATGACGACCAGTCGATTTACGGCTGGCGCGGGGCGAAAGTCGAAAATCTGCACAAATTCGGCAACGATTTTCCGGCTACGAGAACGATTCGTCTCGAACAGAACTATCGCTCCACAGGCACCATCCTGAGCGCGGCCAATGCCGTAATCGCGCTCAACAACGACCGCATGGGGAAAGAGCTCTGGACGGAAATGGGTGAGGGCGAGCCCATCCAGTCCTATGCTGCGTTCAATGAAGTGGAAGAAGCGCGCTATATTGCCGACCGGGTCCAGTCGCTGGACGAGCACGGGCTGGCGCGGCAGGACGCGGCCGTGCTCTATCGCTCCAACGCCCAATCCCGGGCACTGGAAGAGGCCTTCCTGCAGGCAGATATTCCTTACCGCATCTATGGCGGTCAGCGCTTTTTCGAACGCCTCGAAATCAAGAATGCCCTGGCCTATCTGCGCCTGCTGGCCAACCGGGACGCGGATGCCGCTTTCGAACGGGTGGTGAACACCCCCACCCGGGGCATCGGCGCGCGCACCCTGGATGAACTGCGCGAGCGTGCGCGCCGCGACGGGCTGCCGTTGTGGCAGGCCGCGGAGGCGCTGCTCCGCGATGGCGGGCTGGCCGCGCGCGCCGCGGGCTCGCTCCAAAAGTTTCTCGATCTGATCAACCGGCTGCAGGCGGATACAGACGAGCTGCCGCTGTGGGAGCGCACCGAGCATGTGCTCCAGCAATCCGGGCTCATGGACTATCACGCTCAGGAAAAGGGTGAAAAGGCGCAGCAGCGCCTGGACAACCTGCGCGAGCTGCTCACCGCCACGCGGCAATTCGACGATGAAAGCGTGGACGCGGGCGAGGATCCTCTCACCGCCTTTCTGGATCATGCCGCCCTGGAAGCCGGCGATGCGCAGGCGGACGCGGATGAAGACGCGGTTCAGATGATGACGCTGCACTCCGCCAAGGGGCTGGAGTTCCCGGTGGTCTTCATCACCGGTATGGAGGAGGGGCTTTTTCCTCATCAGATGTCCATGGACGATCCGGGCCGGTTGGAGGAAGAGCGCCGCCTTTGCTACGTGGGTCTCACCCGCGCCATGCAGCAGCTGTATCTCACGCATGCGGAGAGCCGGCGCTTGTTCGGCGACGACAAGATGAATCCGCCCTCACGCTTTCTGCGCGAGATTCCGGTGGAACACCTGCAGGAAGTGCGCGCCAGGGGCGATGTTCAGCGCCCCGCGGCCGGCAGCACGCTCTCGGAAGAGGTGGACGGTTTCCAGCTGGGTCAGCGTGTGCTCCATCCCAAGTTCGGCGAGGGCACGATCCTGCATTTCGAGGGACAGGGGGGCAGTGCCCGGCTGCAGGTCAACTTCGACGAGGCCGGCACCAAGTGGCTGGTGAGCCAGTATGCGCGGCTGGAAGCAATTTCCTGAACCACAAACGCTACTGGTTCAAGGCGGATCGGTGTCGTCGGACGCGGGTCGGGCTCGCCACCGGAACAGGACGCGGGCGAGCTTGCGCGTGACGTTTTTCGCTACCCCTTGTAATCCAGCAACCCGGACACGGACGGGGACAGAATGTCAGCTGTGGGCGGGGACGGTGCGAGTCCGGCCCTCATCGTCGATGGCGACAAAGACGAAGCGCCCTTCGGTGACCTTGGAGACCTCGCCCGAATCTTCCCGCACCCAGGCCTCTACACAGATGCCCATGGAGGTTCGCCCCACATCGTCCATATGGGTGTAGCAGCTCACCACCGCGCCCACAGGTACGGGACGAAGAAAGGCCATGCTATCGATGGCCACGGTGGCGACCCGACCGCAGGCGCGGGACCGGGCGGATACGGCGCCGGCCAGGTCCATTTGCGAGACCAGCCAGCCGCCAAAGATGTCGCCATTCCAGTTGGCGTCCGCAGGCATGGCAATGGTCTGCAGGGCGAGTTCGCCCCGGGGCCGCGGGGGTTGGTCATAGGGCTCGTCCATGATGCTGTCCTCCGTTGCGGTTGTATGGGTCTGCGTAGAGGGCGCGCGCTGAGGCCTTGCCACAGGGCCCAGGATTGTAGGCGCTGAAAGGGGTGCAGGGCGAATTACCTGGCTGTCATATTATTGTCATATTTGTGCGCCAAGCTGTTCAGTGCAAAAGATGCAATCAGAGGAGCGCGTTGTGAACGACCGCATCAAATTGATTCTGGCTACCCTGGTAATGGTGTCCGGGCTCACCCTGGCACCGGCCTCGCTGGCCCGCGACAGCATCAGCATCGTGGGCTCGTCCACGGTTTACCCCTTCGCTTCGGTGGTGGTGGAACGCTTCGGCCGCAGTTCCGACTATCCCACGCCCCGGCTTGAATCCACGGGTTCCGGTGGTGGTCTGCAGCTCTTCTGCAACGGTGTAGGTACCGATACGCCCGATATCACCAATGCCTCGCGCCGGATCAAGCGCTCCGAATTCGAGCTCTGTCAGGACAATGGCGTCAACCAGATCGTGGAGGTGCTAATCGGCTATGACGGCATTGCTATTGCCAACTCGGTAAAGGCGGAGCCCATGGATCTGACGCTGCGTGAGCTCTATCTGGCCCTGGCCGAACAAGTGCCGGCGCCGGACGGCGCTGAAAAGCTGGTCAAGAATCCCTACACCCGCTGGAGCGATATCAGTAGCGATTTGCCCGACCAGGAGATCGAGGTGCTGGGTCCGCCACCCACCTCGGGTACCCGAGACTCTTTCAACGAGCTGGCGATCGAAGCCGGCTGCAACACCTTTGACTGGATTGCGGCCCTCAAGGACACTAATGAAAGCAAGCACAAAAAGGTCTGCCGCAGCCTGCGCGAGGACGGTCACTTCATCGAGGCGGGCGAGAACGACAACCTGATCGTGCAGAAACTCGTCAAAAGCCCGGGCGCATTAGGGGTTTTCGGCTTTAGTTTCCTGGACCAGAATCGGGACAAGGTTCAGCCCGTCAATCTGAATGGCTATGAACCGAGCTTCGAGACCATCGGTAATCGCGACTATCCGGTTTCGCGCTCGATGTACATGTATATCAAGAAAGCCCATGTGGGCGTGGTGCCCGGCATACCCGCCTACATCGAGGAGTTCACCTCCGAGGATGCCTGGGGCTCGGATGGCTATCTGGCCGAACGTGGTATGATCCCCGCGCCCGAGAAGGTGCGCGAGCAACAGCGCAGTTCGGCCCGTAACCTGGAGGTCATGACCGGTGATGAAGACATCTGAACCGGTGCCGGGCCAGGCAAAGCTCTTACCGCCCGCCGCGCGCGGGCGGTAAACGTTGGGACCACCGGAGCTGGCATGCAGATTACGTCTTTGCTGTTGGTGCTGCTGGCGGTAGCGGCAAGCGCTTATTTTGCCGGGTTTGCACGTAGCAGGGCGCTGGCCGTGCCGTTGGGGGGCACCAAGCAGCTTCGATCGCGACCGGTGTATCACGCTTTGCTCGCCATGTTGTGGGCGCTCGTGCCCGCGGTTGTTTTGCTGGGCGCCTGGCTGCTGCTCGATGGCCCCTTGATGCAGAAGGCGGTACTGGCGGCGTTGCCGGAATCGCAGCGGCCCGAGGGGGCCGGCCAGCTCAGCCTGGTGATGAGCCGGATCGAGAACATTGCCAGCGGCGCGCTCAACCCCGAATATGCCCCCTCTGAGCTGGTGGCCGCCGCCGAGCGCTACCAGGTGTTGCGCCAGAACAATGCCAACGCCATGACCGCTGGTGTGATCGGTCTGTCCCTGCTGGGTGCGGCTTGGGGACTGTGGCGCCTGCGTCCGGACTTCCATGCCCGCCCGCGCGTGGAGAAAGCGCTGCGCATCCTGATGATGCTCTGTGCCTCCGTGGCGATCATCACCACCCTGGGCATTTTGTTGTCTGTGCTTTTTGAATCCATCCGGTTTTTCGAAAAGGTGTCCTTCACTGAATTTGTCTTCGGCACCCAGTGGAGTCCGCAAACCGCGTTGCGGGCTGACCAGGTGGCCTCGGAGGGCGGCTTTGGGTCGGTGCCGCTGTTTGCCGGCACCCTGCTAATCTCGGCCATCGCGCTGGCGGTGGCCGTGCCCGTGGGGCTGCTGTCCGCTATCTATCTGGCGGAGTACGCTCATTCCCGTTTCCGGGCCATAGCCAAGCCGGCCCTGGAGGTGCTCGCCGGTGTGCCCACCGTGGTCTATGGTTTCTTTGCCGCACTCACCGTAGCGCCGCTTATCCGGGACCTGGGTGAAGCCGCCGGTCTGAATGTGGCCGCGGAGAGTGCCCTTGCGGCCGGGCTGGTCATGGGCGTGATGATAATCCCCTTTGTTTCGTCGCTGGCGGACGACGTCATTACCGCCGTGCCGCGCGCGTTGCGCGAGGCATCGCTGGGACTGGGGGCAACGCGCTCGGAAACCATCAAACAGGTGGTTTTTCCTGCTGCGCTGCCCGGCATCATGGGCGGTATTCTGCTGGCCGCCTCGCGCGCCATCGGCGAAACCATGATCGTGGTCATGGCGGCCGGGCTGGCGGCCAATCTCACGGCCAATCCGATGGATGCAGTAACGACGGTTACGGTGCAGATTGTCAGCCTGCTGACGGGGGATCAGGAGTTCGACAGCGCCAAGACACTGGCGGCCTTCGCGCTCGGGCTGATGCTGTTTCTGACCACCCTGGTGCTCAACGTGATTGCCCTGCAGATCGTCAAGAAATTCCGCGAAGAGTACGACTAGATGGCCAGCAATGAGGATCCACAAAGCGGCGCCAGTCGTCGGCGCCAGGGGCTGACGAAGCGTTATCGCCGTGAGCGGCGTTTTCGTGCCTATGGGCTTACGGCCATCTTGCTGGGCCTGAGCTCGCTCCTCGTGCTCTTCGGCGATATTATCAGCAAGGGTTGGCCGGCCTTTCAGCAGACGCAGATTCAGCTGGAAATCAGCTGGGACCGCGAAGTGCTGGGTATCGGTCGCGTGACCGAATCCGAGCTGGCACAGGCGGAATTCGAGCCCCTGCTCAAGCAGGCCCTACGCGAGCGGTTTCCCGCTGTGGATGCCGGCCGCCAACGGAGTCAGCTTTATAACCTGGTGAGCTCCGAGGCTCGCTATAGCCTGCGGGAACGGCTTCGGAATCGCCCGGAACTGCTGGGTGAGACGGACACGGTGAAGCTGGTCGCCGATTCGACGGTGGACATGTACATGAAGTCCGATGCCCGGGCGCGCTCGGAAGACAGGCAAATCACCGAGCTTCAACGGCAGTGGATCGAAGATCTGGAAGAAAGTGGCCAACTGGGTTTCGGGTTGAATACGTCCTTCTTTACCCAAGGCGATTCCCGTAACGCGGAGCAGGC
>CAYPKI010000004.1:3628-6460 GCA_964411265.1 uncultured Alcanivorax sp. | reverse complement strand
GCGGGCATGCTGGGCGCGCTCATAGGTTCGTTTTATACGATGGTGGTCACGCTCTTGTTGTCTTTCCCCATTGGCGTGGCCGCTGCGGTCTATCTGGAGGAATTTGCGCCCAAGAACCGGCTGACGGAAATTATCGAGGTGAATATCAACAATCTGGCTGCCGTGCCTTCGATTATTTTCGGATTGCTCGGGCTGGCCGTTTTCATCAATTTCTTCGGCCTGCCCCGCTCGGTGCCGTTGGTCGGGGGGCTGGTGCTGACCTTGATGGCGTTGCCCACCATCATTATTTCGAGCCGCTCCGCGATCAAGGCGGTACCGCCCTCTATACGCGAGGCGGCGCTGGGCATGGGGGCTTCGCGCATGCAAGTGGTGCTGCATCACGTTTTGCCCCTGGCGCTGCCAGGCATGCTCACGGGCACCATCATTGCCATGGCCCAGGCCCTGGGCGAAACGGCCCCCCTGTTGCTGATCGGCATGGTGGCGTTCATAGCGGATATTCCCCAGGGTTTTACGGACTCGGCGACGGTCCTGCCGGTGCAGATCTTTCTCTGGTCGGATACGCCCGAGGAATCCTATGTTGCGCTCACGTCCGCGGCTATCATGGTATTGCTGGCTTTTCTCATCAGCATGAATACCCTGGCCGTGGTCTTGCGCAAGAAACTGGAGAAACGATGGTAATCGATCGGCAGGATTATCAGGCTTGCGGGCCAACTCGTGGGGGGAAATAATGGAATCGGCACTGCAATACAATCAGGCGGCGCGCCGGGCAAGCGCGGACGCGAACAGCGAGACAAACATGCTGGAAGAGCGGGCGTACCCCGACGACACCATCGGCGAGCCCTTTGTGGATCACCCCAAGATGAGCATCCGGGACGTGGATGTCTTCTATGACCAGGATCAGGCTATCAACAATGTAAGCCTCGATATCGGCAAGAACGAGGTGGTCGCGTTGATTGGTCCGTCCGGGTGCGGCAAGACCACTTTTTTGCGCGCGCTCAACCGCATGAACGATATTATCGATTCCTGCCGTATTCGCGGTGAATTACAGCTTGATGGCGAGGACATCTATGGCGCGGACATGGATGTGGTCGAGCTGCGCGCGCGCGTCGGCATCGTTTTTCAAAAGCCCAATCCGTTCCCCAAGAGCATTTACGAAAATGTGGCCTATGGGCCGCGGCTGCATGGTCTGGCAGAAAAGCGCCACGAGCTGGCTCGGAAATGGATGACCTGGTGGAGACGAGCCTGCGCAAGGCGGGGCTGTGGGAAGAAGTCAAGGATCGTCTGGATCAGCCGGGCACGGGCCTGTCCGGTGGTCAGCAGCAGCGTCTTTGTATCGCCCGCAGCATTGCCGTGAACCCGGAGGTGGTGCTGATGGATGAACCCTGCTCGGCATTGGATCCCATCGCCACAGTCCGGGTCGAGGAGCTTATTGCCGAGCTCGCCGAGACCTATACCATCGTGATTGTTACCCACTCGATGCAGCAGGCCGCAAGGGTTTCACATCGCACGGCCTATTTTCATCTGGGGCATCTGATCGAGATGAACGAGACCAACAAGATCTTCACGGCGCCGGATCATCGGCTGACGGAAGACTATATCACCGGACGGTTCGGATAATTATGGACAAGCAGCATTTCGGCCAGCACAGCTCGTCCCAGTTCAACGAAGAACTGGAATCCATCCGGGATCACATGATGGAAATGGGCGGACTCGTGGAGCAGCAAGTGAGTGAGGCGCTGGAAGCTTTGCTCACGGCGGACTCGGAGCGCGGCGAGCAGGTGCTGGAACAGGAAAAGCGCGTTGATGAGCTCGAGGTTACCATCGATGAGGAGTGTGCCCGGGTGCTGGCGTTGCGCCAGCCCGCGGCCAGTGATCTGCGCATGATCATTGCCGTGACCAAGGCAGTGTCGGATCTCGAACGCATCGGCGACGAGTCCTCCAAGATCGCGGCGATGGCTATCACCCTGGCGCGCGAGGGGGAGTCGCCACGCGGTTATGTGGAAGTGCGCCATATCGGTAACCAGGTGCGCCACATGCTGCGTGAGACCCTGGATGCGTTTGTGCGCTTTGACGCCGACAAGGCCGTGGAGATCGCCGAGGAGGATAATGCGGTGGATCTCGAATACCGCTCGGCCATGCGTTCGCTGGTGACTTTCATGATGGAAGATCCGCGCTCGATCTCGTCCATTCTCAACATTATCTGGTCGCTGCGCTCACTGGAGCGCATCGGCGATCACACCGGCAATATTGGCGAGCAGCTGATTTTCATGGTCAAGGGCAAGGACGTGCGCCACATCTCCGTGGCCCAGATGCAGCGCGAGCTCAAGGATCAAGAGTAAAGGGCGTGGCGGCGCCGAAACCGGCCGGCATACCGCCTTATTCGGAGAGGCAGTTCATTCCACCACTGAGAGCACAGAGACTGCGGGTTATCGGCTGAGGTGCTCTGTGCCACCGGGCCGTATTCGAGCATTGGAGGGTACTGGCCGGTAAATGGTCCTGTTCCTGTGCTTCGTCCCCGCTCTCTTTGGTAACTGTGGTCAATCCTGACGCTGTGATTGCTGGGGAAACCGCCTGTCCCGGGCCTGGGCAGGCAGGACAGCCCTGCGGGATTGGCTATCACCTGGTGCCGCTAATCCGGGATGAACCTGGTTGGTCGGGGCTTGTCGGATCGTGCTGCTGACCTTAATATACGGATATCCGAATATACAAATATCAAGACTATGACGCCTGCAACCCTGTGCAAATGCCTTGCCGATGATACCCGGCTGCGACTGATGACCATGGTTTATCTCCGGGGTGAGTGCTGTGTCTGCCATCTAGTGGATGCGCTGG
>CAYPKI010000004.1:0-3618 GCA_964411265.1 uncultured Alcanivorax sp. | reverse complement strand
ATGCTCGAAGACGCGATGGGCTTCGTCCTCATCCACCCGGCTGATGGCGAAACCGACGTGGGTCAGCACGTAATCGCCCACCGCCGCCTCCGGGACGAAGGAGAGATTCACCTCGCGCACCACGCCGCCGAAGTTCACGGCGCCGGTACGGGCGAGGGGCTCGTCTCGGGTGATGCGCTGGACGCGTCCCAGCCCAAAATCTCGCGGCACCTGGCGCAATTGCGTGCCTGTGAGCTGCTGCACACCCGGCGTCAGGGCCAATGGATCCATTACCGGCTCAACGAAGAGTTGCCGGACTGGGCCCTGACAGTGATCGGCGAACTAACCGCGGCCCTGCCCGACAGCGAGCGCGCGGCGCTCAGTTGCTGCGGTTGAGTCGCGCAATCCTTTACAGGAGGACGCCATGCATCGCTTTCATGTGCACATGGCCGTGGACGACCTCGACAAGAACATCGAGTTCTACCAGGCCCTGTTTGCCGCTGAACCCACCGTAGTGAAAGACGACTATGCCAAATGGCAACTGGAGAATCCGCGTGTAAACTTCGCGATTTCCGCACGTGGTACCGAGGCCGGACTTGAACACCTGGGTATCCAGGTGGACTCCGCCGAGGAATTGGCGGATGTGGAATCCCGGCTGGCCTGCGCGGAGGGTCCGGTGGTGGAACAGACGGGTACCGCCTGCTGCTATGCGCGCTCGGATAAATACTGGATTCAGGATCCCCAGGGCGTTGCCTGGGAAAGCTTTCATACCCTTGATTCTGTGCCCACCTTCAGCGCGCCCGGGCAGGCGTGCGCGACGCCGTCCGATAACGCCGGCGTGCCTGCCGAGCCGGCTGGCGGCGGCTGTTGCCCATCAGCGGAAGGTTGAGCCATGGAAGAGCCCCTGCGCATCCTGTTTATCTGCACCGGTAATTCCTGCCGCTCCATCATGGCCGAGGCCATGGCCAACCATGTCGGAGGAGGACGAGTGCAGGCCCACAGTGCCGGCAGGCATCCGGCCGGCACGGTGAATCCTCGTGCCCTGGCGGTCTTGCAAAAGCACGATGTGCCTGTGGGCGAGCCTGCTTCCTGTTCATGGGATGCTTTCGAGGCTACGCCCCTGGATCTGGTGATCACCGTCTGTGATGCCGCTGCGGGCGAGAGCTGTCCGCTATGGCTGAACGAGACTCCGAGAGCACACTGGGGGCTGCCGGATCCCGCTATCGTCGCGGGGTCGGAAGAAGTAATCGAGGTGGCTTTCGAAAATACCTTTCAACGCATTCGCCGGCGCCTGGACGCCTTGCTGGGCTTGCCGCTGCACGAGTTAAACCCGGCCCAGCTGACCGCCGCGCTGGGGGATATCCAACGCCGGATGCAGGATGCCTGAGTGACCATTGACGGGATGGATGACTGAGCAGCGGCGCCACGCCGATCTCCTTTCCGCACCTTGCCTCACCCTGTGAATCCTCACCGCATGAGCGCGGGTTGGCCTTCGATGGGTCGAGCGAACCGCTGGATCGCCTGTCCACGGGTAAACTCTACGGTGATCGCCGTTTTTACGGCCGGCGTCCGAAGCCGACCGATTCCCGCGCCCCGGATCAGCTGATTGCTTGAGGTACCACAAGCACCGGCACCTTGCTGCGGCGCAGCACCCGTTCGGTGGTGCTACCGAGCAGCAGTTCGACCAGCGGGTTGTGACCGCGCTTGCCGATCACGATCAGGCCCGCGTTTTCGCGCTCGGCCTCGGCAACCAGGGTGGGGGCCGGGTCGCCCTCCAGCACACGGGGTCGCACGCCGGGCAGGCGCTCTTCCAGGTCCTGAAGCTGCGTGGATAATTCTCTGTGATACTGCGCGCGAGCGTTGTCTTCACCGGCATCCGCGACCGCCACGGCGAGTGTTTGCCTGAACAGGGGTTGCAGCACCCGGGCCATGGCTTCCGCCGTGGTCGCGCCGGTTGATGCATCCGTCGCGAACAGCAAGGTATCCGCGGTTATTTCGTCCGCGTTCTCCAGCGGTAGCAGAAGGGCCGGGCGCTGCGCGGTGCGCGCGATGGCCAGGGCGGTACTGCCGAGCAGGAAGTCGCGCACCGGGTGGTGACCATGTTGGCCGGCCACGATCAGTTCGGCCCCGTGTTCGTCGGCCGCGCGTTCAATCTCCTCATGTGGCTCGCCGCTGCGCAGTTCGAGCTCACAGCTGAACCCTCGGGCCGACAGGCGTTCCGCCAGGGCCTGAAGCTTGTCGTGATAATGTGGCTCATGAGTCTCCTGCGGCACGTTGCCGTAGTGCAGGGGCAGGACATACACCAGCGTGAGCTGTTCGATACCGAGGCGCTTGAGCCCGCCCAGGTTTTGCTCCAATTGTTCACTGGCCGGTGAAAAGTCCACGGCCGCGAGTGCGTGGTGGGGCATCATTCAGATCTCCTTGTGCTGTCCGGACAGGGACTCGGCCCCTTCAATGACCAGTCTTTTCCAGGGGCCTAATCCCTCCACGTCGATGGTCCAGGCCTCCGTGAGCAGCCCAGGCTGCAGGTAGACGGTTACGCCTTGGCATGCCACTTGCCGGTACCCGGACGGGTTATCGGGCACACGCGCCTCGGCTACCGGGACGACGGCGCGGCCGCCGCAGCACCCGTGGCGCGGGCTGCCGCGCAAGGTTACGGGCTGCTCGCCGAGCCATTTCCGGGCGCGCGCTGTGATATCCATGGTCATCCGCTTGCCCCGGATCGGGGCTGGTCGGGGAAGTGATGGCGCGTCCGGTTGGCAATGCGCACCAGCGCCAGCATGAGCGGGACTTCCACCAGTACACCCACCACCGTGGCCAGGGCGGCACCGGACTGGAGCCCGAACAGCGAGATCGCGGCGGCTACGGCCAGTTCGAAGAAATTGCTGGCGCCGATCATGGCACCCGGCGCGGCGACCTGATGTCGCAATTGCCAGGCGCGCATCCAGCCATAGGCGATGAAGAAGATAAGAATGGTCTGCACGATTAGCGGCACGGCAATCAGGGCAATGTGCAGCGGATTCTGCAGAATGACTTCGCCCTGGAAAGCAAACAGCAGCACCAGCGTCAGGACCAGCCCCCCGGGCGTGACCGGCGCCAGTCTTTTCATGAAAACATGGTCGAAGTATTCGATGCCCTTGCGGGCGATGACGAGGCGCCGCGTGGCATAGCCGGCCGCCAGCGGGATAACGATATAGAGGAGCACCGACAGCGCCACGGTGTTCCACGGAACCTCAATATCGGAGATGCCAAGCAGCAACACCACGATGGGGGCAAAGGCGAAAAGCATGATGATGTCATTGAGCGCCACCTGAACCAGGGTATAAGCGGCGTCGCCGCGGGTGAGATAGCTCCAGACGAACACCATGGCGGTGCAGGGCGCGGCGCCGAGCAAAATGGCGCCGGCCAGGTATTCTCGCGCCAGCCCCCCGTCGATCAGCGGCGCGAACACCACCATCAGGAAAAATCAGGCTATCGCGAACATGGAAAACGGCTTGATCAGCCAGTTAACCAGGGTGGTGACGACCAGCCCCTTCGGTTCGCGCCGCACACCCAGAATAGCGCCAAAGTCGATCTGCACCATCATCGGAAAGATCATGGCCCAGATCAGGACCGCCACCGGAATGGAGACCTGGGCAT
>CAYPKI010000003.1:20666-27958 GCA_964411265.1 uncultured Alcanivorax sp. | reverse complement strand
CATGGCCACGTCCGCCAGCGTATTCCCGCGACCATCCGAAAACGGATATTCCGGCTGGTACTGGAAATCATCCCCCGAGGCCTTGGGATTGGTAATGGTTGGACCATCCTTGCCGTCCTGATTCCCGACAGAGAGGCTCTCGGCGCTATAAAAGCCGTCGGTCATAAGCACCGAGTAGGAGCCGCGGCAGGAATAGATATCGCCGCCGGACTGCCCGGGGGTGGAGCTCCAGGGGCCCGTGTCGCTATCATCCGTGTAATAGTCGCCCAGTGCTTCCAGGGCCGTCCGCAAGGGCGTGCCCGCTACAGGCACGTCGTCGCCATAGAGGCTGTCGAAGAAATCCTCGCGCTCCGAGCCCTTGAAATCACTAACGCCGTCCAGGTTGTTCTGCTCGTTGATGGAGCCATAACCTACTCGGATGTTCTCATCCTGTTGAGCAAAGGCCGCGCCAATGCCCGCTCGCGCCGCGAGGGTACGAGACCGATGGTAGCTATACCAGTTGGCGAAATTCTGGATTTCGTCGTCATAGGAGCGGCCACTGGGGAAAGGGCCCTTATCGGGTTTGATCTGGACGCGGGTATAGTTGTCCGCGTCATCCACGTCGCCGCTGCCGTCATATTCATAGTAGGTTGTGAGGTATTTAGTGCCTGTCTTTTGGCACCCAAAGAAGCCAGGGACCTTACAATACGTGATCGGCTTTGTCAGATCCCGTTCGCCCTCACCAGGCCTTCCGGGGTTATGGAGCGCCTCCTCTGGATCGGCCTCATCCATGCGCGAGCCGTCCGCCTTGGCCCAGGGCTTGTAGTCGACGGACGGGTCATAATAGAGCACATTGTTGTGCGGCGAACGCAGGAAAGCCGCCTCATCGTCGTCAGCCTCGGTAGACGGGGGATTACTGGCATAATTGGCCGAACCATAGAGGGTGCCAGGAGGGTCGAACATGTAGTTGCCTGCGGAACCATACTTCTTCCTCACGTCCTCAGGCATGCTTTCCCATTGCATGGAACCCGAATCATCAATCATGAACATAATGTTCGGGGCCACGCTCTTGCCCAGAAAAAGCGGCTCCTGCTTGAGATTCACGTCCGCGGTGGCCTGACCACCGGCGAGAACCGTGGCCAGGAAGAGGGTGACACCAGTTGTTATCCTGTTGTTATTACGGTTCATGACTTTTCTCCCGTTTCTCCGTATCTTGCCTAACGGCAATAGTAACTTTCCAGTACGGTTTGGTGGTTTTCACTTGCGCCGTAGCCGCGCGCCACGATGCGAAATGCGTTTTGATCCTCGGGTCCCGTGGCACTAAGGTTCATAGTGCAGGTCCCTTGCAAGTCGACAATGATGTAACGCGGGTCCCTCGCAACCGTGCTGCTCACGCCACCGCTATAGATCTCCGCCTCGCTCGCGCTGGCGACGGCGGCATCCGGGTCGGACCAGTCCGGCGGCGGTCCATGACTGGGATCACCCTGCTTATAAAAACCGTCGACTCCGAAAGTGGGCTTGGTACCTGCTGCCAGCTGCTGTTTCGCTGCATTCAGGGCCGCCTCAGCAGCCTGAAAAGCAGCCTGCTGACCCTGGAAGGCCCCGGCCATGCGCTCCTGCATCAGGGTTGAACGCATGGCGGAGACACTGATCAGGGTCATGACCAGCAGAATGATCAAGCCCATGACCAGGGCCATGCCCTGCTGCCTGCCCGGAGTCGTGATCGTGGCGTTCATCGTTGCTTTCCTCATGGTCATGGCAGACGGTTACGAAACGCTATGGTGGTATTGAGCACATGCCGCAGGTAGCCGTCGCTCTTTGTTTGGGTAGTTCCGTCGAACCGGAAGCTCTGCTCGGCCGGTCCTCCACCACCTTCCACCATGGCGCGGTCACTGGGGCTGCGCACCAGCAGGGATACCCTCGCGCCTACGGCGCGTGCCCAGTCGCAATTGCTCGTGTCCATATTAGCCACCTTTTCGTACGCGTCCACCTCGCCGTCGCCGTCATCCTTGACCTCACAATCAGGGTCGGCGGGTGGCGGCGACGGAATATCAAAGACCATGTCGTTATCAACGCCGTACTCGACGACCATCTGCTCAATCCCCGGAACCAGTTCTTCGGCGACACCCTGATTGACCTTGCGGTAGAGCGCCGGTTCCCCATCCGGGTTATCGGCGATCCAGAAGCGCGTCACAAAGGTCTTGGAAATATGAGAACTGTCGCCGAAGGTATGACCCAGCCCGGTCCCGGTATTGCCCGGATCCATGCTTCCGGATGTGCCCAGCGAAGTTGAGCCCGAGGAAGCAGAACTTACCTGGAAAGTGGTGGCCTTCTGGCAGTCGGAGATGGTCAGGATGTCCCCGTCTTTCAGCTCATGCGGAGTGGTAAGCTGGATGCCGCTTATATCAGATGCCGGGCTACCATCCTGGATTTCGATCTGGTCTACACCCGCGCGGTGAATCATCACAACATCGCTGTCGTTCTTGGGCGTGCGCGCGCCGAAATCAAGTTCCGAGGGCACATTATCACCGGCCCAGCCCTCGATACTCCGGTCCCACTCAAACAGAAACTCATCATCGGAGTCGCTCAAATCAAGCAGATTATTCGGCGCTTCACCGGCACAGCCCTGATAGCCCACCTGACGGAATTCGCGACTGATGAAATGAAACCCGAAGCGCGCGTTTTCCTGCATGCGGGAGACGCTTTGCTGCGTCCGGAAAGCGGCATTATTACTGCTGAAGATCTGGATCATGCCGCCAATCAGCGCCGCGCCGATGGCCAGCGCGATCATGAGTTCGACCAGGCTCAGGCCGCGTTGCCGGACTGTTCCCGTCGGTGTCGTATTCGTTTTGCTATGCCTTGTGGTCATTGCAGCTCCGTCTCCACGGTCACTTCCCGGACCTGATCATTCGCATCGTCAGACCAACGTTCGTCCACCCAGGCCACGCGGATTTCCACCTCCGGGAAATTGCTTGTATCCACACTGCCTCCGGTAACATTGTCGGTTTCATCCGTGGGCAAGCTGGCGTTGATGCCCTGTATCCAACGGCTGAGTGCTTTTTCCGGTACGGAGCTGCCGCTGGGCGCGCCATCCCCCATGTCGATAGCAAAATCGCCTGCTTCGGCAGCACCCTCGTTCATGCGCATGGCATCCACAATCTCGTAGGCGTAGTAACTGGCCTGGGACCGGTAGTGGGAACTCTGGTTCATCTGCAGGCTGCGGGTCTGCAGTCCCGCCAACCCGAGAAGGCCAATGGCGATAATCACCGCCGCGACAAGGACCTCGATCAGGCTGATCCCCTGCTGTTTGTTTCTGGGTGTCACGGAAACGACCATCCTGTTACTCCGTATCAGCAATCCGCCTTCGTCACCCGGGCGCGTCCGGTGGGCGAAACCGGGATCTGGCGCCGCCGGTCCGTGCCGCACTCGGGGCGCTCGAGCCACACCATTTTATTAACGTCATTGTGCCTGAGGCCGTCCGACGTAAAGCGGATCCAATCGGGACCATCACTGTTCAGCCGGGTATCACTGCTATTCACCCGCAGGATTTCATCGCCGGCACCGCCATCCACCGAGCCCAGGTTGGCCGTGTCGGTGAATACCAACCAGCCATCCGCCCAATTGGACCCGCTGCAAGTCGAACCATCCGTGCTGGGGCAGGCCGTGACCGGCCGGCCCCGGCTGATCGCTTCCGAACGCGCCAGCTGGAGAGCGACAACGACGCTGTTGGCCCGACTGGTGAGCTCGCCTTCGCGCAGAAATTGCGTGAACGAGGGGACACCGAAGCCGGCGATGATGGCGACAATCGTCATGACGATCAAAAGCTCCATCAGGGTGAAGCCGCCTTGTTGTACTGCTTGCGCTCTGGGCATGGTTATTCTTGTCCATCCAGGTTTGTCCGCTTGCAGTTGTACTCTAGGCAATGCGTCCGCGCGCCGAAAGCACAAGCTGGACGGGTGGGGCTCAAGGAGGTACGAGCGGTATAAGATCCTGAAAAAACAGATTTTTTGGTACTTAAAGACCGTGAATTGCATCACACTTTCAGCGTAGTAAAGAGCAAAAAAAAGATATTACCAGTACTTTCATCTTACGCCTTGCGATCTCAAGAGCGACGGTTGGCGGGATCCACGCAGGTCCGGACCCCGGGGGCTGGACGGCCCGCAGGGTGGGCCGGACGCGGGAACCGGATTCAGGCGCGCAATGCCCGGGGCATCGAAAACTCGATGTCCTCTTCCCGGCCGGGTACTTCATGGGCCTCGACACCACCCAGTTCGCGCAGGCACTCAACGATGCGCTGGACCAGGTGCTCGGGAGCGCTGGCACCGGCGGTTACGCCCACGCACTGATGGTCGGCAAGCCAGTCGGGATCAATCCCGGCCGGATCATCCAGCAGCACCGAGGGGGTGCCGCAGCGTTGGGCCAGCTCGGCCAGGCGGTTGGAGTTGGAGCTGTTGGGGCTGCCCACCACCAGCACGGCGTCGCATTCCAGCGCCAGCTGGCGCACGGCGTCCTGGCGGTTGGTGGTGGCGTAGCAGATGTCCTCGCGGCGCGGGCCCTCGATGGCCGGGAAACGGGCCCGCAGGGCATCGATGATCCGGGCGGTGTCGTCCACGGACAGCGTCGTCTGGGTGACGAACGCCAGCTTGTCGGGATTGTTGACCTCCAGGCGAGCCACATCTTCTTCGTTTTCCACCAGATAGATGGCGCCGCCATTCGAGGTGTCGTACTGGCCCATGGTGCCCTCCACCTCGGGGTGGCCGTCATGGCCGATCAGAATGCTTTCGCGGCCCTCGCGCGCGTGGCGCATAACTTCCATGTGCACTTTGGTGACCAGCGGGCAGGTGGCATCGAAGACCCGGAGATTGCGCCGCTCGGCTTCGTCCTGGACCGCGCGCGGGACACCATGGGCGGAGAAGATCAGGATGACATCATCGGGGACTTCGTCGAGCTCCTCGACAAAGACAGCGCCGCGGGCGCGCAGATCATCCACCACATTGCGGTTGTGCACCACCTCGTGGCGCACATAGACGGGCGGGCCGAAGACTTCCAGGGCCCGGTGGACGATGTCGATGGCGCGATCCACGCCGGCACAGAAACCGCGGGGATTGGCAAGACGGATTTCCATCACGACCTCCAGAGAACGGGCGTTCGATTCTACAGATCTGGAGAGCATTGTTCAGCCGTTGTCACTCCGTCACGGGTCCGATTAGCGGAAGGTAACCGGCTGCTCCGGTTGGTGATCGCTTACGTCGATGATTTCCACGTCAAAGGTGAGATCCCGACCCGCCAGCGGGTGGTTGAAATCCACCGTCACCCAGTCACTGTCCACCTGCGAGATGACCCCCGGCAGCTCGGCCCCGGAGGCATCGGCGAAATTCATGACTACGCCGGGCTCGGGTGTGGCGCCGGTATCAAAGGTCGAGCGGCCGAAATACTGAACATTGTCCGGGTTATGAGGTCCGAAGCCCTGCTCGGCGTCGATATGGACACTGCGCTGGTCGCCCGGTTTCAGCCCGGCGATGGCGCGCTCGAAACCGGGCAAAAGATTGCCGTCCCCCCAGACAAAGCGGGCCGGCTCTTTGGCGCGCGTGGAGTCCATGACGGTGCCGTCCATGAGCCGGACGGTGAAATGCAGTGTGATCGCCCGCTCGGGGCCCACGGTCAGGTGTTCGCCGGAGGTGTCAGTCATGACGGCGCCTCGCTGCCAGGAGCATGTCCAGTATCATCAGGGCCGCACCCACGGTAATGGCGCTGTCAGCCACATTGAAGGCTGGGAAGTGCCACTGCTGCCAGTGAAAATCTATAAAATCCACTACATGGCCCAGGGCGAGGCGGTCCCAGAGATTGCCGATCGCGCCCCCCAGCACCAGCGCCAGGCCGGCGCCCAGCAGGCGCTCCGTGGCGGCCGCGCGGGTCAGCCAGATCACGATGGCCACCGAAATCGCCAGCGCCAGGCCCGCGAGCAACCAGCGCTGCCAGCCGCTGCCATCGGCCAGCAGACTGAAGGCCGCGCCCTTGTTGAACGCCAGGGTCAGATTGAGCACGGGCAGCAGCTCCAGACGCTCATAGAGCTCAAACGCGTTCAGCACCAGCGTCTTGGTCCACTGATCCAGCACCAGCACCAGGGCGGTGAGCCAGAGCCAGCCCAGCTGACCCGGCAGGCGGCGCTCAGACATAACGGCGCTCCTCGCCCGGGCCCGCGACATTGGTGATGCAACGACCGCAGAGTTCGGGATGGTCGGCATGGGCGCCCACATCGGCGCGCTGATGCCAGCAACGCACGCACTTGGTTTGCCCGGATGCGGCAATGCTCACCTTGAGCCCGTCTGCCCGTTCCGGCTCGTCCGCGGGCGCCGCCGTCAGCGGGGCCAGTTCGGCTTCCGACGTGATGGTGACAAAACGCAACTCGTCGCCCAGCTTGTCCATCTCGGCGCGCAGGTCGTCGCTTACATACAGCGTCGCCTCGGCGCTCAGGTTGGCCTTTACCTGGTTGCGGTTGCGCGCTTCCTCGATGGCCTTGTTGACCCCCTGTTTGAGGGTCTGGACCCGGGCCCAGAAGTCCCGATTCAGACGATCATCGTCCAGCGGGAAGAGCCCGGTATACCACTCCTCCAGAAAGACGGAGTCGCCGCGCTCGCCCGGCAGATGCTGCCAGATCTCGTCGGCGGTAAAGCTGAGCATGGGCGCCATCCAGCGCACCAGGGCTTCGGCGATATGCCAGAGCGCGGTCTGACAGGAGCGCCGGGCAACGGAATCCGCGGGCGTGGTGTACTGGCGGTCCTTGATGATGTCGAGATAAAAGCCGCCCAGGTCCTCGCTGCAGAATAGATGCAGCCGCTGATAGATCTGGTGAAACAGATACTGATCATAGAGCTCGCGGATTTCATACTGCAGCCGCAGGGCCTGGTCCACGGCCCAGCGATCCAGCGCCAGCATCTGCTCCGGCTCCAGGGCATGCTCGGCCGGATCGAAACCGTTGAGATTCGCCAGCAGAAAGCGCGAAGTGTTGCGAATGCGGCGGTACGAATCCGCCATCTGCTTGAGGATGTTCTGCGAGACCGTCATCTCGCCGCGATAATCGGTGGCCGCCACCCAGAGCCGCAGGATATCCGCGCCCAGTTCGTTCCAGACCTGCTGGGGCGCGATCACGTTCCCCAGGGACTTGGACATCTTGCGGCCCTGTTCATCCACGGTGAAACCGTGCGTGAGCACGCCCTTGTAGGGCGGCGCGCCACGAATGCCCAGGCTGGTAAGCAACGATGACTGGAACCAGCCCCGGTGCTGGTCCGAGCCTTCCAGATAGAGATCCGCCG
>CAYPKI010000003.1:10225-20654 GCA_964411265.1 uncultured Alcanivorax sp. | reverse complement strand
CACGCGCTGATCGGAGCGCCGATCCAGCACGCAGAAATGAGTCACGCCCGAGTCGAACCAGACGTCCAGGGTATCCGTGACCTTCTCGTAGTGCTCCGCTTCCGCACCCAGCAACTCCGCGGGGTCGAGTTCGTACCAGGCGTCGATACCGCCGGCCTCGATTTTCTCCGCCACCGCCTCGATCAGCCGGGGCGTATCCGGATGGGGCTCCTTGGTTGCGCGGTCCACGAAAAGCGCAATGGGCACGCCCCAGGTGCGCTGGCGCGAAATGCACCAGTCCGGACGGTTGGCCAGCATGCCGCCGATCCGCGCCTGGCCCCATTCGGGCATCCACTGCACCTGATCGATCACGTCCAGGGCCTGCTGGCCCAGTTTGCTGAGCGCGATAAACCACTGCGCCGTGGCCCGGAAGATGATGGCCGTCTTGTGCCGCCAGCAGTGCGGATAGCTGTGTTCCAGCTTTTCGCGCGCCACCAGCCGGCCCCTGGCGGCGAGCGCTTCCATGATGGGCTCATCCGCCTTTTTGACATGAACGCCGCCGATCACGGGCAGATCATCCGCGAAAACGCCGTTATCCTGAACCGGGTTGTAAACCTCCAGGCCATAGGCGCGGCCCACCTCGAAGTCTTCCTGGCCATGGCCGGGCGCGGTATGGACACAGCCGGTGCCCGCCTCGGTGGTGACGTGCTCGCCCAGAATCACGGGCACCCGGCGCTCAAACAGGGGATGATCCAGCTCCAGATTCTCCAGCTGATCGCCGCTGAAGGGCACGCATTTTTTCACCCCCTCGAGGCCCGCGCGCTGGGCCACGTCATCGGCGAGATCGGCGGCGACCACCAGCTCCAGCCGGTCGCCGTCGCGTTCGCCGCTCAGGAGTACATAGTCCAGCTCGGCATGAACCGCCACCGCCAGGTTCGCCGGCAGGGTCCAGGGCGTGGTGGTCCAGATCACCAGGGCCGGCGCCTCGGCGGCCGTGCCCGTGGCCCGGCGAAACGCGTCCGGGTCCACGACCGGGAAGGCAACATCAATGGCGGGCGAGTTCTTGTCGTGGTATTCCACCTCCGCTTCGGCCAGGGCCGAGGCGCAGTCCAGACACCAGTGCACGGGCTTGAAGCCCTTTTCCAGATAGCCGTTGTCCACCAGACGGCCCAGCGCCCGGATGATGTCCGCCTCGTAGCGGAAATCCATGGTCTGATAGGGGTAATCCCAGTCGCCCAGCACGCCCAGGCGGATGAAGTCCTCGCGCTGGCCGTCGATCTGCTCGGCGGCGAAGCTCCGGCAACGCTCGCGGAACTGCTTCGCGTCCAGCTTGTCGCCGGGCTTGCCCTCTTTGGCCTCCACCTTGAGTTCGATGGGCAGACCATGGCAGTCCCAGCCGGGCACATAGGGCGCGTCATAGCCGTCCAGGGTGCGCGCCTTGACGATCATATCCTTGAGAATCTTGTTGACCGCGTGACCGATATGGATATCGCCGTTGGCGTAGGGCGGGCCGTCATGAAGGATGAAAGTCTCGCGCCCGGCAAACTGCTCCCGGATGCGCTGATAAAGCCCCTGCTGGCGCCATTGCTCGACCCGGCGCGGTTCCTGCTTCGCCAGGCCGGCGCGCATGGGAAAATCCGTGTGGGGCAGGTTCAGGGTTGCCTTGTAGTCGGTCATGGATGCCTGTTCGCGAAGTAGGTTCTGGCTTGCTCGATATCGCGCCGGATGGCGATCTTGAGCGCCTCCAGCCCGTCGTATTTCTCTTCCGGCCGGATAAAGTGGCGAAACGCCACCTCCAGGTGCTGCTCGTACAGATCACCGTCGTAGTCCAGCACATGCACTTCCAGCCGGTTTTCCCGGCCGGCCACGGTGGGGCGCGGCCCCACATTGGCCACCGCCGGCGCATCCTGCAAACCGCCGCCGGTGACCGTAACCGCGTAGATGCCGGCCACCGCCATGCGGTTGTAGCCGGGCCGCAGATTGGCCGTGGGAACATCAATGGTGCGCCCGATTTCGTCGCCGTGGTGCACACGCCCACTGACACAGTAGACGCGGCCCATCAAGGCCCGGGCGGTGGTCAGGTCGCCTGCGGTCAGGGCCGCGCGGATGCGCGTGCTCGACACCCGCTCACCGCCCTGCTCGCAGGTCGGGGTGTTGTCCACTGTGAAATCGAATTCCCGGCCGGCCGCCCGCAGATAGGCAAAGTCGCCCGAGCGGTCATGGCCGAAGCGGAAATCATCGCCCACCACCAGATGCCGTACCCCCAGACCCTCGACCAGCAACTGCTGGACGAAATTGCGCGCGCTGCGGGATCGGAAGTGCTCGTCAAAGCGTGCGCACAACACCTGATCCACGTCCAGCTCCGCCAGCGCTCGGATCTTGTCCCGCAAGGTCATGAGGCGCGGCGGCGCCTTGTCCGGGGCAAAGAATTCCACCGGCTGCGGCTCGAAGAGCATGACGGCGGCCTTTTGATGGTGGCGCCGCGCCTGGCGGATGACCTCCTCGATAATGGCGCGGTGGCCCAGATGGAGGCCGTCAAAGTTGCCGATGGTGTCTACACAGCCGGCATGCCGGGCCCGTAAATTGTGAACGCCGCGAATCAGCTGCATGCCTCCGGGAACCCTGTTGACCGATCGGCCCGGAGCCGGCCGTGCGCCCCGGAAGAGAGGCGCAAGATAGCAGTTGCGGCCACCGACCGTAACCCCGGAAGAGCGCTATTGTACCGGCTCAGCGATGCAGGTGACGAGGCCGTAGCCCCGCCATCAGCAAGACGGCTCCGTAGGCCCCCGCACCCGCCGCCACCAGCAGCGCCATATTACCCGCCCGGGCCAGTGCATCGCCCTGCCACCAGACGGCATTGCCCCGGGCCAACCCCAGCACCAGCGCAGCCATGGCCGCGCCCGCGACCACCAGACGCAGCGCGAAGACAAGCCAGCCCGGCTCCGGGCGGTAAAAGTCGCGGTAATAGAGCCCCCGCCATAGCAGGCCGGCATTGACCCAGGCGGCGGCACTGGTGGCCAGGGCCAGTCCGGCATGGCGCAAATGCCAGACCAGCAGCAGGGACAGCACCATGTTCGCCCCCATGGCGATAGCGCCGATCATGACGGGGGTCCTGGTATCCTGACGCCCGAAATAACCCGGTGCGAGCACCTTGATCAGCATGAACGCGGGCAGCCCGCAGGCATAGGCCGCCAGGGACAGGCTCGCCATGGCCACGTCGAAACGGTCGAAGGCGCCGTAGTGAAAGAGCGTGGCCAGCAGGGGCTCGCTGATCAGCACCAGTGCCAGCGCCGCCGGCCAGCCCACCACAAGAACCAGCCGTAGCCCCCGGTCGAGGGTATGGGAGAACGCCTCGGGCGAGGCCTCGGCATGGTGGCGGGACAGACTGGGCAGGATCACGGTACCAATGGCGATGCCGAAAATCCCCAGGGGCAACTCCATCAAACGATCCGAGTAATAGAGCCAGGTCACCGAGCCCGTTTGCAGTAGCGAGGCCAGGGCCGTGTCCACCAGGAGATTGATCTGGGTCACGGAAACACCAAAGAGCGCCGGGGCCATGAGGGCGAGAATCCGGCGCACGCCCGGATCACGCCAGTCCACACGCGGCCGGGGCATGAGCCCGATTCGCCCCAGGAAGGGCAGCTGAAACAGCAGCTGCACGGCGCCCGCGACCAGCACCCCCCAGGCCAGGGCCATGGCATGGCGCGCATCGGCATAGTACGGCGTCAGAAACAGCGCCGCGCCGATCAGCGACAGGTTCAGCAGGACCGGCGTGAAGGCGGGCACGGCAAAGCGGTTCCAGCTGTTGAAAATGCCCGCGGCGAAAGCCGTAAGGGCGATAAAGAACAGATACGGAAAGGTCAGGCGCAGCATTTCCACCGCCAGCGCCCGCTTGGCCGGATCATCGCCGAAGCCGGGGGCGAAGAGCCAGATCAGCAGCGGCGCGGCCAGTACCCCCACGAAGGTCACACCGGCCAGCGTCACCCCGAAAGTGCCGGCCACCCGGTCGATCAGTCCGCGTACGGCAGCCCGGGTGCCCTGACTGCGGTATTCGCTGAGCACCGGCACAAAGGCCTGGTTGAAAGCCCCTTCACCGAAGAGCCGGCGCAGAAAATTGGGAATGCGGAAGGCAACAAAGAAGGCATCGGTGCCGGCCGAAGCCCCCAGCAAACCCGCGAAGACCACGTCGCGCACCAGTCCCAGGATGCGCGACAAGAACGTGAGTACCGCGAAGACCGCGCTGGACGCCAGCACACCCCCCTTGCCGGCCGCTTGATCGTTTTCGTCTGTCGCACTCTCGCCGGCCATGCACTCCTCTGATAAGAAACCCTGTAGCCCCCGCCCGGGCACTCCGGAGGAAGGCCTCGGCATTGACAAGGCGCGGGCCAGACGGCATAGTTCCGCACCTTTCCGCGGTGCTCCGACGCACTGCATCGAATCGTTAACGAAGGAGCAGGACTTTGGCGAATTCACCGCAAGCACGCAAGCGTGCCCGCCAACTGGAGCAACGCCGCCAGCACAACGCGTCCCAGCGGTCCATGGTGCGAACCCATCTCAAGAAAGTGAACAAGGCCATTGATTCCGGCGACCAGCAGGGCGCACGGGAGCGCCTCCGGGAGGCCAGCTCGGTGCTGGACAAGGCGACGCGCAAAGGGACTTTTCATCCCAACAAGGCGGCCCGGCACAAGAGCCGGCTCAGCGCCAAGATCCAGGCGATGGGCTGATCCGCCCGGCGCCCCATGACTCGAAAAACCGGCCTCGCGCCGGTTTTTTTTGCTCCTCCCGTGCCAATCGTCCCGGCAGGCTGTTGAAACCCCGCGCGCACACAGCGTGGCCTGGCGCGGACAGCTGTTGTATCTTGTTGCGACGGACAGGGTAATTCCCTTTCCAGGCGGCAAAGTGCAGCAGTTGCGCGCTTCAGGCTTCGCCCTGCGGGGCTTTCAGGCCGGCCCGCAGTCGTCGTTGCCATTTTTCGACGGGGCATACCCGCTTTCAAAATGGCGCCTCGATGGCGAACCAGCGTGAAAGCCTGAGTACGCAACGGTTTTTCAACAGCATGCTAGTAGCTCGTCACAGTCGTTTTTTACACGTTCCCCATAATCAGGATGAACACCATGAACGAACCCGAGAACACCGAAGAAACGTCCTCCTCCGCGGAAAACACCGAGCCCGTAAACCAGGATGACCGCAATCTGGGCATGCTCTGCCATCTGATCGCCCTGGTGGGCTTTCTGATTCCCCTCGGTAACATTCTGGGGCCGCTGGTGATCTGGCTGATCAAGAAAGACCAGAGCAGCTTTATCGACGTGGAGGGCAAGGAAGCGCTGAACTTCAATATCACCGTGGCCCTGGCCGGCTTTGTGTCCTTTTTGCTCATGACCGTATTCATCGGCTTCGCGCTGATCGTCATTGTGGCCATCTTCTGGGTGGTGATGGCGATTGTTGCCGCCTCCAAGGCCAGCTCGGGCGAACATTACCGCTATCCGCTCACCATCCGCCTGATTCAGTAACGCGACGGACAAGGCGGGACCGGGTCCCCGGGGCCGGCGCGGCATCCGGGTAACCGGTGCCCCCCGAGGACCGGAAAGGGCCGCCCCTGTTGGCGAGCCCTTGGCGCTCTGGTATCAATGAGGGCGTCCCGGGTTAGTCAGACCCGGGACCACCCCAACTGCCAGCGCGCACCGCTGTGGGTGCCTTGGAGGGCGCCATGGATAGCTACGACGTGATCATTGTCGGTGCTGGCCCGGGCGGGCTCAGCGCTGCCTCCCGCGCGGCCCACAAGGGCCAGTCTCATGTTCTGCTCGAAGCCGGCGACGGTATCGCCCATACGGTCCAGCGATATCAGAAAGGCAAGCATGTCATGGCGGAGCCGTCCATTTTGCCGCTGCGCAGCGACCTGCCCTTTGAACCCGGTTCCCGCGAGGCCATTCTCGAAGCCTGGCACTCCGGCATTACGGAACACGGCGCCAACATCATCCGCAACGCGCGCGTCGCGTCCATCACCGGTGAACGCGGCAACTTCTCGGTTACCACGGCCGACGGTGAGGTCTGGCCGGGCCGACATGTCATTCTGGCCATCGGTGTTCAGGGCAACCTGCGGAAACTGGGTGTGGACGGCGAGGACCTGCCGCTCGTGCAGTATCAGCTGGACGACCCGGACGCGTATCAGAATGAATCCATTGTGGTGGTGGGCGCCGGCGATGCCGCCATTGAAAACGCCCTGGCGCTGGCCCGGAACAACCGGGTCACGATCGTCAACCGACGGGATGAGTTCCTCCGCGCCAAACCGGGCAATCTCAAGCAGATTGTTGCCGCCATCGACGCGGGCCACGTCACGGCCTTGTATGAAACCACGGTCCATCAGGTGCGTTACGCCCAGGCCGGCGACAAGCCGGCCGAGATTCTGCTGAACACGCCTGAAGGCGAAACCCCGGTTGCCGTGGACCGCGTCATTGCGCGCCTCGGCGCCATACCGCCGCGGCGATTTGTCGAATCCTGTGGCATCCGGATTCCCTCGCAGTCCAGCAATGCCGTACCGGAACTGTCGCACCAATACGAGTCCAATGTCCCCGGGCTCTATGTCGTGGGCTCACTCGCCGGCTACCCGCTGATCAAACAGGCCCTGAACCAGGGCCATGAGGTAATCGAATATATCCAGGGCAATCCCATCCAGCCCGTGGACCATGATCTGTTCGTGGAAAAATTCAGGGTCCTGCCCTGGCCCACGGACGTGGACGCAACCCTGGACCATTTCCAGCAGGTCATTCCCTTCTTCCGCCCCCTGAACAACCTGCGTTTCCGCGAGCTCATGCTGGAAAGCCATGTGCTGCGTCCGGAAAAGGACGAACGGATTTTCGCGCGCAATGATTACACCGATACCTTTTTCTCGATCGCACAGGGCTCGGTGGAAGTCGTCATCGACGAAGCCACGGATACACGCACCGTGCTGGGCGCGGGGGAATTCTTCGGCGAGATGAGTCTGATCTCCGGGCGACGGCGTAATGCCACCGTCTATGCGCACGCGGACTGCATTCTTATCGAAACGCCGCGTCGCGTCATGAACAATCTCATCAACACCGTCGACGAAGTCAAGGAACATATCGATCAGGTATTCATCCTGCGCGCCATCCATACACAGTTTGCCCCCACCTCCAATGTGGAGGACCTGTCCGAGCTGGTTACCTCGGCCGAACTGCGCAGTTATAACACCGGCGATATCATTTTCTCCGAGGGGGATCAGGGGAACGAACTTCATCTGATCCGGCGAGGGTCGGTGACGGTCTCGCGCCGGATCAATGGTCGGGATGTCGTGCTTTCCTATGTGCCCGCGGGCAAGTATGTCGGCGAAATGGGGCTGCTGGGCAACACCGAGCGTAACGGCACCGTGCAAGCTGCCGTGCCCACGGAAACCGTGGTCATGAAAAGCGAGCCTTTTCTGGCTTTGCTCGAGCGACACCCGCAGATGCGCGAGCAGGTCCAGGAAAGGGTGCGTGAACGATTAAACGCCAATGTGCGCATGGAGCAGGCGACGGAGGAAAACGGTGAGCTCATGTCGTTTCTCATGCGCCAGGGCCTGGGCGAGGCCACGGATGTGTTGCTGATCGATGAATCCCTGTGCATCCGCTGCAATCACTGCGAGGAGGCCTGTGCCAGCACCCATGGCGGAACCTCGCGGCTCAATCGGGAAGCCGGGCCCACCTATGCCGAGATTCACGTGCCTACGTCCTGTCGTCATTGCGAGCATCCGCATTGCATGAAGGAATGCCCGCCCGACGCGATTTCACGTAACGCCAATGGTGAAGTGGTCATTCATGACAACTGCATCGGCTGTGGCAAATGCGAAGAAAACTGCCCCTATGGCGTTATCCAGATGGCCGAGCCCCAGGCGCAAAAGCCCTCGCTCATCCGGGACCTGTTATTCGGCCGCGATCCCGGCGGTGGTGACGACGCGGGACAACAGGAAAAGCAGGCCGTCAAATGCGATATGTGTGGCGATCTTGAAGGCGGACCGGCCTGTGTCCGCGCCTGCCCCACGGGCGCGGCCATTCGCACCAACCCGGAGCACTTCGTCGACTTGATGAAATCGCGGGAATAAACCGTGTACGAGTCCTACCTCAAGTACCGCCAGTTTCTGTATCTCTATGTAGCTCTGGCGCTCACGGGTGCCAGCCTGGTCGCCTATGTGGTGCACGACCCGCTGCACCAACCCAATGGTGGCACCTGGCTGGGCTATACCCTGGGGACGGTCGGTGCTGTGCTCATTCTCGGACTTGCCGGCCTGGGCATCCGCAAACGCGCCTATAACTCGACCCTGGGAACGGTGCGCGGGTGGGTGTCCGCGCACGTCTATCTGGGCCTCGCCCTGGTGGTCATCGCTACCTTGCACACCGGTTTCCAGTTCGGCTGGAATATCCATACGCTCGCCTGGGTGCTCATGCTCATGGTGGCGGCCTCCGGCGTTTATGGTGTCTGGGCCTATGACCGCTATCCGACGCGCATTACGCGCAACCGGGCCAACCTCAACCGCGACGTCATGCTGTCCGAGATCTCGGAGCTGGACCAGAAAGCTGAACAGGCGGCCGAAAAACTCGGCTCCCCCATGGACCGCATGGTGATATCGGCCAACCGGCGATTCACGGTCGGCGGCGGTCTCCTGACCCTGATGACCGGGCGGGACCGCTCCTGCATGGAAGCCCCAGTCGAGCGCAAGACGGGCTGGCGCTGGGCGGTGACGTCCAACGCCCAGCAACAGCGCCTGCTGGAACTGCTGAACCGGGAACTGGCCGACACGCGTGAGCAGGATCCGTACACCCGGCTTCAGGCGCTGATTGATCTGATTTCGCGGAAAAGATCCCTGGCGTACCAGCTGCGCGAGGACATCCGCATGCAGACCCTGATGCGAGTCTGGGTATACCTGCACATACCGCTTACGTTCACGTTGCTGGCCGCTCTGACGGCGCACATCGTCAGCGTTTTCATTTACTGGTAGGGACACCATGAAAATCCTGATTCGCAAACTGGTCGACGTAGCCGGTGATACCCGGGCCCACCAGGATCTCGAAATCAGCACCAATCGAATTACGCTGGGCCGGGGCACGGATCAGGATATTCTGCTGCCCGGCGAGCGGGTGGGGTATGAGCACGCGGATATCCGGTTCCGGCGCGGTGGCCCGGAGCTTCGCGCCCACGCGGCAACCGGCGTGACCGTGAACGGCCGGAACACGCATGTCGCTCGGCTGGCCGAGGGCGACGAAATCCGCATTGGCGACCACCAGCTGGTCGTCATAACGCCGCCTGAACCTCATCAGGACCTTGCGCTTACCGTCGAGAAACTGAACGAGACGCCCGCCGAGGTGATGCGAGAGGCACAGTTCGTGACCGGGCCGGAACGGCTGGCCTGGCTGCGGCCCCGGCCCTGGGCCTGGCTGGGGTTCGGCATTGTCCTCATGCTGGGCCTGGTGCTGCCCGGCATGGTGGCCTGGGAGGACACGGATCCAGCGTCGCTGCGGGCAACACCATTGCCCGATGACCGTGTATGGAATTCGGGCTCCACCAGTCGGGGCCATGAATTCATCGGTCACGCGTGCGAAAACTGCCACAAGGTTCCGTTCCAGCAGGTCCCCAATAGCGCCTGCATGGATTGTCACGAAGACATGGGCCGCCATACCCGGGCCGAGGCGGGGCGATCCGACTTCAGGGGCCGGCGCTGCGCTGACTGTCACCGCGAACACAACGGCTCGGAGGGCGTAGTCATGGCGGATCAGCAATTCTGCACCGACTGCCACGCCGATATCGAGGCGTTCGACCCCGAGAGCCGGCTGCGCGATGTCTCCGACTTCGCAAACGACCACCCCGGCTTCCGGGTCCGGCTACTACAGCGCCGGGGCGGCGACGACGAGACGGCGTGGTCGCGCACGCACAGACTCGAACGCGACGGGCTCAGATCCCGTAGCGGTCTCAAATTCGACCACCAGGTGCACCTCGCGGACGAGGGCGTGGAAAACCAAACCGCCGCCCGGGAAGTCATGGCGTGCCCCGACTGCCATCCGCTGGATGCGGCCGGGCGCGGGATGAAGCCGATCCGGATCAATAGGCAGTGCAGCCCTTGCCACAGCCTCTCTTTCGAGGCGACTGACCCGGGGCGCACGGTGCCTCATGCCGAGCCGGACAAGGTCGTGCAGAGCCTGCGGGAATACTTCAGCCGCCGCTTTATCCAGGACCGACCGGGACGCTTCCAGGTGGATCTGGAGCAGCCGGGCGCGCCCGCGGCGGTGGACATACTTCAGGCGGAGGGAGCTGAGTGGGTGCATCAGCGTACCCGGCAGACGGCCTCGGACGTTTTCGAGCGCCGGGTTTGCACCACCTGCCACAAGGTCAGTCGCACGAACAGCGATGCCGGACCGAACTGGTCCATCCGGCCGGTCAAGCTCAATAACGACTTCTGGATGCA
>CAYPKI010000003.1:0-10215 GCA_964411265.1 uncultured Alcanivorax sp. | reverse complement strand
AGCGCGCGCTTCAGCCACGAACAACATGACAACACCACCTGCGGCGAGTGCCATGAGGCCGCCACTTCGCAGGAAGCCGGCGACATCCTCATGCCCGGCATCCAGACCTGTCGCCAGTGCCATACCGGCGCTCAGGGTGAGCAGGGTCTGCGCTCGAGCTGCATCACCTGTCACCGGTTTCACTACGGCGGGCACGGTCAACTGGAGGCGCCATGAGGGGAGTCCTGATCTCTGCGTTTGCGGGCGCCGCGCTGGCACTGTCCAGCTGTAACGGTGACGGGCTGGAGGAAGGCGGCTGTGACGGCGGCTGCGTTGACGGCAACGACTTCCTGTCCACGGGGGACGTACAAAACGTCATTGCCCGCTCGGTACGCGAAGCCGAGACCCGCGGTACCGGGGCCGTAGTTGCCGTGGTGGACCGCGTGGGCAATGTGCTGGGTGTCTATCAAATGCCCTCGGCGGACACCAGCGTTACGATCACCTCGCCCTATCCGGTGGACGGCGGTCTGGAGGATCTGGAGTTTATCCCCGCCACCCTGGCGGCCATCAGCAAGGCCGTGACCGGCGCCTATCTGTCCAGCGAGGGGAATGCCTTCAGTACGCGTACCGCGGGCCAGATCGTGCAGGAGCACTTCAATCCGGGCGAGATCGGTCAGCCTTCCGGCCCGCTCTTCGGCGTTCAGTTTTCGCAACTCGCGTGCTCCGATCTGACCAATAATGCTGTCTCGGACGCCGGGCGCGGCCCCAAACGCAGCCCCCTGGGATTATCCGCCGACCCCGGCGGTTTTCCGCTATACAAGGGCGGCACCGTGGTCGGCGGCGTGGGTGTCATCGCCGACGGCCGCTACAGCTTTGACGACGAGCTCTCGGATGACGACTTCTCGCTGGATGAAGTCATCGCCCGCGCCGGCGCGCAAGCATTCCCGGCACCGCAAAACCGCCAGGCGGAGCGCATTAGCCTGGAGGGCAAGGTGTTCCGCTACGCGGAGATGGAGCCCGGTGATACGCAAACCGGCGGCAGTCCGCCGGCACTCGGTTCGCTGCCGGGAAGCATGATTTCTGTAAACGGCTACTTCAGCGGCCCACCGGCTCAGGCCGGCACCGTCTTCGAGCAACCCGCGTCGGGGATTCGCGCAGACAACGGCTTGTTCCCGAACCGTAATGCCTTCGTGCTGGTCGATGGCGCCAACAACAATCGCTATCCACCCAGGGCCTCGCCCACCGGCGGTCTCGCCCGGAACGAAGTGCAGACCCTGCTGGATCAGGCGCTGGCCGTGGCGGAACGGGCCCGGGCCCAGATCCGGCGTCCGCTGGGCACGAACGCTCGGGTCACCATCTCGGTGGTGGATGACAACGGGGTTCCACTGGGCGTGGTCCGGGGACAGGACGCGCCCATATTCGGCACGGATGTGTCGCTGCAGAAAGCGCGAACGGCCGCCTTCTTTTCCAACAACCAGGCGGCGGCGGATCTGCAGTCCGGCCTTGCGGCCAATTATCTCCGGTCCACTCTTTCCGGCGGCGCACCCCAGGTGGAGCGAACCATCCCGATCGGCGACTATGTCACCGATTTGCGCGACTTTCTGGGCGATAGCACCGCCCTCGCCAATGGTGTGGCTTTTTCCGACCGCGCCGGCGGCAACCTGTCCCGGCCCTTTTTCCCGGACGGGATTACCTCGGCCCCCCACGGCCCCCTGTCCAAACCCCGGGGCGAATGGAGTCCCTTCTCCACAGGTCTGCAGCTGGATCTGTCCTATGACAATCTCGTCGGCCATGTCGCCTTTATCGCGGGGATCGGTCCCAACCCGGGTACGGGCTGCAGCAATATCAGCCGTGCTACCGGCGCCGGTAGCGTGGATCCGCTCGCCAATGGCACCCAGATCTTTCCGGGCTCTGTGCCCATCTACAAGGGCAACACCCTGGTGGGCGGGATCGGGGTTTCCGGTGATGGTGTGGATCAGGATGATCTGATCGCTTTCCTGGGCGTACACAAGGCCGCTCAACAACTGGGGACGATCAACAACGCCCCCAACAGCATGCGCGCCGACCGGATCCTGGTCGATGATACGCGGCTGCGCTATGTGCAGTGTCCGTTCAAGCCCTTCACAGACTCCGACAGCCAGAACGTGTGCGAGGGGAAATAGCCATGCGTGCGGGTCTGGTCTCTCTGCTGTCGTTGCTTGCCATAATCGCCCCGGCGGCCGAGTCCGGGCGCACGGACGACAACCCCTGCGAACCGCCGGTGGCGCAACGCGACAGCCTGCGCCTGCCCGGTCGAGCGGCATCGGATCCGAGTTCGCGCTGTAACCCCGACGGCATCCAGCCGCCGGACATGCAGCGCAGACAACTACCGACCGTGCCGGATCGCTGGCGCATCGTGGACAGCCTGCCCGGCTACAACAACAACATCCTCGACCCCTATCACCGCAACGTGCTCAAGGCAGACAAACCCGTCATGGGGGACGACTGGTTCTTTTTGTTCACCGGTATCTCCGACACCGTCTACGAGCCGCGCAACATTCCCACCCCTGTGGGCATTCAAACCACGGGTGATGCGGACCAGATCGATATTTTCGGCGAGGGTGAGCAAACCACCTTCAATCAGAACCTGATTACCGAATTCGCCCTCATCAAGGGCGATACGGTTTTCCGCCCACCGGACTGGGAGTTCCGCCTGACGCCGGTGTTCAACTTCAACCAGACCGAAACCGAGGAAGTTCGGGTACTGCGCATCGACCCGCGCAAGGGCAAGATCCGCACGGATGATCACGTCGGTTTGCAAAGCGCCTTTGCGGATTATCACATTCGCAATGTGTCATCGCGCTACGACTTCGACAGCGTGCGCGCGGGGATTCAACCGTTCAACGCCGACTTCCGGGGTTTTCTGTTTCAGGACAACCAGCTGGGTCTGCGCCTGTTCGGCACGCGCAACAACAATATCTTTCAGTACAACCTGGCCTGGTTCCGGCGTCTGGAAAAGGACACCAACAGTGGGCTTAACGATGTCAGCGAACCGCTACGGGCAGACGATGTTTTCGTGGCCAACCTCTACTGGCAGGACATGCCCGTGCTGGGCTTTTTTACCCAGGCGACGGTGCTACACAATCGTAATCGCGAAGACGATTTCTTTTTCGACAACAACGGCTTTGTGGCCCGGCCAGCCTCGCTGGGGTTCGAAAAGCCGCGCGAATATGACGTGACCTATCTGGGCCTGAACGGCGACGGTCATTTCGGCCGGATGAACCTCACCGCATCCGCCTATTTTGCCACCGGCGAAACCAGCCGGGGCGTTTTCGTGGACCAGCCCACGGATATCCGCGCCTGGTTCGCCGCCGCCGAGGCAGGCTGGGATCAGGACTGGATTCGCTACCGTGGCAGTCTGGCGCTGCAGTCCGGGGACCCGGACCCCTATGACGATATCGAGGAAGGCTTCGACGCCGTTTTCGAAAATCCCATTATTGCCGGGGCCGATACCAGCTTCTGGATTCGCCAGGCGGTGCCGCTGATCGGTGGTGGCGGGGTCACGCTATCCACGCGCAACGGCATGCTTGCCAATCTGCGTTCCAACAAGGAACACGGTCAGTCGAACTTTACCAATCCGGGGCTGGTGCTGGCGGGCCTGGGTACGGATCTGGATCTCACGCCCACCACCCGCCTGTCGTTCAATTTCAATCATTTGTCCTTCATGAACACGGCGGTGCTGGAGGCGGCACGCTAGCAGGCGGATCTTGATCCCGCGATCGACTGGGATCTGAGCTCGGCCTTGATCTACCGCCCCCTGGCGATTCAGAACATTGTCTTCCGGCTGTCCGGCGCGGCCCTGCTGCCCGGTGACGGCTACAAGCAACTCTACAAGGATGAAACCGGGTATTCGGTTCTGGCCAATCTGACCCTGACTTTCTGACGAGGCGATACGCGTGCGAGTACGGATTACAACACTGTTGCTTCTGAGCCTGACGGCACACCTGGATGCCGCGGAGGGGGAAGAGGCCGTTGAACGTGACTATGCTACTCAGCCCCCTGCGCCGGCGTGGCAGACGGCGGAGCAGGCCCACGCCAAGAGCCGGGGCTGTGAAAGCTGTCATACGGACACGGATGCGAAGACCATGCATGACAGTGACGCCGTGGTTCTGGGTTGTGTCGACTGTCACGGCGGTGACGCCAGCGTGCGCAGGCCCGAGGGTAGCCAGCAAGGCGAAGACGCCTATCGCTCGGCGTTGCGGCAAGCTCATGTGCTGCCGCGCTATCCGGAAAGCTGGAACTTCCCCTCAAGCGCCAACCCCAAGCGCACCTATACCCTGCTCAACAAGGAAGCGCCGGAGTTCGTGCGCTTCATGAATCCCTCGGATTACCGGGTAGCGGAGAAGGCGTGCGGCAATTGCCACATGCCGCAGATCATGGCCGCGCAGCGCTCGCTCATGGCTACGGGTGCCATGTTCTGGGGCGGCGCCGCCTACAACAACGGCATCCTGCCCTACAAGAACTATATTCTGGGGGAAGGCTATACGCGCGAGGGGGAACCGGCAGCGATTACGTCCCTGGAAACCCCGACGGAGCAGCAAAAGAACAAGGGTGTACTGGACGAACTTCAGCCCCTGCCCGCCTGGGAGACGGTCAAGCCCGGCGACCACTTCCGCGTCTTTGAAGACGGCGGCCGCAACAACCTCACGATTTTCCCGGAGACGGGCAATCCCAATACATCCGGCAATATCCAGTTGCTGGAACGACCCGGCGAACCCGACCTCAAAGCCTCGAACCGGGGGCCGGGCACAGGCGCACGTATTGCTGTACCGGTGTTGAATATGACCAAGACACGGCTGAACGATCCCATGATGTGGTTCATGGGCACCAATGATCAGCCGGGCGATTACCGCAATTCCGGTTGCGCGTCCTGCCATGTGGTCTACGCCAATGACCGCGAGAAAGCCCACAGCGGCCAGTATGCCGAACAGGGTCACTGGGGACGCTCCAACACCGAGGACCCCACCATTGATCAGCAGGAAAAGGGGCATCCGCTTAAGCACAAGTTCACGCGCAAGATTCCCACCAGTCAATGCATGGTCTGTCACATGCACCAGCCCAACATGTTTCTCAATACCTATCTGGGCTACACCATGTGGGACTACGAATCCGACGCGCCGCGCATGTGGCCGGAGGAACAACGCTATCCCTCGGACGAGAAAGTGCGCAAGATCAACAAACGCAATCCCGAAGCGGCCGCCGCGCGCGGGCTCTGGAGCGATCTGGAGTTTCTCTCTGACGTCTGGGAGAACAACGACAAGATGGAGCACACCCAGTTCGCCGATTACCACGGCCATGGCTGGAATTTCCGTGCTGTCTTCAAGCGCGACCGCCAGGGCAACCTGCTGGATGAAAAAGGCAACAAGGTGCCCTTCGACGACCCGGACAAGTTCGACGAGGCCGTGCACATGGCATCGATCCATCTGGACAAGGGCATGCATTGCGTCGATTGTCACTACAGCCAGGACAACCATGGCAATGGCCATATCTATGGCGAAGTGGCCAGTGCCGTGGAAATCGAGTGCAAGGACTGCCACGGGACCGCGGACCAGTATCCGGATCTGCGCACCAGTGGTCCGGCGGCGCCGCCACAAGGCACGGACATGGCGGCCATGCGCAACCCCAATGGCGAGCGCCGCTTCGAATGGGCGGACGACAAGTTGATCCAGCGCTCGATTTTATCGGACCAAGAATGGCAACTAAGCCTGGTCAAGGACACCGTGAATCCCGAGTCTGATGTGTACAACGAGAAAGCCGCTCGCGCCAAGCTCATGAGCACGGACGAAGACGGGCTTCACTATGGTGTGGACGTCAGTAAGGAAAAACGGGCGCACAAGAATGAAGAAATGGAGTGCTACAGCTGCCACACGTCCTGGACCAACGCCTGCGGTGGCTGTCATCTGCCCATTGAGGCCAACTGGAAGACCAAAAGACATCACTACGAAGGCGGCAAGAGCCGAAACTTCGCCACCTACAACCCCCAGGTGGTGCGCACGGATCTGTTCATGCTGGGCAAGCGCGGACCGGCGAACGACGGCAAGATCGCCCCCACGCGCTCGTCCTCCGCACTGGTGCTGAGTTCAACCAACGCCAACCGTGAACGCATCTACATGCAACAGCCGCCCGTTTCGTCCAGCGGTTACAGCTCCCAGGCGTTCAATCCGCACTTTCCGCATACCGTACGCAAGGAAGAGACCCAAAGCTGCACCAACTGTCATTTGTCGAAAGAGAACGACAACAATGCCCTCATGGCGAACCTGCTGATGCAAGGCACGGACTTCATGAATTTCATCGGCCGATACGCCTGGGTCGGCGGCGCGGGCGGGCTCTCGGGCGTGGAAGTCACGGAATGGGACGAACCCCAGGCCGTCTACGGGAGTTATTTGCATAAATATGCCTATCCGGACTGGTACCAGGATCATCTGGACCGTGACCGGGAGCTGCCCGATCAGTACAGCCATGACGGCGGGCGCACGCAATGCCTGCAAATGCGCGGCGAATGGGTCTTTGCCGCTCAGGGCGAAGACGGATTCCGGGTCTATGACATTGCCAGCATTGATAACAAGGGTTTCTCGCAACGTCTAATTACTGCGCCCTTCAGTGAACTGGGCCACGATGTCGATATTGCAACCGAGAACGCCACCTGCATGGCCCTGCCCACCACTCAGCCGGTCCACCCGGATCGCAATCAGGGCAAACTCATGCGCGAGAAGAATCAGGAGCAACCCTTCCATCCGGTGTACAACTACGCCGCCATTACCGACGCGGAGGAAGGCCTGATCCTGACGGATGTAAATACCTTCTATGACGGCGAGTTCCGCAACAACAACATCGAGCGCGCACTGACCTGGAATCCGGACGGCGTACTGGACGGCGCCCGCCATATCACCTTTGGCGGTCACTATGCCTATATCACCACGCCCGAGCAGCTGGTGGTGGTCAATCTCGATCAGCCCCTCAAACCCGAGGTGTCGGCCAGGGTAGATCTGGACGATCCGCGCGCCAGTGCCCTGCAGTTCCGCTATCTGATCGTGACTACGGCGAAGGGCGTGCAAACCATTGATGTCACGCACCCCGACGAACCGGACAAGGTCGCCGACAACCGGATACCACTGAACAATGCCCGCAAAGTCTATATCGCGCGGGAATACGCCTATGTCGCCGCCGGCGAGGCGGGTTTGGCGATTGTCGACATGGCCAACCCGGAAAAACTGGAACTGGCTCAGCTCTACGATGCCGGCGGCAAGCTCACCGACACCCGCGACGTGGTGGTGGCCTCGACCAACGCTTCCGCCTTCGCCTATATCGCCGACGGCACCGGCGGACTCAAGGTGATCCAGCTCACGGCCCCCAACACCCAGCCGCGTTTCTACGGCTACAATCCTTCACCCGTGCCGGAGCTGATTGCCTGGAAAGACACGCCCTGGCCCGCGCTGACGTTGTCCAAGGGCCTCGCCCGGGCGCGGGGCGTGGATGAGACCGGCGAACAGATTTCGGTTTTCGGCCGCCTGGGATCGCGCCCGCTGAATCACGAGGAAATGAAGGAACTTTATCTCCAGGACAACGGCGAACCCTGGTATGTCACGGACAAGCCTGAAGGCGGCTGGAAACACGGCGGGGAGGAGCAGTGATGAGGACCGCCGCTGTTTTGATGCTGCTGCTAGGGGCGAGCACCGTCTCCGCCTCCGACGATCCCGGGGAAGGGCCGATCCATAAGGGGGTCGCCACCTGCGCTTCGTCGCTGTGTCACGGCAGTGCCCGCGACAAGCCCAAATCGCCGGTGCTGCGCAACGAATACCTGACCTGGCAACGCCACAGCGCACACGCCGGTGCCTGGCAAACCCTCAAAACCCGCCAATCGGAGCGCATTGCGCGCCGACTGGGCATCGGCCCGGCACATAAGGCCGATATCTGCCTGGACTGCCATACCGACCATGTGCCCGAGCAGCAACGCGGCGAAGAATTTCTGTTGAGCGACGGGATCGGGTGTGAGGCCTGTCATGGCGGCTCGGAAAACTGGTTGGCGTCGCACACCGGTGATGACGTTACCCATGCTGACAATGTCGACAACGGCCTGGTGCCCCTGGAGCGAGCGGAGGTGCGTGCCCGCGTGTGTCAGGATTGCCACATCGGCAACGCCGAGCAGTTTGCCGGCCACGATATTCTGGGAGCAGGCCATCCGCGGCTGCAGTTTGAGCTCATGACCTACTCACGGCTCCAGCCAGCGCACCACAAAACCGATGCGGATTATTACGAGCGCAAACCCGAGGCGGACAAGCCCGCGCGCATCTGGGCACGGGGTCAGCTCGAAGCGGCGAGCCGTCTTCTGAACGGGCTGCGTAGCGACCGGTTCAAGACCTCGCCCCTGTGGCCCGAATTCGCCTATTTCGAATGCCAGAGCTGTCATACACCCATGAGCGTGGATCGCCCTGCGAAGCGGCACAGCTCACCGGAGCTTGGCCCCGGCCGTGTCCGCGTCAACGATAGCGCGCTCATGATGAGCTTGATGCTGGAGCGCATGCTCGGCGGCGGCGATCCCGATAACCTGCTCGCGCGGATCCGTGAGCTTCACGGGGCAAGCCGCCGCAGCCAGGACGCCGTGCGCACGATCGCGGACGACTTGGATGCGCAAATCGCCGGCTTGGCGCAGCGCCTCAGCGAGCAGGAGCTGACGCGCGCGCGCCAGCGCAGCTTACTGAAGGCCGTAGCGGCTGGTGGCGCCAAGGGCCGCTACAGTGGTTATCTCAGCGCCGAACAAGCGGCCATGGCCGCTCAGGTGCTGCTCAAGCATGGCCGGACCGGTTTCGAGGGTGACCCGGCGCAACACCTGGATCGAATTTTCGATGCCCTGCGGAATCCGGATCAGCTCAACCGCGACGCTTTCCGGCGGGCCATGAAAAATCTGGACGCGACCCTGGAGTAAAGGTTCACAACACCCGCAGCCGCTCTGAAGAGATGAACTCTTCCTCGTTGAGCAAGCCCGGCTGCTGAACAAAGCGGCATTGCGCTCTTATGGCCCGGGGCCGAGTTGGGGACGCGCCAATGGCGACGGAAAAAACGGATAACAGGCCGCCAGCACCACACCCAGTAGCGCCATGCTGCCAAAGGCAGCGCTGTAGCCCAGCTGCGCCACGATCAGCCCCGTCAGGGTCGACCCCAGAGCCTGACCCACGGCGATGGCGAGGAAGGGGAGCACGCCACCCAGGCCGGGATGATCAGGCAGCAACAAAATCGCGGTGACGAGATAGAGCCCGGTAAGGGTCATGTAGGCCAGCCCGAACAGGCCGGCGGACACCAGGGCGACACCCGGGCTCCCGGGCGAGGCGACCAAAAGCAGGGTCGCGCCGGACAGCAGCGCCAGCGCCAGGCTCTGGACGCGGCCGGCGCCCAGACGCTCACCCAGATCGCCGGCGCCAGCGCCGCCCAGCCCGGCCAGCCCCACGGCTCCCCAGAGCCAGCCGGTCAGTTCCGAACGCAGGCCGCCCAGCACCACCACCAGATCAGGGGCAAAAACCCAGTAGGCTGCAGACACCACCCCCATACCCAGGGCGAAGACGTTGAGCGCAATCAGGCGCCGGCGCTGATCGGCCCGGATCGCGGGAAGCTGCCAGTGCGCGGAAGTGGACGCCGAACGCGTGACCGGTATAAAAACGGCCGCCGCCAGGACGCCGAGCACCGCCAGGCCTGGGCAAGCAGCAGGACCGTCGGTACCGACAGCAGCACGCCCACACTGGTACCCGCATTCATGACCGCGTTGACCCGGCCATGCAGACGCGGTTGCACCACCTTGTGAATGCCCTCGGACAACGCCGGCATCATCAGCCCGGTGCAGATACCACAGGCGAAAACGCCCATGGCCAGCATGGGCGCACCGCCGGCCCGGCTGATCAAGGCCAGGCCCACCGCACCGAAACCACTGGCCAGCATGGCGCCGCGGCGTGCGCCCAGACGGCGCGCCATCGTCGAGGCTACCAAACTGGTTACGGCGAAACTGATAAAAGGGATCGAGCCGATCATGCCCATGAGGTCGGGCTGCAAACCCAGATCCGCGCGGATAGACGGCACAAAGAGCCCGAACGCGAACCGTGCCAGGCCATAGGCCAATGCAATCAGGCCGGCGCCGAGGATGGCGAAACGAGTAGCGGAGGGGGTATTGGTCAAAGGCAGAAACCGGAGTCGCGGAACTGTGGCGTCACC
>CAYPKI010000002.1:28733-32198 GCA_964411265.1 uncultured Alcanivorax sp. | reverse complement strand
GACATAGCGCAACAGGGCTCATCAGGGCCGAATGCCGGTCCCCGAAGCGCCGTAAACCGCGCCACCAGGGCCTCTGGACAGTTCCGACGGCGTCGCCGCCTTTTTTGACGGGTGCACACAGGCTTTCCAATGGCGGTTTGATTGCGAATCAGGCGGAACAGCTGCCCGCGCGACGGTTTCTCAACAGCCTGCCGGTGCTGTCCCGCGAGAAAACCGCCACAGTTGCAGGGGTGTCCCGACAACGGCTATCGCTTATCCGGGCAAGAGATTGTCGGCCACATAGCCGCAATGGAAACCGAAAGGTACATGATTGCGCAGCGGCACCCGGGTCACCAGCTCCAATCCCGCCCCCCGGGCATCCAGCAGGATCACCTCACTGGCGTGCTTGCGGGCGTCATAAACGACGGCGCCCAGATAGCCCGCGCCCTCGCCCTCACCCTCGGGGATAAAGATGGCCTCGGACGTGAAACGGCCCGGTTCCAACTCGTGCATTGTGGACTCGCCGGTTTCCGTGTCCAGCTTCTGAATCGCATTGAAGAAGCCCGGCGTACCATTATCGCAAATACCATTGGCGAACATATAGCGCGTGAGTTGCCCGGTGTAACGGGGGTCCCACTGCGGAAATTCGCCTGCCAGCGGCATCCCGAGCTTATAATTGTCCACCCGCCCGTTCGCCAGGTTCAGCTTATAGCGCTGGAATGAACCCGCCCTGGCATCCCGTGCATGAAAGACATCACTGAGCTGTTGATTGATGCTGAAGTCGTCATAGCGCACCAGATCGACGACCAGCGTGTCTTGGTCCTGCCAGCAATTGCCAAAGTGGAAGACCACGCAGGGGTCCAGCGGAAACCGGCGGAGCTCCCGGAGATTGTGCTTGTCCACCACCACGGCCTCCATGCCCCACTCGGGGTGGTACCCCAGGCAGTCGTTGAAAGATTTCCACCCGCCGAGGAAAGGTACAGGATTCGTGAAACCCACTGGATGCAGGAAATAGACCAGATAATCGCCGGCGAAGGCAAAATCATGGATAAACCCATTAAACGCCAGCGGGAAATGACCGCGCATGTCCAGCTGCCCCTGCGCGTTGACCCGGTACAGGTTTACCTGCGGGCCACGCGGACCTACGCCCATACCATGATTGAAATAACAGTCCGTGGCCGGGTCATGCTTGCCGTGAGCGCTAAAGGTATCGAAGCGTCCCAGCTGGCCGCCAAAGTCGTATTCCCCACGTGTTTCCAGCGTCACCGGATCCAGCTCCCAGGGACGACCGCCTTCCCACAGCGCGAGCAAACGACCGGCGTGCCAAACCAGGCTGGTATTGGCGGCGTTGGCCGGCAAACGCCCAATGTTTTTCAGCACGCCGCCCGGCGCGTTATGGCCAAAGCTGCGTTTGACGATCCGGCCCGCCCGGGTTTCCGCATTGTATTTGGGTGTGCGCACGTAGCGATTGCGATACCAGGCACCCCGGTCGGTGAACGTAATGGCATGCAACATGCCGTCGCCGTCGAACCAGTGACCAAAAACATCATTCCCCACCCGATTGCGCCCCGGCCCGATCCGGAAAAAGGTTCCTCGAACTCTTGCAGGGATCTCGCCCTCGATTTCATTGTTGGTGATTTCATAGGACAACTCGGCATCCTGAGCTGCAAAGCCACCAATGTGGGCCATGGCCGGGTCGTCAAAATCCGCGCTGTCCATCCCTTCTTTCGGCGTCGCCATAGCTTTCTCCCTTGGCAAATTACTGAATAGAACTTGCCAGTTCTGTAAGGACTCCGCAAGCGCCGGATGACGGGCGTGGAACCCCACGGCTATCATGCCTGCTTTCACTGCGACCAAGAGAGGGCTCCATGGAGTACCGTAAACTGGGCAATACCGATCTGCATGTCAGCGCGCTGGGTCTGGGCACCATGACCTGGGGCAAGCAGAACACCGAGGCCGAAGCCTTCGACCAGATGGATATGGCCCTGGATTATGGCGTGAATTTTTTCGATACGGCGGAAATGTATGCCGTGCCGCCGGAACCCGAAACCTACGGCAGCACCGAAACCATTATCGGCAACTGGCTGGCGAAGACCGGCAACCGGGACCGCATCGTGCTGGCCAGCAAGGCCTCTGGTCCGGGCCCGAAGCATATCCGCGGCGGCCCGCGCCTGACCCGCGAGCATATTTTCGAGGCGGTAGAGGACAGCCTGCGGCGTCTGCAGACCGACTACCTGGATCTCTTCCAGACCCACTGGCCTGACCGCCGCGCCAACTTCTTCGGTCGGTTGAGCTACAAGCACCGTGAAGACGAGGACATGACCCCCATTGCGGAGACCGTGGACGCGCTCAACGAGCTGGTGCGGCAAGGCAAAATCCGGCATTACGGCATTTCCAACGAAACACCCTGGGGCACCATGAAATACATCATGGAAGCGAACCGTCTGGGCGCGCCCGGGCCGGTATCCATTCAGAACCCGTATTCCCTGCTCAATCGTTCCTTTGAAATCGGCGGTGCGGAGATCGCCCACCGCGAGGACGTGGGTTTGCTGGCCTATTCCCCACTGGCGTTCGGCATGCTTACGGGGAAATACCGCCAGGACTGGCCGGATAATGCACGCCTGACCCTGTTCCAGCAGTTCTCGCGCTATACCAATGCCATGGCCATGGCAGCCACGGAAAAATATTGCCGCCTGGCTCACGAGCACGGACTGAACCCGGCCCAGATGGCCCTGAAATTCGTCACCGACCAGCCCTTTGTCACCAGCAATCTAGTTGGGGCGACCCGCCTGGAGCAACTGCGCGAAAATCTGGAAAGTGAAGAGATCGAGCTCAGCGAGGAGGTATGGCAAGGCCTGGCCGAAATCCATGCTGAACACCCCTACCCTGCTCCCTGAAACTTTCACGAAACGCAGACGCGGTCGTGGCATAATGTCCCCATGCCGCGATACGCGTCCCGCCCCCAAGACACCGCCAGTGCTTTTACGCCGGACCCGGCCCTTTTCCGGGATCTGCCCAACCGTCCCGGTGTGTACCGCTTTCACGGCGAGGCGGATGAAGTACTCTATGTGGGCAAGAGTGTACGCCTTCGCGAACGGGTCAAAAGTCATTGCGCCGCGCGCTACCGCGACCGCCGCGAATACCGTCTCTGCTGGCTGACCCGGCGTATCAGTTTCACCGAAACCGCGGGGGAACTGGGGGCGCTATTGCGGGAAAACGCGGAGATTAAATCCACCTTACCCATCTTCAACCGGAAACAGCGACGCGCACGCCACCTCTACACCTGGTTTCTACGCGCCACCTCGACGGGTTGCCTTCAACCGCTGCTCAGCCATCCCCTGGGGGCGCAACCCGAGTGGTCGGAAGCCGGCTTCGGTCTCTTTTCCAGCCCGGGCAGGGCCAGCAAGCATCTCGAGCACCTGGCCTCGGAACACCGGCTCTGCCGCAAGGTTCTGGGGCTGGAGCGAGGCTCGGGTCCCTGCTTTG
>CAYPKI010000002.1:9316-28723 GCA_964411265.1 uncultured Alcanivorax sp. | reverse complement strand
TGCCCGCCAGTTGCACCGCTGCGAGGGAGCTTGCAGCGGCGAAGAGAGCCTGGTCGAGCACAACCAGCGCCTGGAAGAGGTACTTCAGGCCGAGCGCATCCGAGCCTGGCCGCTCGCCGCACCCCTGGTGATCGCGGACCCCGACGAGAATACGCCGGGATGTGAATATCACCTCGTGGATCAATGGCGCTACCTGGGGACGGCCGCCACAAAATCGGAAGTGGAAACGTTACGCGCCAAACCGCCGCAGACGCCTTTCGACCTCGACGCTTACCGCATCCTGCTGCCCCGGATCCTGGCCCAGCTGGCTGCCGATAAACCCACCTGACCGACCCCTTGCTCCAGTCGGATACAGACTGTTGCATGCAATAAATTTTATAGGCACAGATTGGTTGCTAGCATGCAAATATTTGCGTGGACCAATTCCTCGTGCACCTGTTACCCGCGTTATTACTGCTTTTGCCCGGGGCCCTGCTGGCCCACGGCGGTGGCCTTGATGAACAGGGTGGCCACACCCGTACCGAGACCGGGCAGTATCACTGTCATCAGGCGCCCTGTGGCACGAAGCCCGGGACACGCACATCCGACGAGGCACGAAATGCCGGCTATGATCGCGCCGCCTGGCCTCACTGGCGCGATGCGGATGACAACTGCCGCGACACCCGAGCCGAGGTGCTGATTCACGCCAGCCAGATCCGCGTGACCTATAAGGGTACTGAACGCTGCGTCGTGGCCTCCGGCCTCTGGATCGACCCCTACACGGGCAAAACCTTTCGGGATGCGGCTCGGCTGGATATCGATCATTTGGTCCCCCTGCGCCATGCCCATATGCACGGCGCGGCCGAGTGGAATCGGCAGCGCCGCGGCACCCTCGCCAATGACCCGGACAATCTTGTTCCGGTGAGCGCGGGAGCCAACCGCAGCAAGGGCGCGGCAGGACCGGCCGAGTGGCTACCGGACAATCAGGATTACTGGTGCGAATACGGTCGTCGCTGGGCCCGAATTAAGCGCGAGTATGATCTGGAGATGACAAGCCCGGGTCGCCAGGCCCTTGAGCGGCTGAAGGAAGCGTGCCCATCGGGCCGGGTCACCCGCCGATAAGGATTACAGTCCAGCGCTTGGATCGCATGAACCCCCCGACAGCAGAGCCCCGAGTCCGTATACTGCGCGCCTGATTCATCAAGCGGAGCAATGGGGCGGCATGAAAGAACCGGACATGCAGGAATTCGCACCCGGCCAGCGCTGGTTGAGCGCACCGGAAGCCGATCTCGGACTGGGCCTGGTCGCGGAGCTGTCCGAACGCGAGGTAGTGATATTCTTTCCGGCCTGCAATGAGGAACGGCGGTATGCGCGCCACAACGCGCCGCTGACGCGCTTTGTGCATAACGAGGGCGACACGCTGGAAACCGCCGACGGCATTCAGCTGATCGTGTCGGAAGTGGAAGACACCGACTCCGTGGTGGTGTACCAGGCCCATGAGCCCGGCGATGCCGACCAGCAACACGAAATCCCGGAAAGCCGGCTGGCCCATCATCTGGCGCTCAGCACCGCCGCCGACCGGCTTTTCGCCCGGCAACTGGACAAGCCGCGCTGGTTCGAGCTCCGTTACGAAGCCCTGCGCGCGCGCCAGATCCTGGAAGGCTCGCCCGTGCTGGGCTTGCGTGGCCCGCGCATTGAGCTCTTTCCCCACCAGCTTTATGTGGCCCGCGAAGTCGCGTCCCGTTTCGCCCCGCGCGTACTACTCGCCGACGAGGTGGGGCTGGGCAAGACGATTGAGGCCGGTCTGGTGGTTCATCAGCAGCTGATTTCCGAGCGCGCTCAGCGTGTGCTGCTGGTGGTGCCGGACCATCTGATCCATCAGTGGTATGTGGAAATGGCCCGGCGGTTCAATATTCATTTCAGCATTTTTGACGCCAGCCGCATTCAGGCGCTGCGCGAAGAAGAAGAAGCGCTGGACGAAGCGGCCCTGGATGCGCTCTCGGGACTGGGTCCAGACCCGGATGATGAAACGCAAGCGCCCGAGGAAGCCGATGAAGCCGAAAACGAAACCGACGGCGAATCGCCGCCGGACGAAGAGATCGCCAACCCCTTCCTGAGCGAACAATATGTCCTGATCAGTCAGCAGACCCTGCTGGACTGCGATCCGGACCAGCTGGCCGAGGCGGAGTGGGACCTACTGGTGGTGGACGAGGCGCACCATCTGGAATGGCAACCGGACGCGCCGGGTGAGACCTATGCGCGCGTCGAAACTCTGGCGAATCGAGCCCGGGGTGTGCTTCTGCTCACGGCTACGCCCGAGCAGCTGGGCCGGGCCGGCCATTTTGCCCAGCTGCGCCTGCTGGATCCGGACCGTTTCAGCTCACTGGATGATTTCATCGCGGAGCAGCAGCACTACGAAGGCCTGGCAGAGCTGGCGCAGGCGCTGGAGGACCAGGCCCAATGGGATGATGACCTGAAAAAGCGCGCCGCGCAGTATCTCCCTGACACCCGTATCGACGAGGACAATCGCGACACTGTTGTACGCGAGCTGGTGGACCGTCACGGCACCGGCCGCGTGATGTTCCGCAACACCCGGGCCCGTATCAGTGGCTTTCCCGGGCGCCACTTGGAGGGGGTTGCTCTGCCCCGGCCGGAGGGCTATGCCGAGCCGCAGGCCGACGCGGGCGAGACGGCTTATCTCCCGGAGAGCGCTTTTAGCGACGATAGCTGGTGCCGCCAGGACCCGCGCGTGGAGTGGCTCACGAATTTCCTGCGCGAACACCGGCGCGACAAGGTGTTGGTGATCTGCGCGCGCAAGGAAACCGCCACGGATCTTCATGCCTGGCTGGGCTACCGCCAGGGGCTGAATGTAGGCCTTTTCCACGAGGACATGGATCTGATCAGCCGGGATCGCACCGCCGCCTACTTTGCCGATCACGAGGACGGCGCCCGGGCGCTGATCTGTTCAGAAATCGGCAGCGAGGGCCGCAACTTCCAGTTCTGCCGCCACCTGGTCCTGCTGGATCTGCCCGCCGAACCGGATCTGCTCGAACAACGCATTGGCCGACTGGATCGCGTTGGCCAGCATGACACCATTGAGATCCACGTGCCCTATCTGGACGATCATGGCCAGGCAGTCCTCTTCGACTGGTACCACCGCGGCATGAATGCCTTTGAAACGCCCAACCCGGTGGGTCACCTGGTGCGTCAGCGCACCCGGGAGCACCTGGACGAAGCGCTGCAATCCCCATCGAATAGCCAGGCGCGGGAGCAGTTGGTGAACGAAAGCGCGCGTGCAGCGGCGGAACTGCGCGCCAATCTGGCCGCCGGCCGCGACCGGCTGCTCGAGCTGAACTCCCGCGATGCCGAGGTTGGCGAACAGCTGGTGGAACAGCTAAGCGCGGCGGACGCCGACCCGCCCACCGCTTTTATGGATCAGGTCTGCGAGCGCTTCGGCGTGGAAGTCGAAGAGCACTCCGAAAACGCGCAGATTTTCATGGCGGGACCACGAACCGAGGATGCCTTCCCCGGACTTCCGGACGAGGGCGTGACCGTGACGGCGGATCGCGCTACAGCGCTGACCCGGGACGACATGCAGTTTCTCACCTGGGAACACCCCATGGTTACCGGCGCCATTCAACGGGTACTGGACCGGGATCAGGGCAAGGCCTCGGTGGCGTTATTGAAGAATCCCAGCGTGCCCGCCGGCACCCTGCTGGTGGAATCTCTCCATGTACTGGAGCCGCTCGCACCGCGCGAACTCCAGGCGGGGCGTTATCTGCCCCCCGTGCTAATCCGTACCCTGACTGACGCCCACGGCAAGGATCTGTCCCACGCCATCAGCCATGCCGGACTCAGCCGTCAGTGCCACAAAATGGACAAACCACTGGCACGCAAGGTGATCGACAGCCAGAAGGACAAACTGCGCGAATTGCTCGACGAGGACGAAGCGCGCGTGCAGGAACAGGCCCGGCAGCACATTGATGAGGCGCTGGAGGCCCTGCGCACGGACCAGCAACAGGAAATCGACCGACTGCGGGCTCTGCAGCAAAAGAACCCGGCGATTCGCGATGAGGAAATCGATCATCTGCGCCACCAGAGCGAAGCGCTGGAGGCGCATGTCCGGGAAGCGCCCTGTCGTCTGGAAGGCGTGCGCGTGATCGTTGCCGGGGAGGAATAAGAGCCTCAAACCGGGACCAGAAAGGCCTCGTCTTTTACCAGAAAGCAACAGTGACCGCTTGTCCCGGGGCTATTTGCCATCAACGGCTCGCCACCCGGCCCGCGGAACCTGAGCTTGTAACCCACGAAAGGGTCGGTGCGGTTCAGCCGCTCCGGCAGACCCGAGTCCAAATGCAGCTCAACGAGGGCCGTCAAGAGGAAGAGCAACGCCTGCGGGCCTCGGGCGCGTAGCACCTACTGTCCAACTGCAAATCCGGTGCCGCCAGCAGGCTTCTTCCCGCTCTCCCTGACAGGCATCATCAAATCGGCCCACGCAAAGTCCCGTGGTATTCACCTCCTGCCAACTGGGCCGCTGCACCAGCGGAGACAGCGCATGAGTCCGGTGCCGAAACCGGTCGTACAGATGGAATGGCTCCAGGGTCAGTCGGCATGGCGCCACTGGTTTTTCAAAAGCCTGCTGGATAACCGCTCTGCCCGGGCGCTTCTGCCGGGAGCAACAAGGTTTGCCCTATTCCACCCGGCCGCAGCTCCAAAACTGAGAGCCTGATTCTTTTTTATCGCTGGACCCGGGTGACAGTATTTTTGTGTTCCGGCGCACGAAAGAGTGGCGTAATAACTGCTGGCTGCCAAGCCACCACGAGTCAGTGTCGTGCGGGCAATGGGAAGGACCTATTCGACCGGCTCAGGACTGCTAGCGCCGCCGCGCAAAGAACGCCCGGAGCAATTCAGCCGCCTCATGGGCCAGAACACCGCCGCTAACCTCGACACTGTGGTTGTAGAAACCCGCCTCGGGGAGCTGAAGCTGACTCTCGCAAACACCGGCCCGGGGTTCGGCCGCGCCGTAAACCAGACAGTCCACGCGTGCGTGAATGAGCGCACCGAAACACATGGTGCAGGGCTCCAGAGTCACGTAAAGGGTAGTGCCGGGTAGACGGTAATTATCGGCGCGCTCGCCGGCGTCGCGCAGCGCCCGAATCTCGGCATGAGCGGTGGGATCACGTGACGCCAAAGGGCTGTTCGTGCCTGCACCCAGCAAGGCGCCTTCGCGCACGAGTACAGCGCCCACCGGCACCTCGCCGAGGCGAGCAGCGTCTTCCGCCCGGGCCAGGGCTTGCTGCATCCAGTACTGATCGTCGAAATTCTGCATGGGCTGGAGCTCCGCCTCGCCGGGCGCCATGGTAGCGCCCTGCCCGGCACCGCGCATGGGCGGATTGCATTCTTTTCCCGGGGCTGTTTGATTGTTTGCGGAATAGTTCCTTTCAGCCCAGCGGAGACCCCATGGACCCTATCCAGCAGGACACCCACAGCAAATTCGTCGGCTATATCCTCTGGATCTTCGGCTTTGTGGGTGCCCACCGCTTTTACTATGGCAAACCCGTAACCGGAACGATCTGGTTTTTCACGCTCGGATTGGTGTTCGTGGGCTGGATTATTGACCTTTTCCTGATTCCGGGCATGAATCGCAACGCCGAGCGGCGCTATATCGAGGGCCCGGCGGATTACACGGTGGGCTGGATTCTGCTCACCTTCCTCGGGGTCTTCGGCCTGCACCGCTTCTATCTGGGCAAGTGGATCACCGGCATTATCTGGCTAGTCACGGGGGGACTTTCCTGTTGGGGGTCCTCTATGACTACTGGACGCTGAACGAGCAGATAGCCGGGCGCAACCAGGTATTGCTGTAACGGCATCGGGCGGCGCTGTCAGCCCCGCCCGCCGGACCTACTTCTTGACGACATATTTACCGGGTCCAAGGAAAAACAGAGCCACGGCATTGAACAAGAAAAACGCCTGAAGTTCGATCTTCCAGCCACCATGAGACGTCAGCGCCAGGATCTCGTTGATGTGACCCAGACCGATGGCGAAAAGCATATTGATGATGATCAGGCCCGCCCCGATGCGCAGTTGGTAGCCCGCCATCACCAGCACAGGGCCTACGACTTCCCCCAGGAAGACGCCATAGGCGAGCAATTCCGGCAGGCCGGCGGACGACAGCATGCCCTGAATACCCCCCACGCCGGCGGTCATCTTGGCCACCCCGTGAAACAGGGTCAGTATCCCCAGGGTCAGGCGCAGGATCAGTTTGCCCAAATCCGCATTTTGCATGTTTTTCCCCCGCTCATTTTCAATCTCCGCCAATCAAGGCACTATAGCTAAAGAACACAGGATCCGGCAATGAGGTCAAGGCCAGGACAAAGGGAGGGGCTTTGTGAAAAAACCGCAACTTCTGCTTGTTGATGACCGTCCGGAAAACCTGGTGGCCTTCGAGCAATTGCTCGACGACTTTGACGTCAATCTGCTGCAAGCCCGCTCGGGCGAAGAGGCGCTCAGCCTTCTGCTCCATCACGACGTGGCCCTGGTGATTCTGGATATCCAGATGCCGGACATGGATGGTTACGAAGTGGCCTCGCTAATGCGCCAGGCCTCGCACACGCGCACCATGCCCATTATTTTTGTTACGGCGATCAATCGCGATATGGACCATGTGCTGCATGGCTATGAACTGGGTGCGGCGGACTTTCTTACCAAACCTATAGAGCCGGTCATTTTCCGTAGCAAAGTACAGGTCTTTCTCGAACTGGACCGCAAGAACCGTGAGCTGGTGCGCATCAACGAGGCGCTGGAAGATTCCCTGGACCAGTTGCGCCGCACCCAGGCCTACAACGAGTTGCTGCTCACTTCCATTGGCGAGGGCATTATCAGTCTGGACCGCGAAAGCATCATCACCTATGCCAACCCGGCGGCCCGAACCCTTTTGGGGACCGAAGCCAAACTCGAGGGCGCGCCGCTGCGCCAGTGTATCGTGCATGGCGAGGCGGAAGCGCGGGTCCGGGAATTGCTCGAGCTTTGTCTCGAGGATCGCAGCTGGGAGGGTGTGATCCAATTGCGCCGGCGCGGCGGACAATTTCCAGCCGAGGTAACCGCCACGCCCTTCTACAGGGACGACGGCGAGGGCGCCATTTCCGGCATCAGTCTGGTGTTCGAGGACATTACCGAACGCGAGCGCCGCGAGCAAGAGTTGCTCCAGGCTTCCGAACAGGATGCGCTCACCGGCCTGACCAACCGCGCCGGTTTCGAGCGCATCCTCGGCGAGCAACTGCAGTATAATCGCGGTCAACTGGTTCTGTTATTCATTGATCTGGATTGCTTCAAACCCATCAATGACGATCTGGGCCACAAAACCGGCGACGAAGTGCTGGGCGAGTTGGCGCGCCGTTTTCGCGAAAAAACCCGCGACAGTGATCTGGTGGCCCGGATCGGCGGCGACGAATTCTGTGTCCTCGCCTCCTTGTCCGAACCCACCGTGCACGCGCCGGTCATCGCCGATAAGCTGCTCATGGCTGCCGGCCAGACCATTCATACGGACGCGGGATCAGTAAGTGTGGGCGCAAGCATAGGCATCGCCGTCCCCGGCGTGGACACTACAGCGGGCGAACTGCTCGAGCACGCGGACCAGGCCATGTACAGGGCCAAGCAGGCCGGCGGCGATCAATATGGGCTAACAGGCTGTTAAAAAACCTCTTGCGCGCTCAGGTTTTCAGGCAGGCTCGCAATCGCGGCGGACTTTTGAAGGCGGGTGCCTGCCCCCGTCGAAAAAGGCAACGAAGAGTGTGGACCAGCCTGAAAGCCCAGCGGGGCGCGGCCTGAAGTGCGTATCTGCTGCACTTTGTCGCCCGGAAAGGGAACCACCCTTCCCGTCGCTACAAAGCACACCAGCTGCACGCTTCAGGCCACGCTGCGCACGCAAAGGGGGTTTCAACAGTCTGCTAACAAAGCCAGCACTGATATCTGCTATTCCCACTCAATGGTAGCCGGCGGCTTGGAGGAGATATCATAGGTGACCCGGCTGATACCCGGGATCTTGTTGATGATGCGGCTGGAGACCTTTTCCAGCAGCTCCCAGGGCAGGCGCGCCGACCGTGCCGTCATGAAATCCACGGTTTCCACGGCGCGCAGCGCCACCACATATTCATAGCGCCGCGCGTCGCCCACCACGCCCACGGACTTGACCGGCTGGAATACGGCAAAGGCCTGGGACGTCGTATGGTAATACGCCGCCGCATGGAGCTCCTGGATAAAGATATGGTCGGCCAGGCGTAAAAGATCGGCATATTCCTTTTTTACCTCGCCCAGAATGCGTACACCCAGCCCCGGTCCCGGGAAGGGATGGCGGTAGACCATGTCATAGGGCAATCCCAGCTCCAGGCCGATCTTGCGCACCTCGTCCTTGAACAGCTCACGCAGCGGCTCCACCAGCTTGAGCTTCATGTTCTCCGGGAGTCCGCCCACATTGTGATGAGACTTGATCAGGTGGGCGCTACCTGTGCCGGACGCCGCGGATTCGATCACATCCGGGTAGATGGTGCCCTGGGCCAGCCAGTTGGCATTGGTCAGCCGTGAGGCTTCCTCGTCGAAGATCTCGATAAAAGTATTACCGATGATCTTGCGTTTTTCTTCCGGATCCTCGACGTTGTCGAGCCGCGCCAGGAAGGTGTTCTCCGCATCCACGCGCACCACGCGCACGCCCATGTGATCGCCGAACATTTCCATGACCACGTCCGCCTCGCGGTACCGCAGCAGGCCATTATCGACAAAGACACAGGTCAGCTGTCGACCAATTGCCTGATGAATCAGCGCCGCCGTCACGGACGAGTCCACGCCGCCCGACAAGCCCAGCACCACTTCCTCGTCACCCACCTGCTCGCGGATACGGTCCACGGCGTTGGCGACAATATTGCCCGGCGTCCACAGCGCTTCGCAGGCACAGATTTCGCGCACAAAGCGTTCCAGGATGCGGCCACCCTGAAGGGTTTGCGTCACCTCCGGGTGAAACTGCAGCCCGTAGAAACGACGCTCATCATCCGCCACGGCCGCCACGGGACACGACTCCGTGGAGGCGCTGACCACAAAACCGTCCGGCACCGTCTCCACCCGGTCCCCATGGCTCATCCAGACATCGAGCAGGGCCTGCTGGTTTTCCTCGTGATCAATAATGCCGTCGAGCAGACGGTTAGCCGCCTCTTTGCGCGCCCGGGCATAACCGAATTCGTGGCGTTCACCCGTAACAATGGTGCCACCCAGCTGGCCCGCGAGCGCCTGCAGGCCATAGCAGATCCCCAGCACGGGCACGCCATAATCGAAAACGGCCTCTGGCACCCGGGGCGCAGTCCCCTCGGTCAGGGTCTCCGGGCCACCGGAGAGAATAATGCCGGCCGGGGCGAACAACCGGAGCTCGTCATCCGCGATGGCGTAGGCGCGGACTTCGCAGTAGACCCCGATCTCGCGCACCCGCCGCGCAATCAGCTGGGTGTACTGGGAACCGAAGTCCAGAATCAGGATGCGTTGGGCATGAATATCGGTCATGGCTGATCGGTCCTGGTCGCGGGGCTCGTCCGAAAACAACAAAACCGGTCGAACGACGACCGGTTTCCCCGGGTTACCGTTGCCGAGCGCCCGGCCCGGCCTGGCTTATACCGGATAGTTGGGCGCTTCCTTGGTAATGGACACATCATGTACATGGGATTCGCGCATGCCCGCGTTGGTTACCTTGGTGAACTGCGATTGTGTGCGCATTGCCTCGATGTCATGACAGCCGGTGTAGCCCATGGACGCACGCAGCCCCCCCATGAGCTGATGGACAATGGCGCTCATAGGGCCCTTGTAGGGGACCCGCCCTTCAATACCCTCGGGCACCAGCTCGTCCTCGTCCGACGCCGACTCCTGGAAATAACGGTCACTGGAACCGGTCTCACCCGACATGGCCCCGAGCGAGCCCATGCCCCGGTAAGACTTGTAATAACCGCCCTGAAACAATTCCACTTGACCCGGCGCTTCCTCGGTGCCGGCCAGCAGGGAACCAATCATGACCGAATTGGCCCCGGCCGCCACGGCCTTGGCCAGATCCCCGGAAAAGCGGATACCACCATCGGCGATGAGCGGCACGTCGGTTTCCTGAAGCACCTCGTTGACGTCACTGTTTGCGGTAACACGGGGCACGCCGATGCCCGCCACGATCCGGGTGGTGCAGATCGAGCCCGGCCCGATGCCCACCTTGACGCCATCCACGCCGGCATCCACCAGCGCCCGGGCGGCATCCGAGGTGGCGATGTTGCCCACGATCACCTGAACGGCGGGATGATGCTGCTTGATCCAGCGCAGCACATCGATGACGCCGCGCGAGTGGCCATGCGCCGTGTCCAGCACCAGCACGTCCACACCCTCCGCGACCAGGGCGTCAATACGCGCCTCGGTACCTTCACCAATACCCACGGCCCCACCCACACGCAGCCGGCCCAGATCATCCTTGCAGGCATGGGGAAAGAGCGCCGCCTTCTCGATGTCCTTGACAGTAATCATGCCGCGCAGCGCACCCTCTTCATTAACCACCACTACCTTTTCGATACGATGCCGGTGCAGCAGATCGCGCACATCGTCAGCAGCCGCACCCTCAGACACCGTCACCAGCTGATCCTTGCCTGTCATGATGTTGGCCACGGGCTGATCAAAGCGCGTGACAAAGCGGGTATCGCGGCCGGTGACAATGCCCACGACGTCATCGCCCTGCACAACGGGGACGCCGGAAATGCGGTTGTTGTCAGTAATGCGCAGCAGCTCCGAGACCGAGATGTCCGGACTAACGGTGATGGGATCCTTGACCACGCCGCTTTCGTATTTCTTGACCAGGCGCACATGTTTCGCCTGATCCGCGACGGTCATGTTCTTGTGCAGGATGCCGATGCCCCCTTCCTGGGCCATGGCGATGGCCAGACGGTATTCGGTCACGGTGTCCATGGCAGCGGACACCAGGGGCGTAGGCAGACTTATGCCTCGAGTCAATCTGGAGCTAAGTTCGACGTCGTGCGGCAGCACATCGGAATAGGCGGGAACCAGCAGGACATCGTCGAAAGTCAGTGCTTCTTGCACGATTTTGAGCATAGGACACCGTTATCGGCTCTTGAATGCGCCGGAGTGGCGGGCCGGAGTCCATCTCACTCCGAAACGCGAATTATAGGCAATGCCGGCGAGAGCGTAAACGACAACATGCCCGGTGGTGCCCATGCTGTGAAAGCGCTACCCTGCGCGCATGTCGAGTCAGCCCTCCCAAGCGGACACACCGCGGATACGCACGGTCAGCCAGCTCAATCTGGACGTTCAGGGCTATCTGGAAGGCGGGTTTGCGTTGCTCTGGGTGGAAGGCGAGCTGTCCAACGTCAAGCGTCCAGCTTCCGGGCATCTGTATTGCTCCCTCAAGGACGAACAGGCCCAGGTCAGCGCGGCCATGTTCCGCGGCCGCAACCGCAACCTGCGCTTCACACCGGCAGACGGCACCCGGGTGCTGGTGCGCGCCCGGGTGAGTCTCTATGTCCCGCGGGGCCAGTACCAGTTGCTCATAGAACACATGGAGGAAGCTGGCGAGGGGCGCCTGCGGCGTGCTTTCGAGCAGTTGCGCGAGCGCCTGGTCGAGGAGGGTCTGTTCAACGAAGAGCGCAAACAGGCCCTGCCGCGCTATCCGAATCAGATCGGCATCATCAGCTCCGCGTCGGGCGCGGCTCTGCGCGATATCCTTCAGGTGCTGCGGCGGCGCTGTCCGGGCATACCCGTGCTGATCTATCCAGCTGCCGTGCAGGGTGAGGATGCGCCGCGCCAGCTGCGTGCCGCGCTCGCGCTGGCCCAGCGTCGCCGCGACTGTGATCTGCTCATCCTCGGCCGCGGTGGCGGCTCCCTGGAGGATCTCTGGGCGTTCAACGAGGAACAGCTGGCCCGGGACGTGGCGGCGTCTGCCCTGCCCGTGGTCTCGGCGGTGGGCCATGAAGTGGATACGGCGCTCACCGACTATGCGGCTGATGTGCGCGCACCCACGCCCTCGGCCGCGGCGGAGCTGGCGGGACCGGACATGGCGGCCTTTGAACGCCAGTGGCAAGCGCTCGCCCAACGTCTGCACCGGCAGATGAACCGGCGCATCACACGCGAGCACGAGCGCCTCGACTTTCTCAGCCGGCGCCTGGTGCGCCCGGAGCAACAGCTGCGCCGCTACGCTCAGCAACTGGATGAACTCGAAGGCCGCCTGCGGCGGCATACGGAGCACCGCCTGACGCTAACCCGTCAACGCCTGGATCAACTCCGGCGCCGTCTGCTTAGCCGCGACCCGCGCGGCCTGCTGCGCCTCGCCCGTCAACGACTGACAAGCCTCGCCCGGCGGCTGCACGCCCCGACGCCACGCCTGCTGGAGCAGCGTCGGCAGCAACTGGGCCACTTGAGCCAACGGCTGGAAACCGCGAGCCCGCTGGCCACACTGAATCGCGGCTACAGCATTACCCTCAAGGACGGGCAACCGCTACGCTCCATACAGCAGGCCGCCCCGGGCGATATCCTGCGTACGCGCCTGCCGGACGGCGAGCTGATCGCGCGGGTCGAGGACCAACACGAGCGGTCCTTCAGCGTCCAGGACAGTCCGGAGTAATCGCCTCAGTCACCCTGGTTGGCCTCGTCCACGCCCGCTCCGCGAACGCCATCCAGAAATTGCCCCAGCACACCCAGCAGCTTGTCACGCTGGAAGGGCTTGGCAATATAGTCGTCCATGCCCTCCCGCAGGCAGCGCTCACGCTCGCCGGGCAGGGCATTGGCGGTCAGAGCGATAATCGGGGTCCTGGCCCGGGCATCCTCACGCTCCTTGCGCCGCCAGACCCGAGTGGCTTCCAGACCATCCATGATGGGCATCTGGATATCCATGAGCACGACGTCGAAATCCGTCACCGCGAATGCTTTCAGCGCCTCATTGCCGTTGTTCACGGCCGTGACGGCAAGTCCCGCGGCTGTCAGCATGCCCTCGGCCACCATGCGATTGATGTCGTTATCCTCCACTAGCAGGACCTGCCCACTGAGTTCGTTCTGCTCCGCCTCGGACCCGAGCACTGTCGTTGCCGTAGCGGTACCCAAACGGCAAGGTACGCGGAAACGGCACTCAAGCCGTGTGCCTTCATCAACCACGCTATCCACCTCCATGTCACCACCCAGCATGGTTGTCAGGCGCCGGGCAATGGTCAGCCCCAGCCCGGTGCCGCCGAACCGACGTGACGTGGACGAATCCACCTGGGCGAAGGCATCAAAGAGCGTTGCCTGTTTGTGCCGGGGAATGCCGATACCCGTGTCCGCCACCGCCACCTCCAGCCGTAGTTCGTCGTTCTCGCGCCGGGTAGCCAGCTCGACCCGTACACGGCCCTCGTGGGTAAACTTGACTGCGTTGCTGATGAGATTGGACAACACCTGGCGCAGACGGGTGGGATCGGTGCAGACTTCCAGCCCCTCGAGCTGATCGTCGCCGGTCAACACGAAATCAAGTCCTTTCTGCTCGGCCAGATAGCGGAAATTGTCGATACAGCTGCGAATCATCTCACCGGGCTCGAACCAGAGCTCTTCCATTTCCAGCCGGCCGGATTCGATGCGCGAGAAATCCAGAATGTCGTTAATAACTTCCAGCAGGTGGGACGTGGATTCCTCGGCAGAACGGGTATATTTGCCCTGTTCCTCGTCAAGATGGGTGCCGCGCAGCAACTGGAGCATGCCCAACACGCCGTTCATGGGCGTGCGCAGCTCATGGCTCATCATGGCCAGGAAGTCGCTCTTGGCCTGGTTGGCAGCTTCCGCCCGGCGACGCTCGTCGCGCAATTCGTCCATAACCTTGTCCTGACGCCGCCGGGCCTGTTCCAGCGCTCCCGCCAGTTCGTTGATATCACTCTGCAAAGCAGCCGGCTCACCGCGTAGCGGCTCGCTACCGCGCACATGGTAATCACCGGAGCGGATGACCCGGACCAGCTCGGACAGCCGCGTTAGCGGATCAGAGAGGTTGCGGCTCAGCCGGGCGGCAATCCAGAGCCCGGCGAGGATGGCCACCAGGGCCGGCGCAAGGCTGGTCATCAGAATCTCGCGTTGCCGCGCCGCCACCGAAGCACTCGACAGCGCCAGGGTCACCTCGCCGATACGCTCGGGCGCGTCCACCTCCCGCGCGGACGCCTGCGACCCGGGGACCGGGTCCACTACGGACTGACGAAAGATACCCGCGCGGAAGAAACGCAGATCGCTGCTTGCCCCGCCGTCACTTTCGGGAGGGCGCTCCCGGCGCTCGCCCTCGAAAAGAAGCTCCTCGTCGTCACCATCACGATAGAGTACATAACGTACCGCCGGGTCCTTGAGGGCCAGCTCCGCCTGCTTGCGCAAATCACGATGATTCCCCGAGAGCACGCCATATTCCGCGGCTAGCGCCAGATGACGAGCCATGAACTGGCCGCGACGATCCAGCTGGTCCTCCACATCCTGAAAGCGCTGTGCGGTAAGGGCGCCCAGCAACAGCACAAACATGATCAGCGCCGGCAATACCGCCAGCAGCTGGAACTGATGACGTATACGGGTAGGAATCAAGGTGCCTCCCCGTCACGCAGTTCCGCCGCCAGTTCACCGGGATCACTCAAGGACAGGCCATAGGCCTCAGCCACATCCTCGTTAAGAGTCACGGAAAAGTGGGGCGGCCAGTCCGGCTCGGGCAATTGCCCGTCCTCAAGCAGGCGCCGCAACCAGTCGGCCAGGGATCGAGCGAGCTGGGTATCACCACTATAGGTGCTGGCCAGACTGCCCGCTTGCACGAAGGCCCGGTTGGGCCCCACCACAGGCAGGCGTTGGCGGTAACTACTGAGCAACACCAGCCGAGCGGTGCCCGAACCATAAAGCCCGGTCTGACCCAGTGCCAGAAGCGCATCAACCCGGGGCAACAAACGATTCAGCGCAGAGGCGAGATCTTTCTGTTGCGCAACTGTCACGAAGTCGAACGACAGGCCCGCCTGCCCGGGGCTGTCCAGGCTGTTGACCAGCTCTTCGCGGAGCCATTCGCTCTCCGGTGTCAGGTTTACGCCCACTCGCCTGGCGCTAGGCTGGAGCAGCTGCAGCAGCCGCAACTGGCGTTCGGGCGCGGCACCGCGAAACAGCGCCGTACAGCGCCGGCCCTCGTCACGAAGGCTGTGCACCTTTTGGGGCGCGATGTCGACGCCGATGACCGTGGTGCCGTCCCGACAGCTACGGCGGAAATGCTTCGCGTCCAACGCTACCCGCACATCCGCATCGCCGGGCGGGACCATACGGACCTGCTCACCCAGCATGCCCGCAAGCTTGTTGCTGAACCAGGCGACACGATTGGCCTTACTACCATCGACGGACACCGTCAGCACGGCCGAGTCCGCCCCCCCGAGCAACAAGGGGATGCAGACCAGCACCAGTGTCAGCCTGCGCCGGGGCAACGAAACCATTACGTTCCTGTGGAACCACAACTGCAATACATCCCTGAAAGCGACCCTCATCCCGCGGCATCTGCCCGAGCCGGCGCGCGGAGCGCGCCAAGGGTCCATCATAGCCTGAACCGGCAGGCGGCTGTGCCGAAAATCGCCGCCCGCCGAACACTCTCGCGACGGTTAAAACTCTAGCGCCGCGGACAGCTGAAAGTGCGTCCGTTCCGCGTAGCGGTTCTCTTGAAACACCACCGGTTTATGCTCGAAATACTGTTGTACCCGGGCTTCCAGTCGCAGCCGGGTCCCACCCAGTTGGCGACGATGCGCCAGCACAAGATCACCGCGCTCGAACGGCTGGGGCTCCCCTGAGCCACCCGCACGGTTATAGTCATGGACCAGATAATAGACGGTGGAAATCATCCAGCGACGACCCGGGTCAAAACGCCAGAGAAAACTGCCGCTGTCACGCGCCGACAGCCGCTGCTCGATTTTGCTCGAGGACTCGTTGTGAATATGCGCATTCGTCAGGCGGAGGAGATGATCCGTGGCCGGACGCCAGCTCACCCGGGTTTCCCAGCCATCCAGATCGACCCGTTCGCGTTCGGCGGCGTTAAACCTGAAGGGATTGACCCCATCGCTGAGGAGATTGCGCAACTGCTCCTCGAAATAGCGCAGGTCCACTTCCAGTGTGCCAAAACGACCATAATAGCCCAGCTCCCGGGACTCGATTCTCTCGGCTTCCAGATCACCCGGCGAGGTCTGGGTGGCGAAGAAACTGGGGGTATCCCAGCCCAGCAGCTTCCCGGTGTCTTGCGCGAAGGTCGACGGCAGGTTCTCGGCGGTCAGATTGGTTTTCGCTTTGGCCTCATAGATATCACTGGTGCGCACGGCTTCGGAATAGACCGCGCGCAAGCTGTGACCGGGCGCGGGTTTGACAATCACGGCTCCGCGCGGATTGAAGAACTCGCCATTGATATCGTCCTTTTCCCAGAAACCGCCCAGATTCACCAGCACCGGATCGGCTACCTCCACTTCCAGAGTGCCGAAGGCCCGTTGGCTGTAGTTCTCGGCCGTACCCGAAAGATAGGTCTCCGATTGTGCGCGGTCATGGCGCAGGTTCAAGCCGGCGACCAGCTTGACCCGATCGCCGAACTGCATCCTGTTTTCGATTTCCAGATCATGGCGTTTTTCCACCACATCAAAAGCGAATTCGCCGCAGAAGGTGCCTACTGGATCATTCGGATCATTTAGGGTCTCGACTTGACTCTTTAATTCGGCACCAGGATTGGCCAGCGCAGCTACGCTGGCCTCGATATCGTCTTCCCGCAGGAACACATCACGCATTGCTTTTGTAAAGAAAATAGCGCCTATACCTGGTTGAAGAGATTTTCCAAGGTAGCTCTCCATAGCCGGCCGCACGGCCTCCAAAGCGGGTGGCGCCGGCCAGGTGCACAGCTCCATCTCCTCGCGGCGATTGGCATACTGACTATAAGCCGATACCTTCATGGCGTGCTGCGGCGAGAAATCCCGTTGCCAGCGCAGCTGGGCGAAAGCGTTTTCATTGCGCTGCACGGGTTTTTCGCGATAGCGCGTGAACCGGCGAAACTCGTCATTCGGGGGGCGTTGCAGGCTTGTGCTTGATCCGCCCGCAAAAACCTCCAGCTGATCCCGGGACGACAAATCCCAGCCGGCGCGCAGATTGGCGCGGTTCAGTGTCTTGGTGTCCCGGTACAACTGATTGTCCCCAGGCTCATCCTCATCAAGGTAGTTCGAATCAAAACCGTCGTCGTAGCCGTGGTCGTGCTGCTGTTCCAGGGTATAGCGCCACGATGCATTTCCATGGTCGCCGCCACTGGTCAAGCGCTGGTCGCTGACGCCGTTATTGCCCTGCCGGGTTTCCACGGTCGTGGCCGAGACATCCCGAGGATGGCGCGTGATGATGTTGATGACGCCGGAGAAGGCATTGGCACCATAGGACGCGGAGTTGGGGCCCCGAGTGACCTCGATTCGGGCCACGTCCTCCACGGACACGGGCAGGTCATTCCAGACCACCCGCGCCAGACCCGGCTTGTAGACCGAACGACCGTCGATCAGGACCAGCATGCGCCGATTGTCGCGCGCCATGGTGCCGTGATAGCTCACTGTGGGCACATTGCCGTCCACCTTGACCGCACTCATGCCCGGCACCAGCTTCATGAGATCGTACAGCTCTCGAGCTCCGCTCGCCTCGATCAGTTCCCGGTCTATAACGGTAACGCTGGCGGGCACTTCGGAGCGTGGCTGATCCAGGCGCGCGGGCGTCAGTACCCGGGGCATGTCGTTGCCGTCTTTGGCCGCCTGAACCTCCTGTCCTGATTTGCCTGTTTGCGCCTGTGCGGCCGCACACAGCATTCCCCCGAACACTGCGGCAAGAGTCGAGCGATACAAGGCGGTTCCCCCGGACGGATAGCTCGGCGACAGGATACCAGTCATGCCAGCCACCGAAACCAGTACCCGGGAAGCTTGCTAACGTTTAACGTGCCGCATGAGGCGTTTGCGCCGGCGCAATTGACGCGCGCTCAACGGGTTGGGCTTGTGGGCATAGGGGTTGTCGCCCCCGCGCAGTTCCACGCGCAGGGGCGTACCCTCAAGTTGCAGTGCTTCGCGGAAACCGTTTTCCAGATAACGTCGATAGGGACCGGGCACGGCCTCGGCCTGGTTGCCGTGGACCACAATCACGGGCGGATTGGTGCCACCGGGATGGGCATAGCGCAACTTGATGCGGTGACGGCCCACCAGCGGCGGCTGGTGGGCCTGCACCAGTTTGCGCAGAATCCGGTTCAGCCGGTTCGTGCCCGGGTCCGGAAACGCCGAGACCCAGGCACGGTGAAGAGGCGGATAGAGGTCGCCCACTCCGGTGCCGTGCAATGCGGACATGGGTTGAACATGAGCCCAGGGAACAAAATCGAGGCGCCGGTCCAGTTCCTTGTGATTCCGGGCTTTCTGATCGGCACTGAGTCCGTCCCATTTGTTCACCGCCACTACCAGGGCCCGCCCGGCATCGAGAACCATGCCCAGCAGGTGCAGGTCCTGATCGGTGATGCCCTCGCGCGCATCAATGACCAGGATCACGACCTGGGCTTGATCCACTGCGCGCAGGGCCTGAATAACGGAGAACTTCTCGACCGCCTCGTTCACACGCCCGCGCCGACGTACCCCGGCGGTATCGATCAGGGTATAGGTCTCACCCCGGCGCTCGTAGCGCACCTCAATGGCGTCCCGGGTGGTGCCAGCGTCCTCGTGCACCACGACCCGATCCTCGCCCAGCAAGCGATTCACAAGGGTGGACTTGCCCGCATTGGGGCGGCCCAGAACCGCCAGGCGGATGCCCGCTTCCTCAGCCTCGTCGTCTTCCGCACTTGCCTCCGGCAGTGGCGGAAAATCGGCCGCCAGGGCCTCGGCGAGCTGGCGTGTCCCGCGACCATGGGTGGCGGAGACAGGATGCAGCCGGCTAAACCCCAGGCTAAAGAACTCGGCCAGAGCCACGTCTTCGTCCAGCCCGTCGGTCTTGTTCACCGCCAGATGCACGGGCTTATCCAGCCGACGCAACTCGTCGGCCAGTTGCTCATCACCCGTGGTCAGACCGGCCCGTCCGTCGACGAGCCAGAGCACCAGATCCGCCTCCGCCACGGCAGAGCGCGCCTGTTGGCCCATGGGCCGCGCCACCCCCTCGTCCTCGCTTTCGCCCATACCGCCGGTATCCACAAGGGTACAGTCACGCTCGCCCAGCCGCGCATGCCCGTACTGGCGGTCCCGGGTCAGTCCCGCGTGGTTCGCCACCAGCGCATCGCGGCTGCGCGTTAGCCGATTGAAGAGCGTGGACTTGCCTACATTGGGCCGCCCCACCAGGGCAATGACGGGGGTCATGACGCGTCTTTCGGTTCCAGCCGGTAGGCGGCCAGAGCACCATCCCGACCCAGAACATAGACGATATCATCGT
>CAYPKI010000002.1:0-9306 GCA_964411265.1 uncultured Alcanivorax sp. | reverse complement strand
CGGGGGCACCGGCAAAGCCGTTGCCGCTATGGCGTCGCCGCGCGACGGGTTCGCCACTGGCCGCGTTCAGCCAGTGCAGATGCCCCTCCTGATCCGCGGTGAGGGGCAACTTCTGATGCACCTCTACACCCACCAGCCGGCGCCCGCGCAATTTGTCCTGACGCCAGAGCCGATCCCCACTGCGCTGTTGCATGGCGTGCACACGGCTTTCGTCATCCACTACGAAGAGCGCATTGGAGCCCAGATCCATGTCCACATGGGTGGACATGTCCTTTTTCCAGAAGGGCCGGCCATTCTTCATGTCTACAACGGCGATTTTGCCCTGATAGGTAGCGGCGAACACGGCACCGTCCGAGACCACCAGGTTGGAGTCGGCATCCACCAGCCGGTCCAGCTCGGAGCGTCCGGTGGGCTCAGCCACCTGATGCTGCCAGGCCCGCGTACCCCCCGGGATTCCAGCGCCAATAGCTGGCCACTGGCGAAAGCGGCGAGTACGCGGTTGTTCGCGATCACGGGGGCACTGGTACCGCGCAAGGTCAGCACCGGCACGGACACATTAAAACTCCAGCGCTGCTCACCGGTATCCGCGTTCAGGGATGCCACCTGACCGTCGAGCGTCTGTACCACCACCTGGTTGCCATCCGTAGCCGGTGCAGCCAGCACTTCACTGCCTACGCGGGCGCGCCAGCGTTCGTCGCCATTGTCGGCAGAGAGCGCCACCACCTCGCCGTCGCGGGTACCAAAAAACACCATGCCGTAGGCGGCTTCCACCCCGCCGGCAATCCGGTAGCCCGTGGCCCGACGCCAGCGGCGATGGCCGTTGCCCCGGGCAAAGGCGCTGACATGACCGTCCACGTCGGCAGCGAACACCGAGCGGCCGGTCACGGCCGGATGCAGTTGTATGGGCGAATCAGCCACGCCCGCGCCCGCATTCTTGCGCCAGATCTGCTGGACGCGGTACTCGGCCTCGAACTCCGGCAAGGGACTGGGTTCGATGACATTGGGGTTGTTGCTACATGCGGTCAGAAACAGGACCGCTACCGCCAACAGCTTCCTCACGATGACATCGCCAGATCATTCAGTTTCATCTCCACGCGATTGCGGTTGCGATCCCCGGACTCCAGTTCTTCCAGTGCCGAGGAATAGGCCTGGCGCGCGCCCTCGCGGTCATCCTGCGCCAGCCGCATATCACCCTTGAGCTCCAGCGCGCGTCCGCGCCAGGGCCCGGGCAGTTGCTGCTTCAGCAATTCCGCCACATCGAAGGACTCGGGCCAGACGATGGGTCAACGCTCGCGATCGAGTTCCACCCGGGCCAGCAGAATCCCGGCAACATAAGCCAGGTGGGCTTGCGCGGGTGCATTCACGACCTTGTTCAGCTCCGCCGCAGCGGTTTCCAGATCCCGGTCCTGCACCGCCAGACGCGCCAGGGTAAGGGCGGCAAAATCGGCATAGATGGTGCCGTCATGCTCACTCATGAGCGTGTTCGCAGCGCTGCGCACCTCTTCGGCCGCCTGGCCATCACCCGCAGACGCCCCGGACAGCGCATTGGTCATGCGCTCATAGACCACGGAGGCACTGGCGGCCGTTTTTTGCTGATAGCTCTGCCACTGTTGCCAGCCCAGCACCGCGGCCACGGCTACCACCACGGATATCACCACCGAGACGCCGTTGTCGCGCCACCACTGCTTGATCCGTTCCGCCTGTTCCTCGTCGGTTAAATCCTCCGCCACGGAATTGTCCTCCTGTATTGGTTTGTAGGGGCGCGAGCCAGGGCCCTGATCAGGCTGTCTCGTCCTGTAACCGCAGCCACTGCGCCAGTCGCGTCGGCAAGTCGTGCAGGGGCACGCTTTGCTGTTCTCCGCCGCCGCGCATGGGTTTGACCATGGCTTCGCCCCGGTCCAGTTCTGCCTCGCCCAGTATGAGCGCGAAAGGCGCCCCGCTCTTGTCCGCCTTCTTGAGCTGACTCTTGAAGCTGCCGCCGCCGCAATGGCACAGCACTCGGGAGCCCGGCAGCCCCTCACGCAGCTCGTCCGCCAGCGTCAACGCCCGGGCTGTCTGCCCCGGCGCGACAATATAGACATCCGGCACCGGCTGCCGTTCGCCGCCGGCACGGCGGAGCAACCATACCAGCCGTTCCAGCCCCATGGCGAAGCCCACGGCCGGAGTGTCACGTCCGCCCAGCTGACGCACCAGTCCGTCATAGCGACCACCGGCGCAGACGGTGCCCTGCGCGCCCAGCGCGTCCGTGACCCACTCGAACACCGTCTTGCCATAGTAATCGAGCCCGCGGACCAGCGACGTGTTGATGCGGTATTCAATCCCGGCTGCATCCAGCAGCCCGCGCAGTTCGGCAAAATGCGCACAGGCTTGTTCACCCAGGTAGTCCGACAGTTGGGGAGCGTCTTCCAGCACCTTTTGCGTACTCGCGTCCTTGCTGTCGAGAATCCGCAGCGGGTTACTTTCCAGACGACGCTGACTGTCCACGTCCAGTTGCTCACGGTGCTCGGCGAGATAGGCCACCAGAGCCTCGCGGTGGCGTTGGCGATCATCGGCATCGCCCAGGGAGTTCAACTCCAGGGTGACTTCGTCTTCGAGCCCCAGCGCGCGCCAGAGCGCCGCCGTCAACAAAATGATCTCGGCGTCGATATCCGGGCCTTCCATACCAAAGGCCTCCACGCCAATTTGATGGAACTGGCGATAGCGGCCGGCCTGGGGTCGTTCGTGTCGGAACATCGGGCCCGTGTACCACAGCCGGGGCGTGGCGCCATAAAAGAGATTGTGCTGCTCGCCGGCGCGGACACAGCCGGCGGTGCCCTCGGGCCGCAGGGTAAGACTGTCACCGTTGCGGTCGGCAAAGGTATACATCTCTTTTTCAACGATGTCCGTGACCTCGCCGATGGAACGCTTGAACAGGTCCGTGGACTCGACAATGGGCAGGCGGATTTCCCGATAGCCGTAGGCCTGGAGTACGCTCCGTGTACGCTCTTCGAGCCACTGCCACACCGGGGTTTCGTCCGGAAGAATGTCGTTCATGCCCCGGATGGAGGCGAGTTTCATCCCCAAAGCTGACTCCTTACCAGCTGTTTGCAGCCTGCGCGGAATGACCCGGACACCGGACCAGATCGGCCCGCTCAGCGGTGGGAGCCGCTGCCGGTTGGCCGACGCCCGGAGCCGTTACTACTCGCGGAAAATGATGCCCTGGTTATCGTCGCGCTCACGTTCTTCGCGCTTGGCCCGGGCGCGCTCGCGTGCCATCTGCTCCAGTTCATCAAGCAGGTTGTCGGACGTAATATGGTGACTCTTTTCGCCGTCCACATAGGACAGGTTGTTGGGCGTGCCCCCGGTGAGTCCGATATCCGCCTCTTTCGCTTCGCCCGGTCCGTTGACCAGACAGCCGATTACCGCCATGTCCACGGACTCATTGACGTCCTCCAGCCGCGACTCAAGTTCATTCACGGTGCCGATTACGTCGAAGTTCTGGCGCGAGCAACTGGGACAAGCGATCAGGTTTACTCCTTTCTTGCGCATGCCCAGGCTCTTGAGAATATCAAAGCCCACGCGCACTTCTTCCACCGGGTCAGCCGCCAGGGAAATGCGGATGGTGTCGCCGATACCTTCCATGAGCAGATTGCCCAGAGCGATGGAGGATTTGACCGTGCCCGAACGGAATACACCCGCCTCGGTTACACCCAGATGCAAGGGCTGCTCGATCTGCTCGGCAATGCCGCGATAGGCGGCCACCGTCATGGATACACTGGATGCCTTGAGGCTCATCTTGAAGTCGGGGAAATCGTGACGGTCGAGAATCTCCACATGGCGCATGGCGGACTCTACCAGTGCATCAGCAGTGGGCTCACCGTATTTGTGCTGCAGATCTCTTTCCAGCGACCCCGCGTTGACGCCCACACGAATGGGAATCCCGTGATCCTTCGCCGACTGGATCACCGCGCGCTCGCGGTCCTCGCGCCCGATGTTGCCCGGGTTGATGCGCAGACAATCGACACCCTTTTCCGCTACCGCTAGCGCAACCTTGTAGTCGTAATGGATATCGGCGACGAGCGGCACGTTCACCTGTTCCCGAATCTTGCCGAAGGCCTCAGCCGCGTCGCCGTCGGGCACGGACACGCGCACAATATCCACGCCGGCCTCTTCCAGTTGCCGAATCTGATTAACTGTGGCCTGGACGTCACAGGTATCAGTGTTGGTCATGGTCTGGACACTGACCGGGGCATCACCGCCCACGGGTACAGAACCGACATGAATTTGCCGTGTGGGCCTGCGTTCAATGCTGGTATCGGGTTCCATGCACCCTCCTTCCGACTTTCAGGGCACGCTCAGGCGCACTACCTGGCCGGCCGCGTTACTGGGCATTGTCTTTTGCTCATCATTGATACTGAGCGATTCCACTGCCGAGGCGTCACCGATACGAAGATCGAAGGGCGCCTCGCCACTGAGGTTGAGCGCAGCGCCACCCTCCCGGCGGCCCTCAAAGACCACTTCGCCCGTGGCATCCCGTGCCTCGAGCCAGCAATCATCCGAAAAAGTCAGTTCCAGCCGGTCCAACGAATCCACGGAATCCGACTGCTGACCGTTTTGACTCGGGGCCGGACGCGCGGGTTCCCGCTCCGGACCGGCCTCGGGTTTCATCTCACTGGTGTCCTGCCCCGGACCGGGTGTTTCCTCAGCGGCCCCCGAACTCTGTGCAGGCAAATCCTGTTCGGCTGATCCGGCACCGGGCTCTTCGGTCGAGGCTGAGCCGTCACCCTCTGCCACTTGATCGTCGGGCCACAGCAGGAGTGCGACCCCCACCGCCACAACCATTGCCACCAGCGCCACCGGCAGCCAGCGCCGACGCCCCGAAGGCATTACCTCCACGGTCTCCGGCACTTCTTCCTGTTCGTGCACGAGTTCGGAGAAAACGCTAACCAGCTCATCGGCGGGCAAATCCAGCTCGCGGGCATAATTACGGATATAGCCGCGCACAAAGGTCGCTTCGGGCAAGCGGTCATAGTCGTCTGTTTCCAGGGCCTCGATAAAGGTCACGGTCAGATTCAGCCGGTTTGCCACGTCTTCCCGGCTGATCCCCCGTGCCTCGCGCTCCGCCCGGAGGCGCTCGCCGGGTTGGCGCATGCCCTGGTCATTCATCCATTGTCCCCGCTCTTCACCGCGCCGGGCTCTTGCACCTTACCCTGCCAGTCTCGCCATTGCCGGTACTGTTCGGAGTCAGGATACAAACGTTTGAGCGCCAGTTCGTAACTGGACTGGTCATCCTTGTTCTCCAGCTCATGCGCCAGACGGATACCCAACCACAGCGCCGCCGCCGACTGGCTCTCCACAGCCTCCACGTACTGTTGGTAATAGCGATACGCCCGCCGGTAATCTTCCTGTTTGAAATGCAGGCGCGCAAGCCGCCTGCGCGCACGCATGTTGCTGCTGTTAAGGCGCGTCGCACGCCGCAGGGCCTTCCTGGCTTTATCGGTTTGCCCTGCGGAGAGCAGCGCCTCACCCAGATTGGCGTAGGCATTCGCACGCCCATCATAGTCCGGGTCTTCAGCGGCGCGCCGGAACTGCTCGGCGGCTTCCTCGTACCGACCCTCCCGGTGCAGCATGATGCCGAGGTTATTGCGGCCAGTGGAATAGTCCGGGTCGATACTAAGCGCTTCCCGGTAATGCTCTTCCTCAAGCTTGCTATCACCTTCATAGCGATACAGTAGCGCCATGGCGTTATGAGCCATGGCACTGTCGTCGTTGAGTTCCAGCGCTCGCGAGAAGTGCCGGCGCGCGTCAGCCGGCTTATCATCCTTGAGGTATTCCATGCCCGCAGACACGCGATCACGCACGGCCGCATCGATATCCGCCCCCTGCCCCTCCGCGGGCACGGTTACACAGCCAGACAGGCCGAGCAGCACCACCAGTAGCGCAGTCGTTAATTGTACCCGTAGGGCATTCATCGAGTTACGGCAACTTCGTCATCCCGAGACCGCAGGAAAGACTCCTTTTTCCAGCGCTCGCTGCGCCGGGTTCGATCCATCACTTCCCCCACCAACTGGCCGCAGGCCGCGTCAATGTCGTCGCCACGCGTGGTCCGAATCGTGGTCATAACGTCATTGTCGTTGAGCAACTTGTGAAACGCCAGAATGTCCGCCTTGGGGGAGCATTCATAGCCCGCATTGGGGAAGGGGTTGAACGGGATGAGGTTTACCTTTACCGGCAGATCCCGAAAAAGTTTCAGTAGCTGGCGCGCATGCTCGGGCTGATCATTCACGCCCTTGAGCATGACATACTCCATGGTGATGGTGTTATGTCGATGCGACACGCGCTCGCTGTAACGCTTGCAGGCCGCGAGCAACTGCTCCAGTGGATATTTCTTGTTGAGCGGCACCAGCTCGTCCCGCAGCTCGTCATTGGGCGCGTGCAGCGAAATCGCCAGGGCTACGTCCAGATCCTCATTGAGTTGATCAATTTTGGGCACAACACCGGAAGTGGACAACGTGATGCGCTTTTTCGAAATCCCGTACCCCAGATCGTCGCGCATCAGTTTCATGGCCGCGACCACATTGTCATAGTTCATCATGGGTTCGCCCATACCCATCATGACCACATTGCTGATGGGATGCTCGCCCAGATTGGTACGCGGGCCAAAGGAGCGCGCTGCCTGCCAGACCTGGCCGATCACCTCAGCGGCGCTCAGGTTGCGCTGGAATCCCTGCTTGCCGGTGGAGCAGAAGCTGCAGTCCAGCGAACACCCCATTTGAGAGGAAACACAAAGGGTGCCGCGCCGGCCGTCCGGAATAAACACAGTCTCTACGGCACCACCGCCATCCATCTCGAACACCCATTTACGCGTGCCGTCCCTGGAAAGCCCCTCGTGCACCATCTTTGGAGCGCGCACCTCGGCGCTTTCCTCCAGCCGGGCGCGAAGCGCCTTGCCGATATCGGTCATGTCGGCAAAGTTATCGACCTGGTGATGGTAGATCCATTTGAGAATCTGGGTGGCGCGAAATTTCTTCTCACCCAGCTGCTCGCAGAAGTCCTCGAGCTCGGCGCGCGTCAGTCCCAGCAAATTGACTCGTTCGGCGGCGCTCATGCTGCCTCCCGTAAAAGGGTCCGCTCAGGTGCGCGGACAGATTTCACTATCTTCAAAAAAATGACCGATCTCGCGCTCGGCCGATTCCGGCGAATCCGAACCGTGCACAGCATTGGCATCAATGGTGTCAGCATAATCGTCACGCAGGGTGCCCGCCAGCGCCTCCTCCGGATTGGTCGCGCCCATGATCTCGCGGTTCCGGCGAATGGCGTCCTCGCCTTCCAGAACCTGCAATACCACCGGCCCGCTGGTCATAAAGGACACCAATGCGTCGAAGAACGATCGTTCCCGATGCTCAGCATAAAAGCCCTCGGCATCATCGCGCGACAGATGCCGCATTTTCATGGCCACTAGGCGCAACCCGGAGCGTTCGAAACGGCTCTCGATTTCGCCTATGACATTTTGCGCCACAGCATCAGGTTTGATAATGGACAAGGTGCGTTCAACGGCCATGAAGTACTCCGGCTCCCGGGATAAGTCTGTGATGCGCTGCCGGACACTGCCGTCCGGCGCACTGCGTCAGCAAAACCCCGTATTATACGCACCACGAGCCGTCTATGATACCGTCCGATCACTATTGAAACCCGGGCGCAAGGGGTGAAGCGATAGTAAGCGCTTACACTCAAAAGAACCCGATTTCGACGGCCCCAAGGGCTATCGTTTCCCTGAATTCCTGAGTAAAATACTAGGGTATTCCCCGGTTAACGGCGAGTTGAGTTATGAGCGAAGCGCAAATTGAAAAGGCAATCAATTCCGAGTACGAAGCCGGTTTTACCACCGAAATCGAGTCGGACACCCTGCCGCCCGGTCTCGACGAGGACACCATCCGGTTTATCTCGGCGAAAAAAGACGAGCCCGAGTGGCTCACCGAGTGGCGGCTGCAGGCCTACCGCAACTGGCTGGAAATGCCCATGCCCAACTGGGCGCATGTGCATTATCCGCCGATTGATTTCAACTCGATCTCGTACTATTCCGCTCCCAAGAGCATGGAGGAGAAGCCCAAGAGCCTTGACGAGGTGGATCCGGAGCTCTTGCGCACCTATGAAAAACTCGGTATCCCGCTGCACGAGCAGGAGATGCTGGCCGGCGTCGAGGGCGCCGGCACGCCCGAGGAGGGCGCTTCCGAGTCCAATGTGGCGGTAGACGCGGTCTTTGACTCCGTGTCCGTGACGACCACTTTCAAGGACAAGCTGGCCGAGGCAGGCGTCATCTTCTGCTCCATTTCCGAGGCGGTGCAGGAATATCCCGAGCTGGTCCAGAAGTATCTGGGGTCCGTAGTGCCCAAAGGCGACAACTTCTTTGCCGGGCTCAACTCGGCGGTGTTCACCGACGGCTCCTTCGTCTATATACCCAAGGGCGTGCGTTGCCCCATGGAGCTGTCCACCTACTTCCGGATCAACGAGGCCAACACGGGCCAGTTCGAGCGCACGCTGATCATTGCCGATGAAGGCAGCCATGTGAGCTATCTGGAGGGTTGCACCGCGCCCCAGCGCGACGAGAACCAGCTCCACGCGGCTGTGGTCGAGCTGGTTGCGCTGGACGGCGCCGAAATCAAGTACTCCACCGTTCAGAACTGGTATCCCGGTGACGCGGAAGGCAAGGGGGGCGTGTTCAACTTTGTCACCAAGCGTGGCATGGCCATGAACGACGCCAAGATCAGCTGGACCCAGGTGGAAACCGGGTCGGCGATCACCTGGAAGTATCCGTCCGTGGTGCTGCGTGGTGACAACGCCGTCGGGGAATTCTATTCCGTGGCCCTGTCCCGCCATGCGCAGCAGGTGGATTCAGGTACCAAGATGATTCATCTGGGCAAGAACACCAAAAGCACCATTGTCTCCAAGGGTATCTCCGCTGGTGGCGGTGAAAACGCCTACCGTGGCCTGGTACGAATGAGTCCCCGGGCCGAGAACGCGCGCAACTTCACCCAGTGCGATTCGTTGCTGCTGGGTGATCGGTGCGGTGCGCACACCTTCCCCTATATCGAGAGTCGGCACCCGTCGGCCACGGTCGAGCACGAAGCCACTACTTCCCGGGTCAGTGACGACCAACTCTTCCTGTGCCGCCAGCGCGGTCTAACCGAGGAAAAGGCGATTTCCATGATCGTCAACGGCTTTTGCAAGGAAGTCTTCCGTGAGTTGCCCATGGAATTCGCCGTGGAAGCGGGTCAACTGCTCGAAGTCAGTCTCGAGGGCGCGGTGGGCTGAACCACCGCGACCGAT
>CAYPKI010000001.1:53612-55977 GCA_964411265.1 uncultured Alcanivorax sp. | reverse complement strand
GGCGAACGGGTGAGCTATCAGGTCAGCGCCGATGCCCTCGGGGGCTGGGCCTACCATTGCCATCTGCTTTACCACATGGCTGCGGGCATGTTCCGAGAAATCCGGGTCGAGGAGGGTAAAGCATGAAATGCCGCACGCTTTTACCCATGCTGCTGACGATAGCCTTCATGGCTTCCGCTCCCGCCCGGGCACTGACGCAGGACGACCCGCTCATGACGCCGCGGAAGGCCGGCCGCTGGTCTGGAAGGGTTCGGCCGGTGTCTCCGGCGACCTCTGGGGCCTGAACCTGACCAGCGAGGGCGAGCGCCGGGACGGCGTGTCCGAGGAAGGCGAGGTGCAGGTGCGCGTACGCCGCGCGCTCGGCGCCTTCTGGAACCTGGAGCTGGGCTGGCGCCGGGACTTTCAGCCCCGACCCGAACGAGACTGGGCCGCGCTCGGGCTCGACGGGGTTCTGCCGTATCACATCGAAACCGAACTGTCCCTTTACGCCGACGATACCGGCGACACGGCCGGGCGGCTGGAGGCGCAGCATCAATGGCGCTTCACCCAGCGCCTGGCGCTGGGTTCGGGGCTGGCGCACCTCGAGGCCGGGTTGCGTCTGGGTTATGAACTCCGGCGCGAGGTCACCCCCTATTTGGGGGTCGAGTACAAGCGAGTCTACGACGATACCGCGGATCTGCATCGAGCTGACGGCGAGGACCTGGAAGAAACCGTGCTTGTGGGCGGTATCCGGTTGTGGTATTGACCCGGGAACCAGACATTTTCGGACGGGACACTAGCCAATGGCGGACTCGGCCACTAACATGGCGGACCCTCATGCACGCAAAGGTAGAGATTCATGCAAGTTGGCGACAACAAGGTAGTTAGTATCCACTACACCCTCAAAAACGAAAACGGCGAGGTCCTCGACTCCTCCGAAGACCGCGAGCCACTGTCTTATATCCATGGTCAGGGCAACATCATCCCGGGCCTGGAAAACGCGCTCACGGGTGCGGAAAACGAAGCCGAGATCGATGTAACCGTTACCCCGGAAGAGGGCTATGGCGAGCGCCATGACCAACTCATCCAGGACGTGCCCATGTCCGCTTTCGAGGGCGTGGACGAGGTCAAGCCGGGCATGCAGTTCCAGGCGCAGACGGAAGCCGGCCCGCGCGTGATTACGGTCCAGGAAGTGGGCGAGGAAGAGGTCAAGATCGACGGCAACCATCCGCTCGCCGGCGAGACCCTGCATTTCAAGGTCAAAGTCGACGAAGTACGTGATGCCAGTGACGAAGAAATCGAACACGGCCACGTCCACGGCGAAGGCGACGGCGAAGACGCAGAATAAACGCCGCGCCGGGCGCCCCCGATGGGGCGCCCTCCCCCTTCTTAGCTTCCCTCCGGATTGACCTCAAGATAAAGTACGGTTTGATACTTGAGAACCAGCGCTGGGAATTCCCTCGTCGCTTAGGGTACATTCCGTGTATACCCGGAAGCCGGTCAGCCGGTGCCAGAAAGCTGCAGTTACAGGCCCGACATTCGAGCAGGAGGAGTAGTCATGTCATCCATGCAGGCCGCAGAAGAAAAAGCCGCGCGTATGCCGCGAACGCCGCGACGCAAGCTCGACCATATCCCGGGCGATCTGGGCAAACCTGTGCTGGGCGATACCTTCCCGTTTTTGCGTGACTTTCAGGGGCTGATGGAGCGAAAGGTGGCGCGGTACGGCCCGGTATTCAAGGGCAATGTCATGTTCCAGCACGGTGTGACGCTCGTGGGCCCGGACGCCAATGAATTCGTGCTCCGGGACAGTGACCACATCTTTTCCAGCCGTCTGGCCTGGAACCCATTGCTGGAAAAACTCTTCACCGACGGTCTCATGCTGCGCGATTTCTCCAATCACAAGTACCACCGGCGGATCATGCAGCAGGCGTTCAAGAAAAACGCCCTCGCCGGCTGTATGGAACGGATGAACCCGCACATCGCCGAGGGCATTCAGCAGTGGCCCCAGAGTGAGGAGTTTTCGTTTTTCCAATCCATCAAGTCGCTGCTGCTGAATATGGGCGCCGGTATCTTCCTGGGTCTGGAGATTGGCCCGGAAGCGCGCAAGGTGAATGAGGCCTTTGTGGCTGAAGTGGATGCGTCGCTGGCCGTGCTGCGGCTGCCCATTCCCGGCACCACCTGGCACCGGGGTATGAAGGGTCGGCGTTTCCTGGAAAAGTTCATGATGGATCTGATACCGGAACGGCGCCAGTCCAACGGCAATGATTTTTTCTCCGAGCTGTGTCATGCAGCGGACGAGGAAACCGACACCCAGCTTACCGACCGCGACGTAATGAACCACATGATTTTTCTGCTGTTCGCGGCCCACGACACCACCACCAGTACC
>CAYPKI010000001.1:32050-53602 GCA_964411265.1 uncultured Alcanivorax sp. | reverse complement strand
CGCCCTCGCCAAGAACCCGGAGTGGCAGGACGCGCTGGCCCGGGAGGCCGAGTCGCTGGGCAAGGACGAGCTGGACTACGACGATCTGCCCAAGCTGGAAAAGACCACCTGGGTCTTCCGGGAAGCGCTGCGCATGCATCCGCCGCTGCCCACGATCCCCCGGCGCACGATCGAAGCAACCGAGTGGCAGGGTTACAGGATCCCGGAAAATACGCTGATTAATGTGGTGCCGCTACACACGCACTACATGAGCGAATACTGGAGTAATCCCTATACCTTTGACCCGGAACGCTTCTCCAGCGAACGCGCCGAGGACAAGGGCCATCATTTTCAGTGGATTCCCTTCGGGGGCGGCCATCACAAGTGCCTGGGCATCAATTTCGCCGAAATTCAGTCCAAAACCTTCCTGTTCCATTTCCTGCGTCAGTATCGAGTCAGCGTCAAAGCGGGCTACGAGATGCAGTACCAGCAGGTGCCGCTGGCCGTGCCCAAGGACGGCCTGCCCGTCACTATCGAAAAGCGTTAATCCACCCAGAGCCCGCGGCGCAGAGACGAGGTTCCGGTCACTCGCCCTTCATACACTCCCGCCTTTTACGACGGGAGTTCTACATGAAAGTCGCCCCGGTACCGGTCACGCCATGGGCGCAGCATTGCTCCCTGATCCTGGATGAAGCGGAAGGCCGTGTAACACCATCAGGCTGTTGAAAAACTGCTGCCGCTGGGTGACAACATTACCTTCGTGCCCGGCCATGATCCACGATCCACCTTTGGCGATGAGCGCCGGAGCAATCCTTTTGTCGTTGGAGGTTGAAGAGGAAACCGCTTCCCCGCGTATCACGCAAGATTCTGATACGGGAAACCCCGATGTTTGCATCAACCCCGTAGCGTACTCTGCCGACCGCGGGCTTCAGCGCCCGAAGCGGCTACGAGTGCACATCTTTCCGGTGACAGGCATTTCAGGGGACTGGGTATGGTTTATCATCTGGAAGTGGACGCTCACAACGCCCATCATGACAATGCGTTTGAGACTCTGGTGGTGCAAGCCCACCGTGATCCGGCTCAAGCGCCACAGAGGTATTCCATGCGATCCAAAATACTCGTTTTCCTGACACTCACGCTGGGCCTGAGCGCCTGTGCGCACAAGCAACTGCCTGAGCGCTGTTACGAAAAACCGGCTTCCGGCCAGGGCAAGGCCGCGCACAAGCGTTTTTACTACGATTCCGGCGCGCGCGTGTGCAAACCCTTTATCTGGGGTGGCCAGAACGGCAGTGTGCCCTTTGAAACCCTGGAGGCGTGCAAAAACAGCTGTAATGCGCCCGGGCCGGACAAGGCCGCCACCTTCAAAAAACCGGCCCCGTCGCCGAATAGCGAGGAATAACCATGCGGAACATTGCTCTACTGCTGCACCTGGTTTTGATACTAACGCTGTCCGCCTGTGCCCAGAACCCGGTCCGCAAGCTCTACGAAGGTGAAGAGCGCTCGGCATCGGAAATCGCGGTGGTACGTGTACCCATTGAGCTGGAAATCATGCGTATCAACGGCGAACGCATCGAGGGACTGAATACGCTGTTCTCGCCCCAGCACAAGGATCTTCACCTGCGACCGGGCGAGTACCGTATTCTGGCCTATTACAAGGATCTGTGGGAGTTGAGCGGCGACGGCCATGATGTGGTCAAGACAGATCCGGCACTGTTCGTGGTGAACGCGAAAGCGGGCAACAGGTACAAACTGGGTTTTGAGGAACCGCAAAACCTGGAAGAAGCGCGTGCGCTGGAAAACAAATTCAGTGGTCATGTTCTGAATACCGACACCGGCCAGAAGACGCCTACCCAAGCCAGTGGCCTGGCCTTCAAGTCCGGCATTGCGGGTGGTCTGGGCGAAATGGCCGGCATGGAACCGGTGGCAGAAACCGGCGAAACGGAAAACCAGTCAGCGGCGTCCACGGTTGCGCCCATGGCGAAGCCAGCGTCTGATACTGACACCGAGAATGCCGCCGGATCAGCTGAAGATTCGCCCCATGGATCGATGGAACCGACCCCGGAACAGGACTACCTGAACATGCTCAAGGTCTATTGGAGTGAAGCGACGACGGAAGAGCGCCGGGATTTTCTGAAATGGATATCCGAAAATGAAGGAGCGAGGGTCGAGGGTCGAGGGACGAGGAACGAGGAGCAAGGCCCAAAGCAAAACGAGTAAGCCATCTTTTCGCGCGCCTCGGGCCTTCCTACTCGCCGTTAATCGTGGCCACGATCCTGCGGCCGCCCGCGCTGTCGCGGTGCTCGCCCAGATAGATCCCCTGCCATATACCCAGGTTCAGTTGACCGTCGGTGATCGGAATGCTGAGCGATAGTCCGCCCAGCACGGTCTTGATATGCGCGGGCATATCATCCGGGCCTTCGATGGTGTGTTCATAATAGGGCTGATTCTCCGGCACCATCTGATCGAAGTGACGCTTCATGTCGCCACGCACATCGGCGTCGGCGTTTTCATTGATGGTAATGGACGCCGACGTATGCTGGATAAACAGGTGCAGCATGCCGATGCGGTAGGGGCGCAATCCGGGCAATTGACGTAGTACTTCGTCAGTTATCAGATGAAAACCGCGTGGCCTCGCCTTGAGTTGAATGATCTGCTGTTCCCAGCTCATGGTTCACCTCGTTCAGCCCGTTGCCAATCCGTTTACACAGTTTTGTAGCGCGCCCGCATCCCAGCCGCGGATGTTGTCGGCAATACCGTCGAGCAGCCGCTGACGGCAGTCCCGACTAACCCAGGCATTGTGGGGGGTAATGATCAGGTTGGGGTGATCGGCATTAAGCAAGGGATGGTTCGCCGGCGGCGGCTCCTCTTCCAGCACATCCAGGGCGGCACCCCCCAGCCGGCCCTGATCCAGCGCATCCAGCAAGGCCGCGGGTTCCACCAGTCCGCCCCGGGCCGTATTCACCAGCAAAGCGCCCGGTTTCAGCTGCGCCAGCGTTTGGGCATTCATCAGCTTTTCCGTTTCCGGGGTCTGCGGGCAATGAAGGCTCAGGACGTCGCTTTGGGCCAGCACGTCATTCAGATCCCATCGTTGCCTCGATCGCGGCGCGCCAGGCGCCATACTCTGCGCCACCAGCACCTCCATGCCCAGGGCCCGGCCCAGCTCCGCGACCGCGCGGCCCAGAGTACCGTAGCCCACAATCCCCAGTCGCTTGCCGGCCAGTTCCACCACGGGATAATCCAGACGACAGAAGGTGTGACCAGCGCTCCAGACGCCCTGATCCACGTCCCGACTGTATTGATGCCAGCGCGTAGCCAACCCGAGTATGAGCGCCAGGGTATGCTGCGCCACGGAGGGTGTGGCATAGCCGGTGACATTGCACACTGGAATACCGCGCTCGCGCGCCGCGTCCAGATCGACATTGTTGGTACCGGTAGCCGCCACACAGATCAGTTGCAGCTGCGAGGCCGCTTCGATGCCTTCGCGGTCGAGCACGACCTTGTTGGTGATGACCACGTCGGCGTCAGCAATGCGTTCATTTACCTGTTCCGGTGTGGTATGCCGATAAAGGGTCCATGCCGGGCCGCTTTGTTCCAGGCTCATCAGCTCCAGTTCTTCCGGCTGGAGGGTATCGCTGTCGAGGAAAACACCGCGCATGGCAGAACCGCTTTATCCGGATTACTTCGCGTTCAAACATGGTAACGGATTTGCGGGCGACGCTGGATTTTGCCCGGAATCCGGTGCCCACCGTGAGCGTGAGCGTCTGTCTGGTGGGTGATTATCAGCGTACGGGCGCGCTTCCCCGCTATCCCGTGCTTCGACGAGCCAATGCGGCCCAACAGCGCGACGGGCGGCCTTCATGCTGCAGGTGTATTGCCATCCAGGCGGCGCCAGGATCCCGAGGCCGCGAATGGGCTCCGTCACCAGAGCCGGACGCTGGCGCCGCAATACCGGGCGACCATGGAACAACAAATCGCGACGCCGGGCGCGGGTCAGGCATAAATCGTTATTGCACCGTGTCGCGCCGACGCAGCAAAAACGTCCGAAAAGAGGTCAGGCCCGGGTTACGTTCGCGCAGCGGCTGCAGATCAAAATGCCATCCTATCCGGTTATTCCACGCCAGCTGGCGACCCATTTCCGGATTGAGCCGGCGGGTGAGCGCCAGCGGGATGGGCAGCCGTGGCGCCTTGCGCGCAAATACCGAGGTATAGACGGCTTTCATCTGCGCCACGGTCAAGGAGTCACTGGCTACATCCAGAACCCGGTCCTGGTAGTTATCCGGATTCATGAAGACATCGGCGGCAAACCAGGCAATGTCCTCGACCGTTACCATATGAAAGGACAGATCCGGGCGCAGGGCACCGTCGAGCATGCGCAAGGTCCATTGCGGATCCAGGGTCCGTTTGCCCGCACCACCCACCACGGGTTCAAAGAAGTTCTCCATGAAGAAAACTTCGCGCATGAAAGTGCGCGGTAGTTGCAGTTCATCCACATAGCGTTCGATGACGTGCTTGCTGTGGAAGTGGTGAACGTCGGGCGCCTGATGACAGCCGGCCACCGAGGTCTGCACGAAATGTGCGACATCATTGTCGCGCGCGGCACGGGCGAGGCGGCAGCCCTGATCAATCTCGCCCTGATAGCCCACGCCCTTTTCCCAGAAGTTCTGTACCGCAAAGACACCATGTACGCCCCTGCAGGCGCGCCGCAGCGACGCCTCATCATTGAGATCACCCGACACCAGATCCGCCCCGGCGGCCGCCAGCTCCCGAGCGCCAGGCTTATCCGGATTGCGCGTCAAGGCGCGCACGGGCAGCCCCTGGTCCAGCAAGCGAAGGGTCAGGGCGCGCCCCTGAGCGCCCGTGGCACCCGTGACCAGAATGGAATCCACCATGAGTACTCCCAAAGGAACTCGTTGGTTTCGAAATGGTAACCGACCCTTGGTGGCACACAAAACCTGAGGGAGATTCTCTCCGGCTTTCCTGGAGGGTCGCCAGTAACAAGGCAAGAAGGCAGAGCGCACTGCGGCGGCTGTCTTTACTTTTTTTGTCTTGCGTCTTTTTACTTGTATTGACTTGTTAAAATGTCTATATATTTCAGTGCCGCTGCCAGAACCATGTTGCGTATATCCAGCCGGGTAGCAATCCCGGCAAATGAAATCGAGTTCCAGGCCATCCGGGCCCGGGGCAGTGGCGGCCAGAACGTCAACAAGGTGGCTACGGCCATCCATTTGCGCTTCGATATCGGCGCCTCGAGCCTGCCACCGTGCTACAAGGATCGCCTGCTAGAGTGCAACGACCACCGCATCAGCAAGGATGGCGTGATCGTGATCAAGGCGCAGAATTACCGTAGCCAGGAACGGAACCGCGAGGATGCGCTGGAGCGTCTGCGCGAACTTATCCAGCAAGCTACCACCCTGCGCCGGGCGCGCAAACCCACCCGGCCCAGCCGGGCAGCGAAAAGAAAACGGCTGGATAGCAAGAAGAAAAGAGGCGAGATCAAGTCCAAACGGGGCCGGGTACTGTAATCCGTCCAGCAGGCTGTTGGAAAAAGCCTGCTAGCTCAGACCGGAACCTGCTCCCGGACGAAAGAAAAACAGGAGCGCCGCTACCGAAACGGCAAAAACTACCAGCCACCAATTGCCGTGCGCGAGACTTTCTTTTTCTCGCTGATCCGTATCGGTCTCTTCAGCCCAGTCCAGAAGGAGGCGGGCATTGCGACTATTCGCCCGCCAGGCGAGGTCGAACACATCTCCGACCACCGGCAGGAAACCACCCGCCAGATCCACACCCATGTTGCGGATCATGCGCCGGCGCACTGAAAGCGGGGCGGCCAGATTGTGCGCCTCACGATAGATATAGAGCGACAGCGCCAGACCGGCGAAATCGCCCACCACAGGGATCAGCCCCAACAGCGGGTCAATGCCGAACCGGATTCCGGTAAAGGGAATGCGGAGCTCGGTATCAAACAGCCGGGCCAAGCGACGCACACGCGTCAGCGCCGCCCGGACCTGCTCATCGGACCCGGACGTCTCCGGGTTCACTCACCGACCTCCACATAAAGCTCATCACCCTCGGTCATGACGGGATAGGTCTGCAGCGCCTTTTCCGGACGCACCGCGTTCAGCAACTGCACCCCCTTGGGCCAGTTGGCCCACTCCTTCACTTCACCCGTGCGAATATCAAACCGGGCGCGGTGGAAAGGACACTGGATACAGGCATCATTGAGAATTTGGCCCTTGGCAAGATTCGCCCACATGTGTGTACAGCGTGCCTGGGTAGCATAGAAGCCATCCGAAAGCCGATAAAGCAGAAGCTTGCTCTCGCCCGCTTCAACCGCCTTGCTCTCCCCTTCCTGCAGTTCACTGCTTTTACCGATGGCGTAACGCATATCGTTCTCCTTGATTGATTGTGTCGAATGATTCCCCCTACTCCAGGTAGGTATAACTGTTGAGTCCGGCGCGGATTTCTGCCAGTAGCGTAGCGCGCTCATTTGCCTCCAGGTGCGCACGCTCACAGTGGTTTTCCAGCGTACCCAGCAAACGCTCCGGATCGAAATTCACGTAGCGCAACACGGTGCTCACGGTGTCGCCATCAATGGCGTGGTCCAGCTGGATTTCACCGTCGGGGGTGATTTCGGCATCCACGGAATCGGTATCGCCAAACAGATTGTGCATGTCACCGAGAATTTCCTGGTAGGCGCCCACCATGAAAAAGGCCAGTTCGCTGTCCTCACCGGCCGGCAGAGGCAGCGTGGCCTCCACACCGTCGCCGTCCGCGTACCGGTCCATACGGCCATCGGAGTCGCACGTAATATCCTGCACGACCGCGCGCGTGTCCGGCGTTCCCCGAAGGCCGCGCAGCGGCATGACCGGAAAGATCTGATCAATGCCCCAGATATCCGGCAGGGACTGGAAAATGGAAAAATTCACGAAGAGCTTGTCAGCCAGTTTTTCGTTGAGCGTATCCAGGAGTTCGCGCTGCAGTCGTCGTGTCGGATCCAGCCGGGCGCGCAGCCTGAGCTGAGCGTTAATATAGACCCGCTCGGCCCAGGCGCGCTGGCCCAGATTGATCTCGTCCTGCAGAAAACGGTCCTGCAGATCCTGCCAGGCCGCCAGCAATTCCTGGTATTGCTCCAGCGGCGACACCGCCCTCTGACCCAGTTGTTGGTAGAGCTGCCATAAACGGGCCAGCTCGGGCGCACCCTGGCCCGCGGGTGGCTCCAGCTCTTCCGCGCGCAGGCTTTCGCGGTCAATGATATTGGTCAGCAGCACCGCATGGTGGGCGGTCAGGGCACGACCGGATTCGCTGATGATGTCAGGCTCAGGCAGATCGTGCTGGCGGCAGCACTCGCGCAGCGAACGCACGATCTGACGCGCATAGTCGCCGGGCGTGTAATTCATGGAGCACCAGGAGCGCGAGCGGGTTCCCTCATAGTCCACGCCCAGACCGCCGCCGACGTCCAGCTCTTGCACAGGTACATCGAGCTGGCGCAGTTCCTGGTAATAGCGCGCGGCTTCATTCATGCCCGCCTTGATGTCGCGGATATTCGCCACCTGGGACCCGAGATGAAAATGCAGCATGCGGAGCGCGTCCAGCCTGCCCGCCGCACGACAGATTTCCACGGCTTCCATCATCCGCGGCGCGGACAAACCGAACTTGGATTTTTCGCCGCCAGTGTTCTGCCAATTGCCCTCGCCAATGGACTGGAGACGGACGCGCAGGCCGATGCGCGGGGCCACGCCAAGCCGCTCGGCCTCGTCCAGAATAACGGGCAGTTCCGAGAGTTTTTCCACCACCAGCGTGACCCGGAAACCCAACTTCTCCGCCATCAGGGCCAGGCGGATGTAGGCACGATCCTTGTAGCCGTTGCACACAATGACGTCGCCGGGCTCGCCCGAAAGCGCCATTACGGTCAGCAGCTCCGACTTGGAACCCGCTTCCAGGCCCACGCGCGCGCTCTCCGTGCCCGCGCGAAGCAGCTCGTGCACCACACGACGTTGCTGGTTTACCTTGACCGGATAGACCACGGTATAGCTGCCGCCGTAGTCCTGCTCGGCCATGGCATCGGCAAAGGCGTCGGTGAGCATGCGCACGCGGTGGCGCAGAATGCCGGCAAAACGCACCAGCACGGGCTGGCGCAGGCCTTGCGCGCGGCAGGCCGTCAGCACGTCTTCCAGCGCCGCCTCCCGGGGTTCATCCGGCACCGGGCGCACATAAAGGCGACCGTCCGCGCCGACGCGGAAATGGCCTTCACCCCAGCGATCCACGTTGTAGGGCTGAGCGTTGTCTTCAAGACCAGCTGGCGAGATGCCCTCATCCTTCATGGTGGCATTAGAACAGAACAGCAATCGTGTGGGAAACGTCCGGGTCTGCCGCTACAATACCCGCGGCGTGAGCGGGAGAGCCGAGCATGAGTCTCGATACGGAAAAGTGGTTTTTCGAGCACTTCGACAGTGCCGGTACCGCCTTCGGGCTGCGGGTCAAGGGCAAACTCGAACGGCTGGAATCCCCCTGGCAGGTGGTGGAGATCTGGGATACCGAGACCTTCGGTCATCTCATGACCATTGATGGGGCCACCATGCTCAGCAGCCGGGACAATTTTCTCTATCACGAAATGATGGCGCACCCGGCGCTGTTTACGCATGAACATCCCCGTGCCGTGGCCATCGTCGGCGGCGGCGACTGCGGCACCCTGCGCGAGGTCTTGCGGCACGACGAGGTGGAAGAGGCCTGGCAGATTGATGTCGACGAAACCGTCACCCGGCTCGCTGAGCAGTACTTCCCCGAGCTTTGCGAAGCGAACGATGACGCGCGCGCACAATTGCTCTTCGAAGACGGCGTGGCCTGGATGAAAGCGTGTGCGGCCGATTCCATCGACGTCATCATGGTCGACTCCACCGACCCCGTGGGCCCGGCCGCGGGCCTGTTCCAGAGCGATTTCTTCCGCGACTGCCACCGGGTGCTGCGTGACGGCGGCATCATCGTGCAGCAAAGCGAATCGCCATTACTGCACACGGATACCATCATCCGCGAGCTGCATGACAACATGCGCGCCGCCGGCTTCGACGACACCCGTACACTGCCCTTTCCCCAGCCCATTTATCCGTCCGGCTGGTGGAGCTGTACCCTGGCCGGCAAGTCCTGCGACCTGAGCCGGTTCCGCCAGGAGGATGTACAAAAGCAGGGATTGCCGACGCACTATTACTCGGCGGCCATACACCAGGGCGCGCTCACCCTGCCGCCCTTTATGGCACAGACGCTGAATTGAAAGCACTCGTGTTCGTAACGGAGAGAAACAATGAAAACGGGTTTGTGCTCGCTTCTGGCCCTGGCCGCTGTTCTGGCCGTGAACACGGCCCAAGCGCAAAGTGACGACTGGAAACAGGTCCGTGAAGCGGATCGGCCAGGCGAAGTGGATGTTTATGTGCGCCCCGTCGAGGAAAGCCCCATCAAGATGTTTCGAGGTGTGATCTCGGTGCCGCAGCCCATGCTCAGCGTCATGGCCGTAATGGGCGATATCGAGCGCTATCCCGACTGGGTCTTTCAGTGCAGCGACGCGGAAATCCGGCCCGAGCAATGGGGACCGGATGTGATCCGCATCAAGATCAACGGCATCTGGCCCGTATCCGACCGCGATATTGCCGCACGCAGCACCATGAAACAGAATCCGGACACCAACGCCATCAGAATTCACTCCCGGGCCGTCGACGGCGTCGTACCGGAACAGGACGACTGGCTGCGCATACCGGAACTGGACAACCGCTTCCGGCTGGAACCGCTCGACAACGGCCGCACCCGGATCACCTTCCGGACCTTTGTAAACCCGGGCGGCCAGATCCCTGCCTGGCTGGCCAATTTTGTGGCCACCCGGGCACCGGAATACACGCTGACGAAGATGGCGGAATTGCTGAAGGAAGAGCGCTATCAGCTGGACTCCGTCAACGAGCTTCCCATCCAGTTCCCGGGTGTTCAGGAGATGACGTTTCCGTCGCTCCAGCGCACCGCCGATGACGCATCCGCGGAGACGACCGGAACCAGCGCTGCGTCAGCGCAGCAGTAAAACCACCACCGCGACCGCCAGAGCGAGTGATACCAGCTGCCAGAAGAGCACCGGGTTGCTTTCCAGCAAAGGCGGCTTGCCCTTGCTCAACAACTCTTTGCTGGGATGCCGCAAATCAAAGGTGAATTTGGACAGGGCTTCATAGCGCTTGAACGGATCGGGATGCAGAGCCTTGCGCAGCACCGGGTCAATCCAGGCGGGCAAGGCGCGATTGTATTGCAGCGCGGATGTATAGGTGAGCCGTTTCTGCGCCATGCGGGTCTCGCACTTGGCCACGTCCACGCCATAGGGCAGATGACCCGTCAGCATCTGGTAGGTCATTACGCCCAGGGAAAACAGATCCGAGCGGGTTGAGCCGGCTTCGCCCAGAAAATACTCCGGTGCGGCGTGCTGGACTGTGCCCAGCAGCAAGTCCTGATCCGACGCGCCCGCGATCTCCATCACACCGGCCACGCGGGCAGAGCCGAAATCAATGAGTTTTACCGTACCACCCGAGTCCACCATGACATTGGCCGGACGCAGATCCTGATGGAGCATTTCCATGCGGTGAAACGCGCGCAGCCCGCGCTCGATCTGCTCGACAATGCCGCGCACGGTTTCCAGATCCGGCTTTGGATGGTCCTGCATCCATTGACCCAGCGTTTGTCCGTCAATGAATTCCATGACGGTGTAGAGATAATTACGCCTTCGGGGCCGTGACGGGGCGCTGGCCACATGCGGGTTTTCACGCGGTGGGCGATCCATTCCTCCATGAGAAAACGCTCCAGCTGTACCGGATCGGACTGCATTTCCGTAGACAGGGTCTTGAGCGCCACCCGACTTCGGGTATCCGGGTTCTCGGCCAGATAAAGATGGCTACGGTTGCTGGCATGGAGCTTGCGGATAATGTTATAGCCATCCAACGTCATCCCCGCTTCCATCGCCGGCGGAACCGGCAAGCGATTCATCTGCTGATAAAGCTCCTGGCTGCTCGGGTCGGCGAGTTCGTCAACACGCACAATCTGAACGGTGAGATTGTCCGGACTGCCCTGTTCATAGGCTTCGTTCACAATGATCCGCGCGGCAGCATCCAGATCCCCTGTGTTTTCATGAACCGTTTTTGCCATGAAACGCGGGGATACATATTCATGAATGCCGTCCGTGGTCAGTAGAAACAGATCGCCCGGCTCCACCGGCAAACGCTGATAATCGATTTCAATCTGCTGGTCCGCCCCCAGAGCGCGCCCGAGATAGCTCTGCTCCGAGGTCACCCAAACCCGGTGGTCCTGGGTCAACTGCTCCAGGGCGCTGTCGTGAACTCGATAAGCGCGGGCGTCGCCCACATGGAAGATGTGCGCCGTGGTGGACTTGATGATTACCGCCGTGAAGGTGCAGACATAGCCACGATCCAGGTCGTAGCGGTATGGACTCCGGCGCGTCTGGGCATGCAGCCAGGAATTGCTCGCCATTAATACGCGCTGCGCTGATTTCTTGACCGACCAGGGTTCCGGCGTGCCGAAATAATCTTCCAGAAAACCCGCGACGGCAGATTCACTGGCAGCGCGGCTGACGTCACTGCTACTGATCCCGTCCGCGAGGGCGACGGCCATCCGCTTGGTATGGCGCAAGGGTGGTTCGGGCACACGGGCGCGGTGAAAGTCCTGATTGGTGTCTTTGCGTCCGGAGCTCGAATACTGCCCCACGACCAGGAGCGAAGGCTCGCTCATGGCAATGGTCTCGCGTTGATCACTGTGACGGGCCGGTGCCCGGGTCCGAGGGTTACTGGCACAGGCTAGCAGGCTGTTGAAAAACCCGTTGCGAAATCAGGCTTTCAGGCTGTTTCGCCATCGAGGCGCCATTTTGAAGGCGGGGTATGCCCCGTCGAAAAATGGCAAAGACGCGAGCGGACCGGCCTGAAAGCCCCGGAGGGCACCGCCTGAAGCGCGCATCTGCCGCACTTTGCCCCTCGGAAAGGGACTGTCCGTCGCAACAAAGCAGACCAACTGTACGCTTCATGCCACGCTGACTGCGCAAGCAGTTTATCAACAGCCTGCCAGGCCCGGCTCTGGTTGCCGCCTGCAACAATGAAGCAAGTTATGTGCCGGACGACCCTGGGCACCGGATCCTCAACGGTCCAGCCCGGGATTGATTCCGTTTCTACAGGGGACGCGGGTATCCGGGTCGATAGCCGGCTACACCCCGTGGGTCCGCCTGCCGGGGTTGGTGGACCACCTGGCCCCGGCGTAGTGCCTGGTCTAAAAGAAGGATAGAGCGCGTCCGGGGCTTATCCTTGGCCGCGGCCCTTAAATTGATACATCAACGAATCGCCCTGCGCGATAAGATCTTCCAGCGTGCGATTTTGCTCGGGATCGAATTCAACGATACCGCAGGAAAAGGCTATATCATGGGCAAAGCCGACGCGGGCAAGATAGGCATTCAAAGCGGGGCGGAAGCGCTCCATCACGGCATTGTGCGCCTGATCTTTTGCCGTGTTGGTCAGGAGGACGACAAACTCATCACCACCCAGACGTCCGGGCACATCCGAACTGCGAAAGGCCTGCTTCATTTGCTCGGCAAAGACGGTCAGAGCCCGGTCACCCTGGGCATGGCCGTAGCGGTCGTTGATGGGCTTGAATGCATCCAGATCCATGAAAACCAGCGAGGCCGGTAGCTGCCCCCGCGCGCACAGGTCGAGTTCCTTGCGGGCCAGCTGCATGAAGCCACGGCGATTCGGCAGACTGGTGAGCTCATCCAGGGTGGCCATGTAAATGGCGCGGATTTCCTGCTCCACCATGGCCGCCAGATCCCGGAGTGCATCCAGGTCTTCCGATGACAGGTTTCGTGGTTCCTGGTCCAGGATGCACAGGGTGCCAAGCTTTTGACCATTGGGTGCGCGTAAGGGCTGGCCCGCGTAGAATCGGATCGCCGGCGCAGACAGAACCAGCGGATTGTCGTGAAACCGCTCGTCTTCGTGCGTATCCGGCACAACAAGCGGCTCATCGCTCAGGATAGCGTGACCGCAAAACGACACATCTCTTGAGCTTCGGTTGTAATCGAGTCCACTGCAGGACTTGAACTCCTGCTCGGCTTCGTCCACCAGTGTCACGAGCGCCATGGGTACACGAAAAAACTGCCGTGCAATCCGGGTAACACGATCGAAGCGCTCGTCGTCGCCGGTTTTCAGAAGATCCAGGGCATGCAGGGTTCGAAGGCGTTCCGTCTCGTTCTCGGGCACAGCAGGTTTTCGCAAGGGGGACCTCCAGACTGGCGGCATGGTCGCCGACATGGTCGGGCACAACTGATTCTACGGGCGACTTGCGCGTTTCTCGACGCGCCCCGGAGTGGCTCGCACAAGCCAACGATCAAAATCTTGGTCCGCGACAGGGAAAGGACAGCGAATCTCCTCTGCTATTACAGTACCTCAACTCCGCCCTGGTTGCTACCGCGACGCGCGAATCCAACAGGCCCGCCAGAACGACCATCCGCGGCGTTGTGGAGGCTCTTGCGAGCACAAGGCCGATCCCGGGCGCTATTCCCTTTTCTTGGTTCAACAAGTGGACGCGATCTCAGCGGCGCGGGGCGCTGCAGCGATACAGAGGCGATCCCGGGCATCCGGAGCAAGGCCCGTAAGCACAGCTAGCGGGCTGTTGGAAAAACCTTGCGCTCTCAGCGTAGCCTAAAGCGTGCAGCTGTTGTACTTTTGGTGCCACGGAGGCGCGCTTCAGGCCGGGCCCTGCGGGGCTTTAATGCTGACCCGCAGTCATCGTTGCGGGTTTTTACGGGTAGACACCCGCGTTCAAAACGGCATCTCGCGTGCAAACCAGCCGAAGAGCCTGAGCAGGCAACGGTTTTTCAACGGCCTGCTAGGGAAATTTGCTGGCGGGTTGTCTCAGGTGGTCGATCAGATCCCGGGCGGCTTCATAGAGCTCACGAATATCGCGCTGGAAGAAGGTTTGGGTGTGCTCGGTCTGAATCACGAGAATACCCAGCAGATGATTTTCCTCAAGCAACGGAATGCCCAGATAGCTGCTGAAGCGCTCTTCTCCGGAACCATCCACATGGTAATGGTCGCCATGACTTTGAATGTCGCGCGCAGCGAGCGGAGCCTGACGCGTCGCCACTTTGCCGGTCAGGCCCTGACCGAAGGGCAACCGGGTTCCCACGACGTTCTGATTCAAACCACTGGTGACATAAAGCATCAGCTCTCTTTCCCGAGCCAGGGCAAGATAAAGCGTGCAAACATCGACCCCCAGACGGGAACGCACGGCATCGACGCGCAGAAAGGCCGGATCAGGATCGGCAGACATCAAACAACTCCTCTTTTCGTGAACATCAAAGAAGAGCAAATTGTGTGCCACGATTGGGCCGGGGCTGAACGTACTCTTGCAGGCTGTTGGAAATCCCTTCTGCAACATGGTCTGGACACTGCAAGCCGACCATAAAAAAGGGGACGCCGAAGCGTCCCCTTTGCAATGATGACGGTCCGTCCCTGGACCTCGGAAGTGTCGATCAGGAGCTCTTCACGAATTCCGGATAGGCTTCCATACCGCAGTCGGCGAGATCCATGCCTTCGTATTCCAGCTCTTCGGCTGCGCGGATGCCCATGACCGCCTTGAGAATACCCCAGACAATCAGGCTCGCCCCAAAGACCCAGCCGAAGATCGTTAGCGCACCCACGATCTGACCCGTCAAGGTCACGCCACCATTGGTGATCGGCACCAGCAGCAGACCCAGCAGACCGACAGTGCCGTGCACCGAGATCGCGCCCACCGGATCGTCGATCTTGGCCTTGTCCAGACCCAGAATGGAGAAGACCACCAGGATGCCACCGAGACCGCCGAAGATGGTCGCCAGCAGGGGCGTGGGCGTGGACGGCTCGGCCGTGATGGCCACCAGACCGGCCAGGGCACCGTTGAGCAGCATGGTCAGGTCCGCCTTGCCGAACAACAGCCGGGCGGTGATGAGCGCAGCAATGGCGCCACCGGCCGCGGCCGTATTCGTATTCAGGAAGACCATGGCCACGGAGTGCGCGCTGCCGGCATCGCCCAGCTTGAGCACGGAACCACCGTTAAAGCCGAACCAGCCCATCCAGAGGATGAAGGTACCCAGGGTCGCCAGCGGCAGGTTAGCACCGGGAATGGCATTGGCGGTGCCGTCCGAGCGGTACTTGCCCTTGCGCGGGCCCAGCAGAAGCACACCGGCAAGCGCGGCCGAGGCGCCGGCCATGTGCACAATGCCCGAGCCGGCAAAGTCACTGAAGCCCAGATCGGCCAGGTTGTAGAGACCGAAGACGTCCGCACCATTCCAGGTCCAGGCCCCTTCCAGCGGATAGATGAAGCCGGTCATGACCACCGCAAAGGTGAGGAAGGACCAGAGCTTCATACGCTCAGCTACAGCGCCGGAGACGATGGACATGGCCGTGGCCACAAAGACCACCTGGAAGAAGAAGTCGGAGGCGTCGGCATACACCGAACCACCGCCAAAGCCGCTGTCCTTCGACGATGACAGCATGGATGCGGCGTCAAAGCTGGCCATGCCACTGAGGAAAAATCCGCCGTCGTACATGATGGCGTAGCCGCACACCAGGTACATCACGCAGCTGATGGAGAACAGGCCGACGTTCTTGGTCAGGATTTCGGTCGTGTTTTTCGCGCGCACCAGCCCTGCCTCGAGCATCGAGAAGCCGGCGGCCATCCACATTACGAGTGCGCCACACACCAGGAAGTAAAAGGTGTCGATGGCGTACTGGAGTTCAAAGATTTGGTTTTCCAATGTATAATCCTCCGATTGGACGGGGTATCAAATAGATCCTGTTTACGGGCATGGATCGCGTCTTGTGCGGGGCCTAGATGGCGTCCGCGTCCGTTTCGCCGGTGCGAATCCGGATGGCTTGCTCCAGCCCGGTAACGAAGATCTTGCCGTCACCGATCTTGCCGGTGTTGGCCGCCTTGGATATGGCCTCGATCACCTGATCGAGATCGTTTTCGGAAATGCCCACCTCAATCTTTACCTTGGGGAGAAAGTCCACGACATATTCCGCCCCCCGATAGAGTTCGGTGTGCCCCTTCTGGCGTCCAAAGCCCTTTACCTCGGTAACGGTGATGCCCTGCACGCCGATCTCGGACAATGCCTCGCGCACATCGTCGAGTTTGAACGGCTTAATAACGGCAGTGACGAGTTTCATCAGTTTTTCTCCTGTCGCTTACATCGCAGTAAACGATGGTTCCCATTCCGGATGCGGGCCGAAGCCCCATCCCCGAGTCAGCGCGAACGCTTGTGCCTTGTTCATTGCACGATCCATGCCCAACAGGAAAACGCACGCAAAATCAGAGGCTTGCACAACAAGACCGACCTCAGTGCCGGTTCGCGCGAGCCATAACTGTGCACCTTTTCAGAGCACTCCCCGAATTGGTGCAAGCAGGCAAGCGGCCCGATTGTGCTATCATCGGACGACGTTGAACAGGCACAGACGGCTTTTTGCCCATGGATGACCAACCCTTTATCGACCGCATCATGGCCGAGGTTCGCCAGCGTGTGCCCATGGCCGGGGACATCGCGGGTGAAGTGGAGCACAACCTGCGCGCGGTGCTCGCCGAGGCCATCAGCCGGCTTGATCTGATCAGCCGCGAGGAATTCGACGCTCAGCAGCGCGTGCTCACCCGCACCCGGGAGCGGCTGGAAGCGCTGGAACAGGAAGTGGCGGAGCTGGAACGCCGGCTCGACGAGGAATGAGGCGAGCGCTGGCGCTGCTGGTCCTGCTTGCCGGCCCGGCGACGGGCGCCACGGTGTCCGAGCTGGCGCCCTGGCTGGATTCGCTGAGCCGTGCGGACCTGCGCGCCCAGGTCGCGCAACTGCCCGCACCCTCGGCCACGGATGAGCAGGGCCAAACCCTTCTGCACCATGCCGTTTGCAAGGCACCGGACCGGGTCGCGTTCTTGCTGAAACTGGGCGTGGATCCGCGAATCACGGACGACAACGGCGGCTCTGCGCTGCACCGTTTTTTCCGGTGCGGGCATATCGCCGGTAACGCCGAACTGAGACATGTCACGCCCGTTTTACTCAATGGCGGTGCGCTCTTCAACGAACGCGATCAGGCGCAGCGCACGCCCGTCCACGCGGCCATTGCGGCTATGCCCGCGCAAAGCGGCGGCGTGGATATCTATCGCGACGCTGCCGCCCTCATGGTCGCGCGCGGCGCCGAGGCCGGAGCCTGGGACCGGGACGGCATAACACCGCTGCATCTGGCCGCGCGCAAATCCAGCCCGGCACTGATGGACTGGCTGCTCCATTTACGAACCGCCATCAACGGTCAAGACGACAAGGGACGGACACCGCTTTGGTACGCCTCGGCCGGGCGTGACAATCTCGCTGTTTTCGAGCTCCTGCTGCGCAATGATGCGGATCCGACGCTGGTCCCTGAAAAGGGCCCGGCCCCCATTCGCCGCGCCGCCGCAGATCAGGCCTGGCAAAAGGTGCATCTGCTGCGCGAACTCGATCCGGACGCGCAACTTCCGGAAGGCCCCGCCAGCCGCACCCTGGCACAGGCCCTGTGGGAAGACGCGCCCCTGCCCGTGGCACAGGGTTTGGCCGAAGCCGGTGCGGCGCCCGGCAAACTGCATCACTACGGCGGCGGTGACCTGGCCTGGCGCCTGGCCGAACAGGGCCGGCCCGAACAGCTGGACTGGTTGCTGGAACAGGGCTTCGAACTGAACCAGTTGCCGGACAGCGGCTATCCGCCACTGTTTTTCGCGTCCGCTACGGCTACCCGGATTCTGCTCGACCGGGACGCCGAGCCGACCCTCGCCTCGGCCCGGGACGGCACCCCGCTGGTCTCTTTTATCGAAGCGCCAGAGCGCTTGCAGAGTCCCGCGCCGCACTTTAGCCGAGAGAAAGTCAATCGGCTGCTGAACGCCGGCTACCCGGTCAATTACCGGGATCGCCAGAACCAAACAGCGCTGGAGCGAGCCGTGGCGGGCGACCAGCTCTGGCTGGTGAAACGGCTGCTGGACGCGGGAGCGGACCCCACCCTGACCCAAGGAGATCAAGCCTCGGTTCTTCCCCGGGCGCTACCAACGGGCCGGCTGCCGCTGATCCGAACCCTGATTCAGGCCGTGCCGGAGGTCCGGCAACGCCATGCCGGGCTGCTGCGGAACCATATCCGTTCAGGCGACCCGGACCCGGCCGTAGTGGAGTTGTTGCTGGTGAACGGGTTCAACCCGAATACAGCGGACAGTGACGGCAATACCGCCCTGCACTGGAGCGCGCGTCAGCAGCACTGGTCGGTGCTGCGCCTGCTCCTAGACAACGGCGGCGACCCGGCGCGGGTGAACGCCAGCGGCTGCAGCCTGCACTGTTATCAGTGGCGCATGCCCGAGCGCTTGCGTCAGCGTCTTGCGCCCGAGTCCTCCACCAGCCGGGCCTGGTTCCGGGTCGGGCTGAAGCAGCAGCCGGTCGCCTTTTTCGCCCTGGCCTTGGTACCGGCGCTGGCGCTTTATCTGCTGGTGGTAGGCTGGCGGCTGTACCGGCGCCAGTCCCTGCTACGCCCCAACGCAGCCCTGGCGGTCACCCTGGTGACGGTCGTGGTGGTGGCCGCCTCCCTCTTTTATGACTGTGCGGCCTGTGTCGTGGCCGCGCCGTGGCAGCTGCCCGCCACGGCTATGTTCGCGCTGCTCATGCTCACGCTCCTGCTGGGGCGTCCGCGACGAACCGGGAACCAACACAGCGCACAGACGAAGTCCTGAATCTCGGACAAGCGCTGTGGCTTCCGGCTGACACGGGTATGAGCGCGAGCCTCTACACTGGGGCGCCCACGAGTCATCAGCACGGAGGCTGCCCCATGAGCGTACCCATTCTCCTGTCGCGCGCCCAGGTGGGCGTGGAAGCGCCCCTGGTACGGGTGGAGACGCACCTGGCGCCGGGCTTACCGGCTTTCAATGTCGTGGGTTTACCCGAGGCGGCGGTCCGCGAGAGCCGCGACCGGGTGCGCTCGGCCATCGTCAACGCCGGCTTTCCGTTCCCCCAGCAGCGCATTACCGTGAACCTCGCCCCGGCGGATCTGCCCAAGCATGGCGGCCGCTTCGACCTGCCCATTGCGCTGGGCATCCTGATCGCCGCCGGGCAGCTGGGCTCGATCCGCGATGTCGACGATCTGGAATTCGTGGGTGAGCTGGCTCTGTCCGGGCGACTTCATGCTGTGGCCGGCGTCCTGCCCGCCGCGCTGGCCGCAAGCCATGACGCACACCAGCTTATTCTCCCCAATGAGAACGCGGAGGAAGCCAGCCTAGCCGGTGGCAAGGTCCTGACCGGCCGAGGCCTGATGGACATCTGCAGCTTTTTGCGCGGCGAGCGGCAACTGGACGCTGTTCCACCCGCCCGCCCGACGCAACAGGCTCCGGACGCGCCCTGTCTCTCCGAGGTCCGCGGCCAAATCCAGGCGCGTCGCGCGCTGGAAATCGCTGCCGCCGGCGAGCACTCCCTGCTGATGTGTGGACCACCAGGTAGCGGCAAGAGCCTGCTGGCCAAACGCCTGCCCGGGCTTCTGCCCGGACTGGACGAAGATCGAGCCCTGGACGCGGCGGTGGTGCATTCGCTGCACAAGCCCCGATCCGTGGAGCAGTTCTACCAACCGCCGCTGCGTTCACCCCATCACACCGCCTCGCCCGTAGCCCTGGTGGGCGGTGGCCAGAACCCCAGACCCGGCGAAATCTCGCTGGCACATCAGGGGGTGCTCTTTCTGGATGAACTGCCCGAATTCGACCGGCGCGTACTGGAAGTGCTGCGCGAACCCCTTGAAAACGGCGAGGTGAGCATTGCCCGGGCCTCCCATCAGACCACTTTCCCGGCGCGCTTTCAGCTGGTCGCAGCCATGAACCCGTGCCCCTGTGGTTATCTGGGTGACCCGGTCAAAAGCTGCGGCTATGTCTGTGACAAGGCCAGGCGTTACCAGAAAAAGATTTCCGGACCCCTGCTGGACCGAATCGATATTCACGTGGATGTGCAGGCGGTAGCACCGGACGAACTGCTGAATCGGCAACCGGGCGAAGCCAGCCCACAGGTTCGTGACCGCGTCATCGCCACGCGCCGACGTCAATATGAACGACAACAAAAGACCAATGCGGAGCTCACGCCCAAAGAGCTCGAATCCATCACGGAAGCGCACCAGGCCTGGCTGAGCCGGGCCATGGAGAACATCGGCCTTTCGGCCCGGGCACTGCACCGTTGTCTGCGCATTGCCCGGACCATTGCCGACCTGGAGGACGAGGTCGAGGTATCACAAAACCATTTGCAAGAGGCGATCGGCTTCCGGCCCCAGCTGCACGAACTCAACTGAGCACAAGTATCGGGTTGTCGCTGTCACGACACCCGGATAAAGCTGGCAGGCTGTTGCCAAACCCCTGGCGCACTCAGCGTGGTCTCAAGCGGACAGTTGGTGTGCTTTGTTGCGACGGACAGGGTGGTTCCATTTTCGAGCGGCACAGTGCAGCAGATGCGCGCTTAAAGCCCCGCCCGCAGGGCTTTCAGGCAGGTACGCCCGGCTCTTGGCCATTTTGCGACGGGGCATACCCCGACTGCAAAATGGCGCCTCGATAGCGAAGCAGCCGGAAAGCCCGAGTACGCAACGGTTTTTCGACAGTTTGCTAGACCCCCCACCGGAAAAAGTCGCGCTTTTCCTTCAAATAGGAACCTGACAACACCATCTTGTGCACCTCGCTGGCCCCGTCCACCAGACGCGCCTGACGCGCGTAGCGATAGATCCATTCCAGCAGCGTATCCTTCGAGTAACCACGCGCGCCGCACAACTGGATGGCGGTGTCGGCGGCCTTGTGCAGGGTATCGGCGACATGGATCTTGGCCATGGAAATTTCCTTGCGCGCGAAATCCCCCTGATCCAGTTTCCAGGCCGCATTCATGGTGAGCAGCCGGCCAATATGAATGTCCTTGGCCGCCTCGCCCAGCATCCATTGCACGCCTTCGTGTTCCGCCAGGGGAATGCCGAAGCTCATGCGATTTTCGACATAGTCGCCGGCGATTTCCAGGCAACGCTGAGCCAGGCCCAGCCAGCGCATACAGTGTGTCAGCCGGGCCGTACCCAGACGGATCTGGGCGACTTTCAGTCCATCGCCCATGTTCAGTAAACGGTTGTCATCCGGAATTTCCAGACCGTCGAATTGCAATTCGCAATGACCGCCATGTTCTTCCGGACCCATGATGGGAATCCGGCGTTCAATGGACCAACCGGGTTGATCGGCATCGAAGAGAAAGGCTGTCAGGCCCTTGCGTTCATCCTCGCCGGTTTTTGCAATCAGGATGAAGGTGCGCGCGCCTTGCGCGCCGGTGATGAACCACTTGCGACCCCGGATTACCCAGTTTTCGCCATTCCACTCGGCGGTAGTATAGGTCAGGGACGGATCGGAGCCGCAGCCGTTATCCGGTTCGGTCATGGCGAAGGCGGAACGCGCCTTGCCGTTGATCAGCGGCTGCAGCCAGCGCGCTTTGTGCTCCTCGGGCAGAACCTTGTTGAGTACGACCATGTTGCC
>CAYPKI010000001.1:29965-32029 GCA_964411265.1 uncultured Alcanivorax sp. | reverse complement strand
GTCGTCCGGCGGCGCGCAGTTGAACACCACCGGGCCGAAGGGGGAACGGGCGGCTTCTTCGTAAAGCGCGGCCATGCCGGTCACACCGACGTCGAGCCCACCGTACTCGCGGGGCATCTGGAAGGCCCAGAGACCGGTGTCTTTGGCCTTGTCCCGCAGCCCGGCAATCACGCTTTCATCAAGATTTTCGTGATCGTCATAAACGCTCGGGTCATCTTCCAGGGGCAGGATTTCTCGCGCCACGAAATCCGCCACGCGTTGGCGCAGATCCTCCACTTCCGGGGCCAGTGTAAAGTCCATGGTGTTCTCCTAGAGGGGGTTGCAGGCGTGGGCGCCGTCGACGGGCATGGCCACGCCGCTCATGTAGCTGGACGCCTCCGAGGCGAGCAGCAAGAGCGGGCCATCCAGCTCGGGCTGATCGCCCATGCGCCGATACGGCACCCGTTTGAGCAAACGCTGGCCGCCTTCGCTGTGCATGAATTCGCGGTTCATGTCGGTTTCGAAGTAGCCCGGGCAGATGGCGTTGCAGCGGATGCCATAGCGGGCATAGTCCAGCGCCACCGACTGCGTGAGCTGCACCACCGCCGCCTTGGAGGCCGAGTAGGCGGGCAACTGATTGGACACACGCAGACCCAGTATGGAGGCCACATTAATGATATTGCCCGGCTTTTCGGACTTGAGCCAGCGGTTCAGGGCAAAGCGGGTCACATGCCAGACACCGTTGAGGTTGGTATCGATCACGGCATCCCAGTCCGGCTTGCTCAATTCATGGGTCTGACCCGCGTGATTAACGCCGGCATTATTGATCAGCACGTCGAATTCGGGAATTTTCACAAAGGCCGACTCGACGCTTTCGTAGTCGCCCACGTCCATGGCCACCGTGGTGGCCTCGCGCCCGAGCTCGCGCACGGCGCTGGCCGTTTCCGCCAGCTTGTCCGTACGCCGGGCGGCCAGCACCAGATCCGCGCCGGCGGCCGCCAGGGTTTGGGCGAAATGGGCGCCCAGACCGCTGGATGCGCCCGTGACCAGCACGCACTTGCCGTCCAAACGGAAAATGTCCGTACTCATACCATGGCTCCCGCTGAAATGATGCGACTCAAGCTAAACGGCCGTCCGGGTAGCCGCAAGGACTCTTCTGCTCAGTCCGCGGCCGGAATTGGTCAGGCGCTCATCGGACGAGGCTGTCAAGCCGCGATTTTACGCCTGGGCATTGCTATCATGGCGACCCTGTACAACACCCGGTCCGGGTTTGCCGTTCTGCCGCGGAGGCTGTCTTGGCGCAACTCAACCCCCGTCAAATGGAAGCCGTGCATCATGACGGCGGCCCCATGCTGGTGCTTGCGGGCGCGGGATCCGGCAAGACCAGCGTAATCACGCGCAAGATCGCCTGGCTGATCCGCCGCCAGGGCATCCCCGCGCGGCGCATCGCGGCCGTGACCTTCACCAACAAGGCCGCCCGGGAGATGAAAGAGCGCGTGGCCCAGCAGGTGGAAGGCGGCGAAGCGCGCGGGCTGATCGTGTCCACTTTCCACAATCTGGGGCTGCGCATCATCCAGCAGGAGCTGGCCGGCGTGGGCCTGCGCAGCGGCTTTTCCATTCTGGATCAGGCGGACAGCCGCGAGCTGTTGCGCGAATTGCTGCAGCAGCAGGGCAGCCGGGACGAGGGCGGCGTGGCCGAGGCCATCCAGCAGCAGATTTCGGCTTGGAAGAATGATCTGGTCAGTCCCGACCACGCGCTGTCCCACGCGGAAACGGACGAACAGCGTCGCGCCGCGGTCGCGTTCACCGAATACAAGCGCATGCTGCGTGCCTGCAACGCCGTGGATTTCGACGATCTGATTCAGCTGCCGGTGGAACTCTTCCGCGAGCAGCCGCGCATTCTCGACAAGTGGCGCCACCGCATCGAGCACCTCCTGGTGGACGAATACCAGGACACCAACGGCGCCCAGTATGAGCTGGTCAAGCTCCTCACCTGGCCCGAGGGGCGTTTCACCATTGTCGGTGACGACGATCAGTCCATTTATGCCTGGCGCGGTGCCCGGCCCGAAAACCTGGCGAGCCTGC
>CAYPKI010000001.1:21605-29955 GCA_964411265.1 uncultured Alcanivorax sp. | reverse complement strand
GAGCAGAACTATCGCTCAACGCGTCGGATACTGCATGCCGCCAATACGCTGATCGGTAACAATCCCCATGTCTTTGACAAGACATTGTGGAGTGACCTGGGTACCGGGGATCCCATCCGTGTAGCTCCCATGCAGGACGAGGAAGCGGAAACCGAATGGATCGCCGGCGATATCTTCAACAAGCGCCTGTCCCGGGGGCTGCAATGGCGTGACTTCGCCGTGCTCTACCGTGGCAATTTCCAGGCGCGTTTGCTGGAGATGAAGCTGCAGCAACTGCAGATTCCCTACAAAGTGTCGGGCGGGCAGAGCTTTTTTGCGCGTACCGAGATCAAGGATCTGATGTGCTATCTGCGTCTGCTGGTCAATCCGGACGACGACAACGCCTTCCTGCGCATTATCAATACGCCCCGACGGGAAATCGGTCCGGCGACGCTGGAAAAACTCGCGGGCTATGCCAACCGGCGCCAGCAGGGCCTCTACCATGTCTGCGACGACATGGCACTGAACGAACTCATGGCGCCCCAGGCCGCCCGGCGGCTCAACGGTTTCAAGGAGTGGCTCGATACCAAGCGTTCGTTAAGCTCAGGCGACGACAGCACCACAGCCGTGCGCGAGCTCATCACGGACATGGACTATGAAGACTGGATTCACCAACAGGCGTCCAGCGAGCGGGTAGGCGAAAAGCGCATGGAGAACGTCTGGCAATTGGTAGCCAGCATTCAGCGCATGCTGGAAAAGGACGACGATAATGATCTGGAATCCGTACTGCGCAAACTGGTGCTCATCGACCGGTTGGAGCAGCAGGAAGAGGAGGACGATACCGACCGGGTTCAGCTCATGACGCTGCACGCGGCCAAGGGCCTGGAATTCCCCCATGTCTACATGATGGGCGTGGAAGAAGAACTCTTGCCCCATCGCACCAGTATAGAGCAGGACACCATTGTTGAAGAACGGCGCCTGATGTACGTGGGCATTACCCGTGCGCAACGCAATCTGACCCTGACGCATGCGCTGGGCCGAAAGCGCTTCGGCGAGAAGATCGACACCACCCCCAGCCGATTTCTGGAGGAGTTACCCCAGGAAGATCTGGAGTGGCTGGGTCAGGAGAAGGAAAAAGACGAGGCCTATGAGGACGCCGTGGCCGAGGAGACCGTAGCCAGCCTCAAGGCGATGTTGCAATGAAATCGAAAAGGATCAAGGGGAAAGCAACAAGGCGCAAGAAAACAAGAAGGGCGCCATTCGGCGCCCTTCGATTTTTCCGCGTCAGTTTTTTCCTTGCGGCTTGCGGGTTGCCACTTGCCACTTCTAAAACGACACCCCGGACTGATCGAGCATCCATTCAACCGTGGCCTCCAGCTCTTCGCGCGAACAGCTCGAGCAGGTGCCCTTGGCGGGCATGGCGCGATACCCGTCCCAGGAGTTGCTCGCCAGGCCTTTGAGCCCGCGCTTATCAAGGCGCTTTTGCCATTCCGTGGTATTGCTGAGCTTGGGGGCGCCGGCCATGCCCTTTTCATGGCAGGCCACGCAATAGCGGTCATAAATCTTGCTGGCCGCCCTGGCCTGCGACTCGCTCGCGGTCTGATCCGCGCCGGCGGCTTCATCCGACGACTCCGCCGGCACAGCATCGCCCGATCCTTGCGCATTCTTTGCCTCTGAGCCATCGCCGGTTTCTTCCGCATCGCCGGACGAATCCGGCTCGGGCGGCGAGGGTTTGGTTACCGGCTGTCCCGCTTCCAGATCCGGCGTTGCCGATTCCTTTTTCCCGGACTCGGTCTGGTCCTGCATCTGCGCTGATTCAGCGGATGGGGCGGAGTCGGGGTCGGCCTTGTCCGGCTTACCGCCACCATTATCCGAGCAGGCGGCCAGCAATCCCGACAGGGTCAGGATCAGTAGCAAGGTACGCATAAAAGTCACTTATTTGGACTGGTTAACCTGGTACTGCACCGCCGCCTTCATTTCCTCTTTGGAGCAATCCGAGCACATGCCCTTGGCCGGCATGCCCTTGAAGCCTTCCCAGGAATGTTTGACCAGGGTCTCCATGCCCTTTTCGATTCGGGGCGCCCAGGCGGCCTTGTCCCCGGTCACGGGTGCGCCGGCAGCACCAGACTTGTGACACGTCGAGCAGTACTGATCATAGATGGCACTGCCGCTGCGGGCGCTGCTGCCATCGCCGCCGCTATCGGCGGCGGCCATCTGCTGGGCGCAATCCTGGCCCTGTACACAAACCGAGCCGGCAGGCTGAAGGCGCTGCTGCGTGGCACGGTCACTAAAAATGGAGCGTTCGCCCAGCGGAAGCTCTTCCTGAGCGACCACGGGCGTTGCTACCAGCACCATGACTGCGGTGGTCAGAAGGGTCTTGATCACGGCTGAACCTCGATTGTCGCGGAATGGTCTCAAATAGCGAAAACGATTATACCCTTTGCAGCGACCCGAATAAAATCGGCCCGGACCCGGGGTAGCCGGCTTCAGGGCCCGGTCAATTTGAGCCCGGCCACGCCCGTGATAATCATGCCGATGAAAAACAGGCGCACGGCCGAAGTCGAGTCGCCGAAAAGCACAATGCCGAAAATGACGATGCCCACAGCGCCCAGCCCGGTCCAGACCGCGTAAGCGGTGCCCACCGGCAGGCCCCGCATAGCCCAGGAGAGCAAGACGATATTCACCACGGTGAGCACGACAGCCGAAGCCACGGGCCACGGACCCGGGTTGGTCTGGATGAATTTCAGGCTGAGCGCCCAGCCGATCTCGCCGAAAACGGCAACGAACAGAATCAGCCAGTAGAATTGGGTGGCCATGGAACCTCGCGCCGGGATGAATTAGCAGGCTGTTGAAAAAAACGTCGCCCACTCAGGCTTTCAGGCTGGTTCGCCATCGAGGCGCCATTTTTCGGCGGGTGTCTACCCGCCGAAAAATGGCAACGAAGACAGCAGGCCAGCCTGAAAGCCCTGCAGGGCGCGACCTGAAGCCCGTATCTGCGGCACTTTGTCGCTCGGAAAGGGAACCACCCTGTCCGTCGCAACAAAGTACAACAGCCGCAGGCTTCAGGCCACGCTCAGTGCGCACGGTTTTTCGACAGCCTGTTAGGCCGTCAGGTAGCCGCCGTCCACATTCATGCAGCTGCCGGTGGTATAGCTGGCCGCGTCCGAGACCAGATAGAGCGCCGCACCGGCCATCTCGTCCGGTTCCGCAATCCGATTCTGCGGCACATGGGGCAGCAACTGCTGCAGCACGTTTTCGTTCTGCGTCAGCGCGCTGGCAAAACGCGTTTCCGTGATACCCGGCAGCAGCGCATTCACGCGAATGCCCTCGTCCGCGCATTCGCGGGCAAATGCCTTGGTCATGTTGATTACCGCTGCCTTGGTGATGGAATAGATGCCCTGCATGGGACCGGGACTAACACCATTGATGGAGGCTACGTTGAGAATGCGGCCGCCCCCGTGCTCGCGCATAAGCTTGCCCGCCTCCACGGACATGAAGAAATAGCCCCGGATGTTTACATCGACCGTTTTCTGAAAGGCGTTCAGGTCCGTGTCCAGAATATGGCCGAAATACGGATTGGCGGCGGCATTGTTGACCAGGATATCGAGGCGTCCATAGCGCTTGCGAATTTCTTCAAACAGGGCCGTAATCTGCTCCATTTCGCCGATATGGCAGGGCATGGCGACAGCCTTGCCACCGGCATCCTTGATCGCGCCCGCCGCTTCCTCGCAGCCTTCCGCTTTGCGCGAGGAAATAATCACCTCGGCGCCGTTGGCCGCCAGGGTGCGGGCAATAGCCTCGCCAATACCTCGGCTGGCGCCGGTCACCAAAGCAACTTTCCCGGACAGATCAAAACGATGGGCCGCGCTTTCTTTCATGGCGTGCTCTCCCTTAACGGTAACTGACTACATCATGGGACAGATGCAGATGTTCGTTCAGACTCGCCAGGCGCAGATCGCCGGACCGTCCCACCAGTCGAGTCACGCCAGCATTCACCAGGCCCTGGCTGAACCCGGGCCAGTCGTGATCCGGAAAGCCCAGAAACGATTGCGCTGCCACGGCCACGGGGCCACCGGAGCTGAACACCAGCAGCTGCTCGCCGCTTGCCAGAGCCCCGGCGAGACGCTGGAGCGCGTCCTGCACCCGGGCGCGGAAGTCCGGCCAGTCCTCCCGGTATTCGCCCTCGCCCCGGACCCATTGGGCGATGGCGGCCTGAAAAAGCTCTTCAAAGGCCACGCGCGGCTCCTCCTGCTGGCGGAGATGCTCGGCCAGGCTCGCGGGATCCGCCAGTCGGGCATCATGGTTGCGGATAATGTCCATGTGATCGAACTCGTCCAGACCCCGCTCTTCCTGCCAGTAGGGCGGATGCTGCATGGCCTTCAGACAGGCCTCCGCGGTCTGCGCGTGCCGCTGCATGGATCCGCATACCACGGACGCAGGCGTCATCCGCAGCCGGGCCAGAGCCTCGCCCAGCAACGCACCCTGGCGATACCCCAGTTGCGAGAGCTGATCATAATTGTCGGCGCCGAAGCTGGCCTGGCCGTGGCGCACGAGATAAATCGCCGGCATGGGGCGGTTCCTTACTGCTGAATGGCTGGTCACACGGGCCGTGAAAGCCCGCCGGACGGTTATCCATCACCGAGCTTTCGTTTGTAGCCCGCCGCCATCTTCACCATCTGGCGGCGAAACACCGGCGGCACCAGGCGCTGCATCAAACGGGCACGGCGGCCAGCCTTGTGGGGTAATAGTATAAACCGTTTACGCGCCACGGCGTCACGGATCATGGCGGCGATATCGTCGGCGCTGAGCTCCGAAGTGGCCAGCAGCTTGCCTACGGTCTCCGCCATGCCCGGTTCCGGCGAGCGCAGCGATTCCGTGAGATTGGTCTGAAAAAAACCCGGACAGACGACCGTAGTATGGATGCCCCAGGGGGCGAGCTCATAGCGCAGGGTTTCCGACAGGGCCACCACGCCCGCCTTGGTGACATTGTAGCTGCCCATGACCGGGGGATTGAGCAGCCCGGCCATGGAGGCGATATTGACGATATGGCCCTTCCCCTGACGCTTGAAGAGCGGGGTGAACGCCCTGCAGCCATTCACCACGCCCAGCAGATTGATATCCAGAATCCAGCGCCAGTCCTCGTCGCTGAGCCGTTCAATGCGGCCGGCCGCCGCCACGCCGGCGTTATTGACCAGCACATCCAGCCCGCCCCAGTGTTCTTCCAGCCAGGCCCGCACGCCTTCAAAGGACTCGGGATCGCGCACGTCCAGTTCCCGGAACACAATCCGGCCCAATTCGCCCAGCTCGGCCACGGTTTCCTGACCGCGCTCGGCGTTGAGATCGCCAATCAGCACCTGCCAGCCGTCGCGCAGGTAGCGTTCCGCCAGCGCCCGGCCGAGGCCGGAAGCGCCGCCGGTAATCAGGATTCGTCCGGAATCAGCCATGTGCTTGTTCCCCTTTCGTTGTTCGGACCCGCCAGGCGGCCGGGACTATCGCTCCTTGTAGCGCGCCAGTTCCATCTTCGCGATCAGACCGCGGTGCACTTCGTCCGGGCCGTCGGCGAGGCGCAGCGAACGCGCGCCGGACCAGGCCGCCGCGAGCGGATAATCATCCGACAGGCCACCGCCGCCATGAATCTGCATGGCCATGTCGATCACCTTGAGCGCCACATTGGGCGCCACCACCTTGATCTGCGAGATCTCGCTCATGGCCGCCTTTACCCCCTTCTCGTCGATCATCCAGGCGGCCTTGAGCGTGAGCAGGCGGGCCTGCTCGATGGCCACACGCGCCTCGGCAATGCGCTCGCGGTTGCCCCCCAGATCCGCCAGGGGTTTGCCGAAAGCCTCTCTCGACAGTGAGCGCTCACACAGGCGCTCGAGCGCCATTTCTGAAGCCCCGATCAGGCGCATGCAATGGTGAATCCGGCCCGGACCCAGCCGACCCTGGGCAATCTCGAAGCCCCGCCCGGGCCCGGCAATAATGTTCTCGCGCGGCACCCGAACATCGTCGAAGACCACTTCGCCATGGCCCGAGGGTGCGTCCAGATAGCCCATGGTGGACAGCATCCGTTCCACTTTCACGCCGGGCGTGTCGCAGGGCACCAGGACCATGGAATGACGCGCGTGTTTGGGCGCGTCCGAGTCGGTAACGCCCATGAAAATCAGCACTTCACAATTGGGATGGCCCGCATTGGTGGTCCACCACTTGCGACCATTGACCACCACCTCGTCGCCCTCGATCTTGCAGGTGGCCTCCATATTGGTGGCATCCGAAGACGCCACCTCCGGCTCCGTCATGGCGAACCCGGACCTGATCTCGCCCGCCAGCAAGGGCTTGAGCCAGCGCTCTTGCTGCGCGCTGTCGCCATACTTCACCAGCACTTCCATGTTGCCGGTATCCGGCGCATTACAGTTGAAGATCTCGGGCGCAATGGCCGAGCGCCCGGACAGCTCCGCCACAGGCGCATATTCCAGATTCGACAGGCCCGGACCGTATTCCGGCTCGGGCAGGAACATGTTCCACAACCCCTGCTCGCGCGCCTTCGCCTTGAGCTCTTCGATCTCGGGCAGCACCACCCAGGGATTGTCCAGTTCGCCCATCCTGCGATGATAGTCCGGCTCCACCGGCTCAATCTCCTCGGCCATGAAACGCCGGACCCGCTCAATATAGTCCTGCGCCCTGGCGGAATGCTCAAAATCCATGCCTGCTCTCCCCTGATTAAACTGAAATGCGGCCCAAAACGCCCCGATGCTGCATCCTCACCCGCCATTCGGCCGACCGCAAGCATCCGCACGCAAATGGCCCGCATGGACGCCGCCGGGCCCAATCGGTATCATCCGACCACTTGGCCGGAAGCGCCCGGTCCGCCGGGGGTACCGACCCTCGGGACACAAACCGATTTTCCCACCCGTAGCTCAGCTGGATAGAGCGTCGCCCTCCGGAGGCGAAGGTCATAGGTTCGAATCCTATCGGGTGGACCAGACACGAAAGAAGGTCACCTCCGGTGGCCTTTTTTTGTGTCTGGTCCACCCGATCCGGTCTGTTCGAACCTATTGTTCGACCCGAGCCTGCGCAGGGAACGCCTGAAGCCAAGCGGAAGGCGGCCCCGGAGGGGTGAGCCAGCTTTAGCTGGCGAATATTCCTATCGGGGGCCCATGAAATGCCGCCCGGGGTCGGTTCAGCCACGAGGTAACCCCTTTTTGTTGGCCCCGCCCGATCTGCTTTATTCGAACCTGTCGTTCGATTCGAGCACGGCAAAGTCACGCGCAGAACCTTTCGGAGCGAAACGAAGGAAGCCGAAGGGCGAGATGGCGAAGCCATCTCGTAATCCTGGCGGCCGGCGGCCCAAAAGGCCGCCCGGGTTTTCACGCGCCCCTCAAGACTCCATCCCCACCCTGCTTGACACGACTTATTCAAACCTGGCGCTCGGCCCGGGCACACGAAGCGCTCACAGCGCAAGCCGGGAGGGCAAACAAGCGAACGACTATCGAATCATGTAAGCCGCAACCCTGTCCGAAAGCTGCTCCGCGAATTCCTCTGCGGAAACCGGTATATTGATATAGAAGCCCTGGAACTGATGACAGCTGTGCTTGCGCAGGAAATCCAGCTGTTGCTCCGTTTCCACGCCTTCCGCAATCACGGTAAGGCCCAAATGGCGGCCCAGGGCGATAATGGCCTGCATGAGTTTCTCATCTTCCGGATTATTTTCCAGATTCCGGACAAAGGGCGTGGCCACCTTGATGGTAGTCAGCGGAAATTCCCGGATGGACGACAGGGAGGAATAGCCGGTGCCAAAGTCATCAATGGCCACCCGAACCCCCATGCCCCGGAGCTCGCCCAACACGGCCACGGAACGCTCGGTATCGGGCATCAACATACTTTCGGTGATTTCCACTTCCAGTAAGTCCGGCTCCATACCGGAACGGTCCAGTGCCTGGCGCACATCACCCAGCAGCCCCTGGTCGATAAACTGGCGGGCGGAGAGGTTCACCGCCACACTCAACGGCGGAAACCCTTGCTCCTGCCAGGCCTTATTCTGCCGGCATGCCTCGTTCAGCACCCAGCGCCCGATGGGCACGATCAAGCCATTTTTCTCTGCCTGGGGGATGAAATCCATGGGCTGAATCAGACCGAATGTCGGATGCTGCCAGCGCAACAGGGCCTCCATTCCAATCAAGGACCCCGTGCTAATAGCCTGCTTGGCCTGAAAGAATAGCCGGAATTCAGCATTTTCCAGGGCATGTCGCAAGCTGGTTTCCATGGCCAGACGCTCAATCTGGTCGGCATTGAGATTATCCGCATAGTACTGATAGTTGTTCTTGCCCTGCTCCTTGGCCAAATACATGGCCCGGTCCGCATTCTTCATGAGATT
>CAYPKI010000001.1:17891-21595 GCA_964411265.1 uncultured Alcanivorax sp. | reverse complement strand
TGCGGATAGAGCGCTATACCCACACTGGCGGAAACCCGACAGCGTTGAGCGCAAATCATGAAGGGCCGGGCCAGCGTATCCAGAATCTTTTGCGCCACCACGGCCAGATTGGCGGGATCCTCCACCTCGGGGACGATCACCACGAATTCATCACCGCCCAGACGGGCCACCACATCACTGTCGCGTAGAACCGAATTCAGCCGTTCGGCCGTGTCCCGCAGGAGGTGGTCACCGGCTTCGTGGCCCCGCGAATCATTGATCTCCTTGAAACCGTCCAGATCCAGAAAAAGAAGGGCGAATTTTTTGTCGTAGCGCGCGGATTGCTGGATTTCCCGGACCAGCAACTGGCTGAAAAAGGCACGATTGGGCAGCTGTGTCAGCTGATCGTGGAACGCCAGATATTCCACCTGTTCCGTTCTTTCCTCGCGCTCGCGCAATGCACGCGCCCGCGCGCGGTGCAACTGCCAGCTCATGCGACCCAGCAGCAACATCAGGACAAGAACTCCTCCACTGATCAACGCTGCTCGAACCAGATACTTGCGGGCGAGCGCTTTCGCCGGCGCCAGCTGTTCCCCGCGTGCCACCCCGACAACCAGGCTCAGCGGATACTGCGCCAGTTTGCGAATCAACAGGTACCGTTCGGTACCATCCCGTGCACGGGTAAGCTCCGGCGCGGTACCCGCCCCATCCGCGCCCTCCAGACCAAGCTCTTTCGGGTCGAGATACCCCGAGGCGGTAACCTCGTCGCCCGTTCGCATTACACGCACGCTGGAATCGAAACCAATCAAACCCAGCAGACCGGCATGACCCAGAGTCCGCTGCTGGTAGCCGCTGACAAAATAGCGCGCGGGCACCGTGACCATGACGATACCGGCATCAGCGGGCTGTTCCGGATCAATGGGTCGGCCAAAAGACAAGCGCCACTCGTTCAACTCTTCACTGAAGCGTGGCGGAGAAACCGCCAGGGCGTCGCGCTTGCGAGCGCGTCGAAAGAAAGACCGGTCACTGACCCTGTCGATTTCCACGGGAGTCGAGCTGTGGGTGATGACCCCCTGGCGGTCGGTGACACTCACGGTGAAAATGAACGACAGGGGCAACAAACCCTCGTTTTTCAGGACCGTCAACGCCTTTCCGGGTGTGGAGTAATCCCCCAGGCTATGACGCACCAGCTTCAGCGTACTGTCGATACGGCGCAACGCACGCAGGACCCGCGCTTCATAGGTGTCGGCCACGTCCGGGACCAGGGATCGGGCCTGTTGCTCGGCTTGCGTGCGCTCAAGCTCGCCCAGGTACCAGGCGGTGGTCCAGATGCCGGCGAGGAGCACGAGCGTGATCGCTGCCAGAAGAAAGGGCGGTTCGATCAGGCGGTGGAAAAACTGACCACCTCCGGAATCGTGCTCTCTGTTCCGGCTCTGATCGCTCGACTCGCAGGGATCTCTTTTTTCAAGCATCGGCCTCACCTTCACGCAAACCGGGCAACCCCCGCCGAAATCACGGCCTCAGGGACCTACTACTTTCCCCTATCACAGCATCCATTCTAGGTGCCTATATTTGTGAACTGTGTCACATTTTTATCTGTGGTAGCTTTGGGCCGATATACGGTTATTTTCTAACCGCACATGCCGATCGGTGGTCGGCGGACCAACGCTCCGGGAATCGGTAGGCGGACGAGAGCCCTGCGGGACCCGGATTCGGTAGCCTGTCCAATCTCATCAAAGATTGCCGATAGCCTATGATTCGCCTTTAAGCGGCGTTCTTCTGCCCGGAGCCTCGCCCCTGTGAATCTCCTGATTTTCATTCTCATCGGCATTCCGGGCCTGTCCGCGCTGCTGCTACCCTTGCCGATCCATGGCCGTGTGCTGCAATGCGATCAGTGGGTCATGCTGGCCTCGGCGGTGGTACTGCTGTGTTTTCTTTACACGGGCCGGCGTCTGGGCCGGCTGGAGGGTGGTTTGCTACTCGGCGCATACGGTTTGTATCTGGGACTGAGCCTGAGCGTCCGGGGTGCTTGAGGCAACCGCGGGGGAAAGCGTTCGGTCTCTTGCTTCCGCAATACGGATCAATACGAAAACGCCGTTTACGTCACCAGCTGAATCAGTAAACCTGCTCCTTCGAAAAGCCCGCGTTCAACTGCGAGTTAGCCAGCCTTATGACACATCCGGCCGAATCCATTGGACCATTGTTGTTTTTTCATGGGCACGACGACAACGCTCTGCGTCTGGCCGTGCTCATCGTGCAACCCGCGGAGGCACCTGCTCCCCGACTGAACGCCGACGGCGAAGAGCCCGATGCGGAGCCGCTACTGGAGCTCGACGGCCGGGTCGTGCTGCGCTATCGCTTTACGCTGCCACGGCGCGCCGACACCGGCTACCGATTCGATGGCCTCTGGTACCCGGTCCATACGGCCACCGACGGGGATCTGCGCATCGCCTTCGTCTCCTGTGACGGCCAGGAACACGGTGATCTGGATCGGCACCCGGACAGCCGCAACGTGCTCTGGCAGCGCCTGATGCGCGAGCACGAGCGGGCCCCCTTCCAGCTGGTGCTTCAGGGCGGCGACCAGCTCTACGCGGACGAGGTTCTGGATGCGCACGCGGATCTGCAAGCCTGGAAGGAGGCGACACGAGCCGGGCTGTCCGCCCAGCCCTCACAGGCCGTGCGCGCGGCCTTGCGGCAAGCGCTGTTTCACCGCTACCTCATGCTCCACAGCGCCGGCCCGCCGGACTGGCTCATGGCCCGGGTTCCGTCGCTGTGCATCTGGGATGATCATGACATCTGCGACGGCTGGGGCTCACTGCCGCCGGAACAGCTGGATGCGCGCATCGGCCGGCTGCTGTTCGAGGTGGCGCGCGAGTTCTTTCTGCTCTTTCAGATGGGCACGGCCGCGGATCAGCTTCCGCCCCTGGGCTCGGACCCGGACGGGGTCTCGCTGGGCTGGGCCACGCACTGGCCGGGCGTAACCTTTCTGGCGCCGGATCTGCGCTCCGAACGCCGGCCGGATCGGGTCATGGGCCCGAACGGCTGGGCCGCCCTGCGCCGGGACCTGGCCCGCAGCCGCTCGAACCCGGTTTTTCTCGTCTCCAGCGTGCCCGTGCTCGGACCCCGCCTGTCCTGGGTCGAGCGCATGCTGCAAATGCTCCCGCATCAGCAGCAATACGAGGACGATCTGCGCGACCAGTGGCAGAGCCGGGCCCACCGCGGCGAATGGAGCGCTCTGTTGCGGGAACTGCTGGCCCTGCATGAAAACGGCGCTCCCGTGACCCTGCTCTCCGGCGAAATCCACCTGGCCGCCTACGTCACCATGGCGACCGGAACAACGCCCATGCAGCAGTTGATCGCCTCGGGCATTACCCATCCGCCTCCACCGCCCTGGTATGCCCGCTGCCTGGGTGCGCTGGCGCATCTGGGTGAGGCACCGTTGCCCGGCCATCCGATCCGGTTTACGCCGCTGCCGGGCCAGCGCCACTACTACGCCACCCAGCGCAACTACCTGGTGCTGGAACGCCGGGACAAGCGCTGGAGTGTCCGCTGGGAACTGGAGGAAGATGGGCCTACGAGCGAGTTGCCGCTGGGCCCGTTCGAACAGGAGGATACATGATCGAGATCGCGCTCTGGACCCTGGTCGCACTCGCAGCCACCGCCGTAATCTGGCAGGGGAGCGGACTGCTGGAAACCTCGGCCGCGCGGCTGTCCGCCTGGTATCA
>CAYPKI010000001.1:8963-17881 GCA_964411265.1 uncultured Alcanivorax sp. | reverse complement strand
GCCCGATATTGTTCAGGGCGCCATTGTCGTCGCCATCGGCTCCAGCTTCCCGGAGCTGTCGACGACCGTGATCTCCACCCTGGTCCACGGCGAATTCGAGCTGGGCGTGGCGGCCATTGTCGGCTCGGCGTTGTTCAATATTCTCGTGATTCCCGGTATCGCCGGCCTGAGCAGCAAGGAACAACTGACCGCCAATCGGGATCTGGTCTACAAGGAAGCCCAGTTCTACATGATTGCTGTGGCCGTGCTGACCCTGACCTTTGCCTTTGCCGCGATCTACAACCCGCTGGACACACCCGGGTCTATTCAGGGTGAGATGACGCGCTGGCTCGCACTCATGCCCGTTGCGCTCTATGGTCTTTATGTTTTTGTCCAGTACCAGGATACGCTCGAACACGTAAGCGATGTGGATACCAGTCATATACGCCCCGGGCGCGAATGGATTCGTCTGCTGGTCTCGCTGGTCATCATTGCCGCCGGGGTGGAAGGTCTGGTTCAGGCCGCCATCCATTTCGGCGAAATCTTTAATACCCCCAGTTTTCTCTGGGGCATTACCGTGGTCGCTGCAGGCACTTCAGTACCGGACGCATTTGTTTCGGTGCGTGCGGCACGCGAGGGACGGGGCATTACCAGTATCGCCAATGTGCTGGGCAGCAACACCTTTGATCTGCTGGTCTGCATCCCGGCCGGGGTACTGATCGCCGGCGCCGCCGTCATCAACTTCTCCATCGCCGCGCCCATGATGGCAATTCTCACACTGGCCACCGTGGCACTGTTCCTGGTCATGCGCACCAACATGGTGCTTTCACGCATCGAATCGGTGATGCTGCTGGCGTTGTATTTTGTCTTTTTGGTCTGGATTGCGCTGGAAACCTTCGGTGTTGTGGATTGGGTGCCCTCGCTGCCCCCCGCCGCTTCCGGTTGACCCTTGCACACCGACGCTTCCAGGCTGGCACGCATTCAACTCGGGAGAGAAGAGAGTAATGAAGGCCGAGCTGGAACGTCTTAACCGCTACGGACCCGAAACGACGAGTTACACCCTGGCGATCATTACAGACGAGGATCAGACCTCGCAGATCGAACTGGAGGATGGTCAGGTGGCCTGGCAGTCGCGGTTGCGCTACGACCGGCTGCAACGGCAGACGGACGACAACGGCGGCGTACGCTATGGGCTTGAACCCGTACCCGCCGACCAGGGCGGCGAGCATCAACTGGTCAGCCTGATCGCCGAAGGCGGCCGCGGCGCCGAGTTTTCCGAGCTGGTACTCTTCGGCAACCGGCTGATGGCTTTCGATGACCGCACCGGGCTGGTCTGCGAAATCCGCCGCGAACATCAGCTGGTGCCGCGTCACATTCTCATGACGGGCAGCGGCGACGAGGCCTTCAAGGGATTCAAGAGCGAGTGGGCCACGCTCAAGGACGACCAGCTGATTGTGGGCAGCCACGGCAAGAAACGCACCGAGGAATGGATCAAGACGCTTGACCGCGACTACCGGCTGCGGAGTATAGACTGGCACGAACCCTACCACCGCATGCTGAAGGCAGTGGGCGTGGACCCGGCTTGGGGCTATGTTACCCATGAAGCAGCCGAGTGGCATCCGGAGTACCGGGAATGGCTGTTCTTTCCGCGCAAGATTTCCACCGAACCCTTCGACGAGCCCGTCGATGAACGCGAGCGCGGCGGCAATACGCTGATCATCGCCGATGAGCACTTTGACCATATCCGCACTTTGACCGTAGGTGAACGGACTCCCGAACGCGGCGTATCCTCGTTCAAGATCCTGCCTGGACGTCCGGATGAGTGCATCGGTCTCAAGAGTGTGGAAATCGACGACCACACCGAAACCTGGCTGTTCTGCTTTGATCTCAACGGCAAGGTTCTCCAGGAGGACACCTTCCTCGGCCACTACAAGTGCGAGGGAGTGGAAATCCTCTAATCCACCGGAGCGAGCAAGTATCATGGCAGCATTTCCCCGGCGCCGAAGCAGCACTTTGCGCGAGCTCGACAAGCGCATGGATGCGGCCACTGATTACGCCGCCTGGCTGAAAGCGGCCACCGAACACGACCGGATTTCGGGCATGGAACGCTGGCGCTACAAGGAAGACAGTTCGCTCTATGATTCCGCGGAAATCCGCATCCGCTACGACCGGCTGCGCAACCTGATCGACGGCGGCCGCACCCATGATCTGCTCTATGCACTGAACGAGGGCATACACGGCAACATGGGTGGCATGGGCAAGTCCGTGCTCTACAACCGCGCCCGGGCCGGCACCAAGGTGCTGATCGACGAATACGTCAATGTGATTGTGGAGGCGCTTCACTGCATTGCCGATGCGCCCGAAAACGAAATCCCGCTGGTCGAGAAGGTAGATTTCTTTCGCCGGGCCAGTCATTGCTATGGCCGTTCCGCGCTCATGCTCAGCGGTGGCGCCGGCGTGATCTACTTTCACCACGGTGTGGTGCAGGAGCTGGTGAACGAAAACCTGCTGCCTCATGTGCTGTCCGGCTCCAGTGCGGGTGCGTGGATCTGTGCCCAGATCGGCACGCGCACAGACGAGGAACTGCGGCAGGGGCATTTTGAAAAGCTGCGCTATGATCTGCCCACCCACCTTGATCCGCTCCGGGTCCTGGCCGGCCGGGAGGAGGAAGCATCGCCGCTCACAGTCAAGGAGGGCGCCATCGACAGCTTCTGTTCGGATATGACCTTTCAGGAGGCGTATGAACTAACGGGGCGCTACATCAATGTATCCATTGCGCCGGTGGAAAAGCACCAGAATTCGCGTCTTCTGAACGCCATGACCTCGCCCAATGTGTATATCCGCTCGGCGATCGACGCCTCCAGCAGTATCCCCGGCGTGGTGCCGCCGGTGACACTTTACGCCAAGGGCGCGGACGGCAAACCCAAGCCCTATCTGCCCTCGCGCAAATGGGTGGATGGCTCATTCTCCGAGGATCTTCCGGCCAAGCGGCTGGCGCGGCTCTTTGGCGTCAATCACTACCTGGTGAGCCTGATCAATCCTCTGGCAGTGCCCTTTGTGAATGATCCGGAATTGGTGCCCCGCAAAAGACTACGGGATCGGATCTCTCGCATGGGCCTCAGTGTAGTCAAGGACGGGCTGCTGCGCGCGGAGGACTATGGCTCCCGGCTGGGCGCTTCCTTTATGAGTCCGGCGATTCTTTTCTCCCACGCACTCCTTGACCAGCAATACACCGGTGATATCAACATCATGCTGTCGAAGAAAGACTTTCGCTGGATGAATGTGTTATTCGACTACACCGATGATAGCGAAATCCAGAATCTCATCCAGGCCGGTAAGCGCGCAACCTGGCCGCGCACCGCGCAGATCCGTAATGCCACCGTGATCGCGCGCACCCTGGACAGCATTCTGGAACAACTGGACGCGCGCGAATTCGGAGAAGGGGGGCGCAAGGGGCGCCACATGACCGCCGCGACTTGAGGGGGTCAGTGGGTGGCGCGCACGCCACGGCGATACAGGCCCCAGGCGCTGGCGCCGGCGAGCAGATTGCCCAGGCCCGCGCCCACCGCCAGACCGGTAAAGCCGCCCAGCTCCTTGCCGATCCACAGCAGCGGCAGATACCAAATAAATAGCCGCATGAACGAGATCAACATGGCCCGCACGGGCCAGCCCAGGGCATTGGAAGCGGACACCACCAGCATGCACACGCCCAGCAACGAATAACTCGGCGGCAGACAGAGCAGCAGCACCGCCAGGTTCTCTTGCACGACCGTGTCCGCCACCAGCAGATGAGCCAACGGCACCGACAGCGCAGCCAGCAACAGCCCCAGCGCCAGCTGCCAGATCACCACGCCCCGGGCGGCGATACGCATGAGCCGCCGGATCTCGTCCCAGTTGCCGGCGCCATAGCATTTGCCCAGCCAGGGCGGCAGCGCCATGGTCAGACCCAGTACCAGCACGATGGAAAAACTTTCCATGCGGCTCGCCAGACCCCAGGCGGCCACATGGTCCTCGCCCATGCGCGCCACAATGCCGGTCGCCAGCATCGCCGCCAGCGGCGGCATGAGCTGACTGATCATGGCCGGGCCGGCGATATGAGCAAAGGGCCCGGCCGTGGCCCGTGCCTCGGCCAGGATGTGATGGCGTTCCAGCCAGCCCTGACTCTGCACCATGGGCAACACAATCAACGCGCCCGTGCCGAACGCGATGAAGGTGGCCAGAGCCGCGCCGGGCAGGCCGAAGCCCTCGAACGGGCCCAGGCCGAAGATCAACAAGGGGTCGAGCACCAGATTGATCGCACTGGTCGTCATCATCATGGTGCCCGGAAAGAAAGTGCGCCCGTGGGCACGAAAGATGGAATAACCGAAATAAAGCACCGCCCCGACCCAGGCGGCACAAACCCAGGTATTCCAGTAGGGCCGGATCACCGCGCGCATGTCCGCATCCGCGCCCAGCAGAGCAAAGGCCTGGTCCTGGAGCAGCCAGAGCATGAAGGCCAGCACGGCCATGAAGGCGCCGCCGCCGATCAGCACGAGCGCGCCCTGTCGCTGCGCCCGGTCCGTCTGCTCCGCGCCGATCGCCCGGGAAATAATGGCGGCAATGGCGATGCCGAAGCCCACCTGCACACCGATGATCAGAAAGTGCAGCGGAAAGGTGAACGACTGCGCGGCCAGCGGTTCCGTTCCCAGGCGCGCGATAAAGATGGAGTCCACCAGGTTGAACCCCAGCAGCGACGCCACTCCCATGACCATGGGCCAGGTCTGGGTCCAGAGCTGTCGCGCCAGGGACAAGGATCCGTTGCTCACGGGCACTCCGGGGTACACAGCCTCAGAGTAGAGGAGCCTGCGTGCAGGGCGGGCGAGGGTCAATCCCTGACCCCGATTCCCCGGGGGATGGCGCACCCAGTGTTATGCTGTATTTTCGTGCATATTCAGGAATGGCCATGCCCGCGCATCGCCCTTTCGCCAACCCCGCCCTGTTTCCAGCCGCCATGGTCTATGGCGCGCTGATTCTGCCCTGGTCCGTGCTCGCGCTTCAGGGCCTGCTGCCGGCACCACCCGGACTGACCACACCGGGCGGGCATGCCCACGAAATGTTCTTCGGCTATGCGCTGGCGGTAGTGTCCGGGGATCTGCTCGGACCTCAGCCGGTGCGGTGGCTCCCGGCCATGTTCCGGCTCTTCCCCGGGGGCTGGCTCACCCTTCTGGCCAGCGGCGTCTTCGCGGCTCTGGTAGTGGGCAAGGTGATGCCGAGGTTCCTGAAGTACGCGAAGAAATGGCGCCATCAAACCCTGGCGCGGGTGGTGGGGGTACTGGCGCTCTGTGAGTTGGTCGTAGTGGCCCGAACCCTGGGCCCGAAAGAGCAGGTGCGCCAGGGATACGGGTGAGTTATCAACTTCCTGCTAGCTCCTCGACCCTCGCAACTTGCCCCTGCCGTCATGCCATCTGCACCCGCATGCGCCGCCTTCCCCAGGTGCCGACGCCACCGTCGAAGACACCCGGCAATTGCGTACCGCAATGCAGACAATGGCCAGCGTCATCCAGGTTATAGGTGCCCAGGCGGAACCAGTCGCGCTCGATCAGTACGTGGCCGCACTGGTGACAGTAGGTGCTGCCGCCGTCGCTATCATGCACATTGCCGGTATAGGCGTAGCGGACGCCGTTTTTCAGGGCGATTTGCCGGGCCCGGGTCAAGGTTGATGCGGGCGTCGGCGGCACATCCCGCATTTTGTAATCCGGATGGAAGGCGGTGAAATGCATGGGCACGTCCGGGCCCAGTTCCCGTACCACCCATTGCGTCATGTCATGGATTTCCGCATCGCTGTCGTTGTAGCCGGGAATCAGCAGGGTCGTCAGTTCCATCCAGGCATCGGTGTCGTGATAGACATAGCGCATGGAATCCAGGCAGGGCTGCAGGTGCGAGCCCGTCAGTTTCCAGTAGAAGTTCTCGGAGAAGGCCTTCAGGTCGAAGTTTACAGCGTCCATGATCGAGAAAAACTCTTCTCGGGCTTCATCGGTGATATAACCGGCCGTCACGGCCACGTTGTAGAGCCCCTCTTCGTGGCAGGCGCGGCCCACATCCAGGGCGTATTCGTGGAAAATCACCGGATCATTGTAGGTATAAGCCACCGAGCGGCAGCCCAGTTCCCGGGCCTGGCGGGCAATGGCCTCGGGCCGGGCCTGATCCATGAGTTTGTCCATCTCGCGAGCCTTGCTCATATCCCAGTTCTGGCAGAACTTGCACGCCAGATTGCATCCGGCCGTGCCGAACGACAGCACGGATGAACCCGGCAGGAAGTGATTCAGCGGTTTCTTCTCGATGGGGTCCACGGCAAAGCCGGAACTACGTCCCCAGGAGGTAAACACGATCTCGTCGTTAACGCGGCCACGTACAAAGCACAGGCCGCGCTGACCCTCTTTGAGCTTGCAGGCACGCGGGCACAGATCGCACTGAATGCGGTTGTCGTCCAGCTTATGCCAGTATTGCGTGGACACTACGGACGGATCCGTGGGCGTGATTACATCGTCTGCCATAATACCCGTATCAACATTAATGCTTGCCTCGTTGCTTCTTTAGACCATGGCAAACGCAAAAGTTCCTCGCCACCCGTGCACGAACACCGGCTTGAACTGCGTCCGATCAGCACCATTTTTATTGGTATAAGCCAAGGGAGCAGACGATGACAACAACACGGCCGCCCGCAGTGGCCGGGCTGTTTTACCCGAATGAGTCAACAGCGCTGGACCAGCAAATTGATGGTCTCATGAACCGGGCCCGACCGCTGCAAAGCGAGGGCGCGCCCAGGGCCCTGGTGGTGCCCCATGCCGGCTACCCCTATTCCGGGCCGGTAGCGGCTGAGGCCTATGCCCAGGTTGCGCACTATGGGAATGAGTACAAGCGGGTGCTGCTACTGGGCCCTTCCCACCGAGTGCCCTTCCGGGGCATGGCGCTGAGCAGCGCCGATGCGTTCACAACGCCCCTGGGCGACGTGCCCCTGGACGCGCGCGAATGCGAGACATTGCGGGACGAAGAGGGCGTACAGAAAATGGATGCCGCCCACGCCATGGAGCACAGCCTGGAGGTGCAACTGCCCTTCCTACAGCGGATGCTGGGTGAATTTCGCCTGATTCCCCTGTCCGTGGGCGACGCCCCCGTGGCGCAGGTGGCGTCGGTAATCGAACGCTACTGGGCCGATCCTGCCACACTCGTGGTCATCAGCACGGACCTCAGTCATTTCCTGACGCTTCAACAGGCCCGGGAACTGGATGGTCGCACCCGCGAGGCCATAGAACGGCGCGATTACAAGGCGATTGGCGACGACCAGGCTTGCGGACGTTATCCGCTGCGCGGACTGCTCAAGGTTCTGCAAGACCACGACGAGCGAATCGAAACGCTGGCGATGGGCAGCTCAGCGGATACCACCGGGGATCCCTCGCAAGTGGTGGGCTATGGCGCCTGGCTGGTCCCATGAGAGACGAGACGCGACAGCGGTTACTGAGCACCGCGCGCGATTCAATTCAGCAGGGCCTGCTCACCGGCCGCCCGTTGGTCCCGGGCCCGCAGGACCATGAAACCGAGCTGCTGAAGCCGGGCGCGAGTTTCGTAACCCTGGAAATCGAAGGCCGCCTGCGCGGCTGTATCGGCACCCTGGAGCCGGCTCGCCCGCTTCTGGTGGACACGGCGGAAAATGCGTTCCGGGCCGCCTTTCGCGATCCGCGCTTTCCGCCGCTGGAGCCGGATGAGTTTCGCCAACTGGATCTTCATATCGCTGTTCTGAACCCGCCCGAATCCCTGTCCGTATCTTCCGAAGCGGAGCTGCTGGCGCAATTGCGACCCGGCGTGGATGGGCTGACCCTGCGTCAAGGTGAGCGTCGCGCCACATTTTTGCCCTCGGTCTGGGCGCAATTGCCCGAGCCCCGGGATTTCGTCCACCAACTCAAGCGCAAGGGCGGCTGGAACCCGGCGGACTGGGGGCCGGACATGATCGCCGAGCGCTATACCGTCGAGGACATCGGCTGCTGACACCGAACAGCGATCGCGCGGCCGCGCCGGGGTCATTAGCAGGCTATTGAAGCCACCCAAAGAACAGACTACCTCCGCCTGTTCTGAAAAGGCGAGTGAAGGCTGTTTCACTCATCACGCTTTCACTGCGGCCGGCGCATGGTCCGGGTCGACTAATGCAGAAAGCGTAAGGAGGATCTCATGGTCACCATGGGCGTTATGCACGAAACGGTCCCGGCTTATATCAAGCAGGACACCAAAAACTTCGACATGGTCGTTTCGAACACGGATCCGGAGCAGTTTGCTTCGGAAATTGAGAGCAAGTCGCCCCAGGTACTGGTGCTGGACCTGGGTTTGCTCGGTCCCCACCCGCTGGACTGGGTGAAGCAGCTTGAAAAAAAAGCCAACCCCGAAACGACCGTTATTACGTACAGCTTCGCCAAGCGCAGCGTGATCGAGGAAATGCGGTCACAGAGCCGGCAGGTGATGCGCGGGCCGCTGAAGATGCAGGATCTGCGCACAGCACTGGTGAACCTCATCGTTCGCGATATGACTTCGCGCCCGAAATCGCCGAGCCAGCCTATCGTACCCGACACGGCACCGCCCGCCGGGCTTTTCACCGGCGAGCAAATGGCTCGGCTGCAGGAGATCCAGAGCGCCGTGGACTGTGAATGTCCCAACCATGTCTCCGACACCATTATTGCCCTGCAGGGTTTTGAGAATTACTCCAAGCAGTGCGAGAACAAGGACGATGCCGACGCCAAGATGCACGAGTTTCTGTATCGGGCCGCGGGCCACTCGCGCGCACTCATGGAGCACGCCATGCAAGAACTCTGCAAGTTCGAAGGCATTGATCTGGAAAACCCGACCGCACCCACACCCGCCTGAAGGGTGGCCACCACCGCATCGCTCCGCCCGTGCCAGCTTGGGCCGGGCGG
>CAYPKI010000001.1:8051-8953 GCA_964411265.1 uncultured Alcanivorax sp. | reverse complement strand
ACCCGCCCGGACGACTGGCATCTGCACCTGCGCGACGGATCCATGCTCGCCTCTACGGTGCCGACCTCCGCCTCGGTATTCCGGCGCGCCATTGTCATGCCCAACCTGAAACCACCGGTGACCACCCTGGGTCTGGCCGAGGCCTATTACGAGCGTATCCTGGCGGCCTGTCCGGAGGGCACGGATTTCCATCCGCTAATGACGCTCTACCTGACCGACGCAACCACGCCGGAAGACATTCAAACGGCCGCAGACAGTGGCCTGGTTTTCGGCTGCAAGCTCTATCCCGCGGGCGCCACCACACACTCCGACAGCGGCGTACGCGATCCAAGCGCCATCGACCATCTGTACGAGGCCCTGCAGCAAGCCGACCTGCCCTTGCTGGTACACGGTGAGGTCACCGATACCGACGTGGATATCTTTGACCGGGAAAAGGTCTTTATCGACCGGCATTTAACGAGCATTCGCGAGCGCTTCCCGGAGTTGCGCATTGTTTTCGAACATGTCACCACACGCGAGGGCGTTCAGTTCGTGCAGCAAGCGGGCGACAACACCGGCGCCACCGTCACGCCCCAGCATCTGCTGCTCAACCGCAATGATCTGCTGGTGGGCGGAATCCGGGCACACAATTACTGCCTGCCCATTCTCAAGCGCGACATTCATCAACACAGTATTCAGCAGGCCCTGTTGGACGGCCATCCGCGCTTTTTCCTGGGCACGGATTCCGCGCCGCACGTGCGCGCGCACAAGGAAACCGCCTGTGGCTGTGCCGGCTGTTTTACCGCTCCCGCCGCATTGCCTCTCTATGCACACTTTTTCGATCAGCACGATGCGCTGGACAAGCTCGAAGCCTTCGCTTCGTTCAACGGAGCAGACTTTTACGGCCTGCCCCGAAATCAGGG
>CAYPKI010000001.1:0-8041 GCA_964411265.1 uncultured Alcanivorax sp. | reverse complement strand
CAGGGCCGCATCGACCTGGAGCGCGCGGACTGGACCATCCCCGAGCGCAACATTGCCGATGAACCAGACCTCGTGCCCTTCATGGCCGGGCACAACCCGGGCTGGCGAGCCACTTTCAACGCCGGTTGACCCCGGTTTTCCCTCTGAGGTAACCATGCATATTGTCTTCAACCACGGCAAGGAATCCGGCCCCGACGGCAGCAAGATTCAGGCCCTCGGGGCCCAGGCGGAAGAACTCGGGCACAGCACGGCATCGCTGGATTACACCGATCTGCCGGACGACCCGGAAGCCCGGGTCGAGCGTCTGGTGGCCTATATTCGTGAGCAAACCGAAACCGTGGTGCTGGTGGGCTCATCCATGGGCAGCTATGTGGCCGCTGTAGCGTCTATGAAGGTAGCCGTGGAAGGCCTCTTCCTGCTGGCGCCGGCCTTCTACATCGACGGATTTGCGGTTCAGGACTACAGCCCGCAAGCGCACGCGATAACACTGATCCATGGGTTCTCGGACGAGATCATTCCCTTCCACCACAGCGTTACTTTCGGGGAACGTCACGCCGCCGAGGTGCATCTGTTGCCCGGCGATCATCGGCTGAAAGACGCCATGCCCCGGATCCGGCCCCTGTTCACCGAGTTTCTGGATCATCTGGAGTAGCGCATGGAGTGTCCGCTGTGCCGCAATCCGGACACGCGGCATTTCGTCACCGCCGGCGGCGTCGACTACCGCCGCTGTGATCAGTGCCTTTTCACCTGGATGTATCCGCAATTTCTGCCCACGGTGGAAGAGGAAAAGGAACAGTACGAGCTGCACGACAACCGGGTGGATAATTACCACTACCGCAAGTTTCTCTCGCGGCTCGCCGATCCGCTGAAAGAAGAGCTTACCCCCGGCGCCTGCGGCCTGGATTTTGGCTGTGGTCAGGGCCCGGCCCTGGCGGCCATGCTGGAAGAAGCCGGCTTCCCCACCGCCATCTATGATCCCATCTATTTTCCCGAAACCGCGCCTCTGGAACACCGGTATGATTTCATTACCGCCACCGAGGTAGTCGAACATCTGCACGATCCGCGCCCGGTATTCGAGCAGCTGGATGCCATGCTGATGGAAGGCGGCATTTTGGCGGTCATGACACGCTGGCTCACCGAGGACGAGGCCTTCGCGGACTGGCGCTACCGGCGCGATGCCACCCACGTGTGTTTCTACCGTATTGAAACTTTGGAGTGGCTCACAAACGCCTTTCAGTGGTCCGTCACCTTGCCCGCACGGAACGTGGCCTTTTTCTTCAAGAACACGTGAAATCGGGGCACCCCCCATGCCTGTAACACGGCCAGAGGCAGACCAGAGATTAGCAGGCTGTTGTCCGATCATCATAAAATGGACGTTAAGGCCAGAGCGCTCCGCGCGCGTTATTGCAGCGGCGGCTCCGGCCACCAGGGATACGCATCCGCAACCACTTCGGACACGTTCGCGTCGAATACGGGTTCGCGCTTTTCCAGGAAGGAGGTAAAGCCGTCGCGGCCATCGTAGAATTCGCTGTTGAGATACATCAGGCGCGAATCCACGGCATGGGCCTGTCGGGGGTGCTCGAAGCCGGGGTTGCGCCAGAGCATTTGCCGGGAAAAAGCCACGGCCACGGGGGAGGTATTAGCCTTGATGCGATGGGCGAGCTCATAAGCAGCGTCCAGGACCTGCTCGCGCGGATGTACGCTACGAATCAGGCCCGCGCGTTCACCGTCCTCGGCCTTGAAAAGCTCGCCGGTATAGACCCATTCAGCGGCTTGCTGCATACCCACCAGCCGGGGCAGGAACCAGGAGGAGCAGGCCTCCGGCACAATGCCACGCTGGGTAAAGACAAAACCGATTTTTGCCCCTTCCCCGGCCAGCCGGAAATCCATGGGCAGAGTCATGGTTATGCCCACGCCCACGGCAGCGCCGTTGATGGCGGCAATGACGGGCTTTTTGGACTGGTAGACGGCCAGCGCCACTTCACCACCGGAATCCCGGATCTGCTCAAGGGGCGGCTCGCGCCCCTGGGCGTCGTCGTAACCGAAAATGTGACCCTCGCCTTCCATTTCGATACCGGCACAAAAGGCCTTGCCGGCACCGGTGACCACGATCACGCGGATGGCGTCGTCGGCATTGGCACGCTGGAAGGCGTCCACCAGCTCGCTTTTCATGCGCATGGTGAAGGCATTCATGCGCTCGGGCCGATTGAGCGTGATGGTGAGCACGCCCTGATCGACCTGGTACAGGATCTCGCGGTAATCCATGATCCCCCCGAATCTTGCGGATGGCGCCGACGCCGTAGTGGCCGGCGAAGACTTACTCCTTGCGCTCGCTGTTGGCGCACTGGCGCCGCCAAGCGTCTACTACATGAGGGCGCGTGACCGCGCCCTCATGTAGCCCTTCTTTCACGACCGGAAAGGTCCAGGGTCGCAGGTGTAGCACCCGCCGGGCCAGGTCCATGAGCAGCATAGCCGGGTCCAGCGTCACGGCGTTGCTTGTCATTATCCCATCGACCAAGGGCGCGCCCTGCGCATTCTAGGTTCCTTCAGCAAATGGCCCGGTCAATCCTGCTCGGAGCTAAAGCCAATAACATGATTGCCGTTGTCCAAAAAGTACACCCGGCAGCTAATCATTGACCAGCTTGTCCACCGCCTCGGGCAGCAAGGTGCCCTTTTTGATGGCCACCGGGCTCCGGGGCCATGATGTCGCGGACCGTTACCCTTTGCATGCGCCTTGTCCTCCGGTGGCCTCGCGACCGGCACCGCGCCGGTTCCCGGCAATTATGCCACTTCCGGCTCATCCCGCCACACCCCGCGCGCATCTCACTCGCCAATGCTCCGCGCGTGGATGCGTGCACCACGAAGCCCCTCTGGTGCGGGTCCGAGTGAGATTTGCCGCGTCGTTTTTTGCTCAGATTGAGCGCCCCGTCCGGCCATGCTTGCTTTTCAGAGCCTTCAGCGTGTCCCGGACTCTGGCGGCGTTGCGTCTCTTGCCCGGGGCTACGGCCATGGCCTGCGAGACGCGCCTCGCCAGAGACCCGGGCTGGCACGCTGAAAAACGAGCATGGCCGGGACAGGGCGCTGAGCGTGCCGACGCCGCCGTACTGCCTGTACGGGTAAGAGGCACAACGCGGAGCTGAGCGAAAAACGGCGTGGCCCGAAGGGTGACGAAGTCACAAATCTGGCTCGGACCCGGATCAGAGGGGCTCCACTAAAAAGAAGGCCCGGCGGGGGAACCGGGCCAAGAGGGGGAAGATTTCCGAGCAGCCCGCGGGAAGGCTGCTCTGCGTTCCATTGCTTTCTGTATGACAGTATCGGATCACCCCCGTTCATCAAGCCAGCCGAATGTATCAATCGTGCTGATAGCCCGGCTCAATAAAACCGGAGCGCCCATAGCCGGCGTCAGCCCAGATGGGCCGACAACATCCAGGCTGCCTTTTCATGCACCGAGATACGATCATTGGCCAGCGCGGCCGAGCCCTCGTCCTCATGTTCCCCGGCAATTTTCATGGCATCGTTGGCCCGCTCAGCTACCTTGCGATGATCCCGAGCGAGATTGGCCAGCATGGTCTCAGCGTCCGGGTCGCCTTCATCGTCATGAACTTCCGAGAGTTTCCCGAATTCGGCGTAACTGCCGGGTGCTTTCTGGCCCAGTGCGCGGATACGCTCGGCGATCTCATCCACGGCCGTGGCCAACTCGGTGTATTCCTGTTCAAGCAGCTGATGCAGGCTGTGAAAATTGGGCCCGGTCACGTTCCAGTGGTATTTGTGCGTTTTGAGATAAAGCGTATAGCTTTCCGCCAGCAGCTTCGCCAGCTCATCGGCCACGGTTTTGCTGTGTTCAATGGTCATGCGGTCTCCTCCGTTATCGGTAGCAAATCATAATTTTCGGCGTTTTAGTATCGGGGACCCGAGCGCGGAAATAAAGGGCCTGGGCCCCCATCAGGGCGATAGCCGCTTTCAATGCATGGATACAGGATTTAACGGCATAGCCGTCCGGCTTCACTCGCGCATCAGTGCACTGGGCGCTATCATGCGCCGCACCGTTCAGGATGGAAATCCGTTGCATTCGCTCTCGTCGCGACATCGGCTCTGGCTGTTGTTTTTTCTGGCCAGCCTCGCCGGTTGTCAGCAAACCCCGGAACCGGCGACGCCCTCGGAGCTGGCCCCGGAGCGCTTCTCCGCCAGCGGCTCCAGCGAGGTGCACGCGCGCTGGTGGCGCTCGCTCGATAGCGACGCCCTGGAGCAACTGATGCAACAGGCCCTGGCGGGGAATCGTTCCCTGCGCGCTACCCGGGCACGGCTGGAGCAGGCGCGGGCCGTGGCCCGGCGCGAGGGGGCACCGCGCTGGCCCGCCCTGACCGCCAGCGGCGAGGCCACCCGGGAGCGCACGGATCAGGGTGTCACGAGCGAGCTTTTCTCCGGCGGCGCCAGCGCCTCCTGGGAGCTGGATCTGTGGGGCCGCGTGGATGCGGCCGCGGATGCGGCCGCGCTGGATGCGCAGGCGCGCGCGGCCGCCTGGTCGGACGCGGCCATCACGCTGACCGGCGAAGTGGCCAATACCTGGTTCCGGCTGCGCGAAGCCAGGCTGCGTGAAACCCTGCTGCAAAATCAGCTCAAGCTTAACCAAAAGGTGCTAAAACTCATCCGCCTGCGCCGCCGGCAGGGCCAGGTGGACCGTGCGGATGTGTTGCGCCAGAAGCAGCTCGTGGAGGAAACCCGGGGCCAGCTAATCAGCACGCGCCGGCAAAACGACAGCCTGCGCCTGCAGCTGGCCGCGCTGGTGGGCACGACGCCGGGCCAGTTTCAGCCCCCGAAAGCTTCCGGGGATTTGCCGTCGGCGCCGCCGGAACCGGACACCGGCGTACCGGCGGAAGTGCTGGAACGTCGACCGGATGTGCGCCAGGCATTGCTCAGCGTACGCGCGGCGGACGAGCGTGTAGCCGCTGCCCTGGCCGCACGGTTGCCCCGGATCGAGTTGGGGACGTCCATTACGGATACAGCCACCTCCGCCGGGGAGCTGTTCCAGGATTGGCTGGCGAGCTTCAGCACCAGTCTGTCTTTGCCATTGATAGACGGTGGCCGGCGCCGCGCGGAGACGGATCGAGCGCGTGCCGCTCTGCGCGTTGCCATCCATGAATACGAACAGACCATGCTGGACGCCATCCGCGAGGTCGAGGACGCGCTCAGCGCGGAGCAGCGCCAGCGCGAACGGCTGAAAAGCCTGCGGGATCAACTAGGGCTGGCCGGACAGGTGCTGGAGCGCATTCGTTCGCGCTATACCCGTGGTACCACGGATTATCTGGATGTGCTGGACGCGCTGGTCAACAAGCAGGAACTGGAACGCCGGGTGCTGACTGCCCGTCGGGAACTCTTGCAGAATCGCGTCACCCTTCACCGCACCCTGGCCGGTGGCCTGAAACCGCGGAACTACGGCCCGCAGACGGAGAAAAACCCGGATGAGTGACTTCCAGAATCAGCGCGGGTCCGGCCGACTTCGACGGGTTCTGTCGGGCCTGGCCATTGTACTGGCGGGCGTGGCCGTGGTCGCGGTTTTGAACATGACGGCGCCGTCGCCGGAAACAAGCGAACCCGAGCAACAGGCCCGGCTGGTCACCGTGGAAACTGTTATGCGTGGCGAGCACAGGCCGCGCATCGAGGCCTTCGGGGAAGTCCATCCGGAACACGAAGTCGCCCTGCAACCGCGCGTCAGCGGTTCCGTACTGGAAACCACGGAAGCGCTGGAGCCCGGCAACCTGGTGGACCGCAACGAGCTACTGCTGCGTCTGGACCCGGCCGACTTCGCGCTGACCGTGGAACAGCGCAAGGCGGAACTGGAAGAGGCGCGCGCGCAGCTGCAGCTGGAAGAAGGCAACCAGGTGGTCGCGCGTCAGGAATACGAGATGCTGGACAAGTCGGTTTCAGACGAGGAAAAGGCGCTGATGCTGCGCCAGCCCCAGATGAAGCAGGCGATGGCCCGGGTTGCCAGCGCCCAGTCGGCGCTGGCGCAGGCCCGGTTGAATCTGGAACGCACCCGACTGCGCGCACCTTTTGAGGCTGTGGTACTCGAGCGCGGGGTAAGCCGCGGCGCCCAGGTCGCGAGCACGACCACGGTGGCCCGGCTGGCCGATACCAATGCCTACCGGGTGGAGCTGTCCGTACCCGTAAGCCAGCTGCCCTGGATCAAGCTGCCCCGCCGCGATGGCGAGGCCTCGACCGTGAAGCTCTACCGCGATGGCGCCTGGGCCCAGGGAGCTCAGCGCAGCGGGCGGGTGCTGCGGATGCGCGGTGACCTGGGCGAGACCGGCCGCATGGCGCGTGTGCTGGTGCGGGTCCCGGATCCGCTGGCGCGCAAGGACGACAACAGCGGCAAGCCGATGCTGCTGCTGGACTCGTTTGTACGCGCGTCGATTGAGGGGCGGACGCTGTCCAGCGTAATCGCGCTGGACCGGGCCTGGCTGCGCAGCGACAACCAGGTCTGGGTCATGAACGCAGACGATGAGCTGGAAATCCGGGACGTGGAGGTGGCGCTGCGTAGCAGCGGCACGGTCTATGTCCGCTCCGGGCTGCGCGCTGGCGAGCGCGTGGTGACCTCCAGCATTGAAGTGCCCGCCGAGGACATGCCGCTGCGTCTCCGTGATGAAGCCGGGGACGAGCCCGAGGCAGCGGAGCCGGCGCCTTGAACGAGCCCGAGACCAGTAGCACCGCAAGCGGCCCCCTGGCCTGGCTGGTCCGCCACCGGGTGGCGCCCAATCTCTTGATGGTACTGCTGATCGCCGGCGGCCTCCTGATGGCCAGCCAGATCAAGAAAGAAGTCTTCCCGGATTTTTCCCTGGATATCATCAACGTCACCGTGCCCTATCCGGGCGCCAGTCCGGAGGAAGTAGAGCAGGGCGTAATCCTGGCCATCGAGGAAGCCGTGCGCGGGCTGGAAGGCATCAAGGAAGTGCGCTCCACGGCCAGCGAGAATTCCGGCCAGGTCCGTGTGGAGGCCATGACCGGCACCAGGCCACAAAAACTCTATCAGGATGTGCAGCAGGCGGAGGAGCGCATTACCACCTTCCCCGACGACGCCGAGGAGCCGGAAATCGCCCTGGCCAACCGCAAGCGCGACGTCATGGACCTGGAAATCTATGGCGACGTGGACGAGCTGACCCTGCGCACGGCGGCGGAACGGGTTCGCGACACATTGCTGCAATCGCCGGATGTCACCCAGGTGGAAGTGGATTCCGACCGGGGCCCGGAAATTCATATCCAGCTGGACCAGCAGACCCTGCGCGCGCATGGCCTCACGCTTAGCGAAGTGGCCGACCGAGTCGCTAGCTCGGCGCTGGACCGCGCCGGGGGCAGCCTGGAAACGGAAGGCGGCGATATTCTGGTGCGCGTCCAACAGCGCAAGGACTGGGCACGCGAGTTTGAAGATATCCCCATTGTGGTGCGCGAAAGCGGCACCGTGCTGCGATTATCCGATATTGCCCGGGTCAGCGAGGGCTTCGAGGACATTGACGACTATTCCACCTTCAACGGCCAGCCGTCAGTCGGCATCGATGTCTACCGGGTGGGCAAGCAGAGTCCCATCAGTGTCTCTGGCGGCGTCAACAAATTGCTGCCCCGGGCACGCGCGCAGTTGCCACCGGGCATCGAGATCGCGGTGCGCGGCGACAGCTCGGAGATCTATGAACAGCGGCTGCAACTGCTGCTGAAAAACGGGTTTCTGGGGCTGTTGCTGGTGCTGGCATTGCTCAGCCTTTTCCTCGAATTCAAGCTCGCCTTCTGGGTGACGGTGGGCATTCCCACCTCCTTTCTGGGCGCTTTCCTGTTCCTGCCCGGCATGGACGTGTCGTTGAACATGGTGTCCATGTTCGCCTTCATTGTAGCGCTGGGCATTGTGGTCGACGACGCCATTGTCGCCGGCGAGAACATCTACGAGTACCGCCAGCAGGGCCTGGGCGCCATCGACGCGGCCGTGGAAGGCGCCCGGGACGTGGCCGTGCCCATCACGTTCAGCATTCTTACCAATGTGCTCGCTTTCCTGCCACTG